>CALGDE010000154.1 GCA_937883785.1 uncultured cyanobacterium
TGGCGATTCTGCATTGCGCGGTGCTTCAGATTTACTTTATAAACTAGCTCTAAAGCTGCCGTAAAGGGATAGTTCGTCAGTGGGCTGATACACAATCCCGATTCGAGGGGACACGTCATCAATAAGTAGAGAGCTGTTTGCGCCGTCTGGTGTTAAGGACGCGGGGCGGAACAGGGTGTCTTGCCAAACGGCATCATAGCGAACCCCCAGCAAAACTTTAAGGTTGTCTAGCACTTCAATTTGATCCTGAATAAATACCCCCAGACGGTTTTGCTGCAGGTCTCCATCGAAAGAAAGGGGCAAATCGTCGGGGTCCGGTCGAGGCACCTGACCGTACACCGGGTCAAAAATATTGATCGAGGTAAAACCGTCAGGATCTCTTCCCCGCTCCGTGGAAGGACCAAAACGATGTTGGTAGTCAATTCCCGCAAGGAGCCGATGCTTAATCGGGCCCGTATTGAACTCGCCAGTAGTATTGAGCTGAACTTCGTAGTTGGTGGTGGGAGAGTCTTGCTCCGTAAAAGTACGTTCCAGGATGCCCGTTTCTTCGTCGAAGCCTAGGGGGTTATTGGGTTGGAATACGGTGTTGTAAGTGTAAAAGCTAAACGCATTGTTAAGCTTCCAGCGATCGCTCAAGCGATGTTCAAAACGATAGGTGGCTCGGACGGACTCCGCCGTTAGTTCATCCTCGGGCTCCCCTAAATTGCGATCAAAGGGAATATCCGCCACGCCGTCTCCAATCGCGATCAAACCTAGGTCAGCAGGGCGGCGATCGTGGTAGTACTCAAAATTGATGAGTAGGTCGCTGCGATCGCTAATATTCCACTGCAAGACTGGCGCAATAAAAAAGCGCTCCACCGGCGTATCAAAATCTCTAAAGTAGTCTTCCCGCCGGTAAAGGGCATTGAGTCGGTAGAGAAGCCGACCGTCTGCCGTCAAAGGGCCAGATAAATCAATACTGGGTTCAATCAAATTTCGATTGCCCGCAGTGAATTCAAGCTCATAGAACGGCTCGCTTAAGGGGGTCTTTGTGACCAAATTAATCACCCCTCCCGGCTGGCTAGCACCATAAAGAATTGCCGCTGGACCTTTGAGCACCTCCACTCGCTCAAGATTGACCAGCTCCTGGAACCCAGAGTTGCCAAAAATACCGCCATAAACGAGCTGAAAACCATCCCGCAGCACATTAGCACCGTCAAATCCCCGCACCTGAAATCTTTGACCTCTGGGGTCCGCACTGTTTTGCGAAACACCACTGACATTACGCAAAGCATCATCGAGACGAGTCAACTGTTGATCTTCAATGACATCATCAGAAACTATCTGAATTGACTGGGGAATATCCCGCAGGGGCGTATCCGTCCTTGTGCCCGTGGTGGAGTCAGAGGGAGCATATCCTTCGTTCCCTTCTCCCGTCACCAGTACTTGAATTGCGTCCCCATCACCAGCAGCGACAGCTACTCCCGGCTCCACGCTCAACACCAAGTTCCTGCCTTCAGTACCCATTTGAGCCTGGGGCACAGCATCACTTCCCGTAATCGACACCTGCACCAGATTTCCCGGAAGACTCGACACCCTCACCAACGCAATTCCATCGGCAGGAGCAAATTCTTCAAGATCTTCTCCCCCCGGTAAATCCAGCTCGGCGTTGGAAATCTCCGACACCAGCGCATTGCCCACCGTGCGCGGATCAGAAATCCTTGGCGTGCCACCCACTGTTTCCAAAACTATCTGTAGCCCGGCGTCCGTTTCCTCCACCCGCACGTTTGTAATTCTCACCTGAGCTTGGGCAAGGCGATTGCGCCATTCATCCAGCGTGGTAATAGGTGCTGACTCAGACTGGGTTACTTCTCGCACCCTCTCTTCCAGTGCGATCGCAGAACCAGTGAGCTGTGGTGAAAGCAAGCCCTCTCCTGGCTCTTGATTATTTTCCAAGAGCGCACCTGGTTCACTGTCATAGCTGGCAGCAGTTTCAAGAGGAATATCAGATTCAATGGATACTTCACTGCGGACCAGTAACATTGCCTCGCCAACACCGGCGGCAGATCTAGAGTCATCTCGATAGTCCTGACGTTCAGGCAGTGCCTGAGCTGCTGGCAATAATCCTACGGTTAGGACTCCCGTTGCTAGAAGCCAATAAAAAATCTTGAAACTGCCCATGCTCACACCACAATTGAAATTAGTTCTCAGTTGAGAAGAACCTTACAGTGAGCCATAATCCCCATTCATTCCACGGCGGATCTTTTTTCATTCCATGGCGGATCTTTTTCAAAATTGACTGGGCTTATTGGTGAACTTCTCGGGGATATATCCCAAACTGTTTACGAAATGCGGCGGCAAAGTGTCCTTGACTGCTATAGCCAACGGACTCAGCGGCGGCAGCAATGGAAATTTGTCGCTCCTGCAATAATTGCCGCGCCCGTTCCAGCCGGTATCGTTTTAGATGCCCAAATACCGTAGTTCCAAATATCTGCTTAAAGCCCACCTTAAGCTTGTAATCATTGAGCCCCACCAGCCTTGCCAACTCCATCAGCGACGGTGGATCGATAATTCGCTGATGCAAGATCTCGCGCGCGCAGTGAATCCGGTCCAGATCATCGGGCTTCAAAGCACGTTTGGTCACTGTGCGTTGGTTAGGCTGTCTAACTTCCTCCAGCCGGAGCGCCAGTAGCTCCAGCACCTTACTTTCCCAATAGATCCAACGGGTTGCTCCTTGATAGGGACAATGCAGCATTTGATGGAGAGCTGATTGCATCGCTGGCGTAGTGGCACTTAACTGCCGAAAACACCAGTCAGACTGACCGGGTCGGGAACTTTGAAGAAGGCTAGTAAAGGAAACAGGCAGCGTTTCTAACTGGTCGCCGAGAAGAGAGTTGGACACACTCTGATCAAAGTGAATATCCAACTTAAGGATGCGATCGCCCGCTTTCCAGGGAAATGTTCCTCCAACAATATCCCCCCAGTAAGCGTCTAAAAGATTGTGGTGAGCAGGTATCCCTTCCTTAGAGCTAGTTTATAAAGTAAATCTGAAGCACCGCGCAATGCAGAATCGCCAT
>CALGDE010000155.1 GCA_937883785.1 uncultured cyanobacterium
ATTGGTGGCCTGCATAACTCTCAATTTGGGGTTGAAAAAGCGGATTTCGTATGATTTGTCTCTAGAAGCTTTACGTTTTGAGGCGTCTAAGCCTTACGAAGAAAGGCAAGAAGTCAAAATTTTGAGTCCCTTGATTTTGCAGCTTCTGCCGATGACAGCGTCAATAGGCGATCGCAAATTTCAGCCCTTGAGCTACTCTTGATATAGGCAAAAAGTAATGATTCTTCATATTCAATCGCCCAAATTTTGCCCAAAAGCTTGCCAAAAAACTTCCGGCGAAAACTATGTCCCCTGAGCCCACTGAGCATCCGTCCCAGCCGTCCAAATCCTTAGTGAAGCGTCCACCGAGCAAGCGAAGCTTACGCCGCTGGAGTTTGCAAAATGGACACCTGCGGCAGGCACTCCGTTTGGGCAATGATGGCTGGGTCAGCTCTCGAGTCATATTGCTGGGATTTGGTGCGGGCATTGTTGTCAGCCTGGGAGCAGGTATCTGGCTGAGCCAAGCCAGCGGGGAGCAAGACGGCAGTGATAGCAATGATCCCGCCGTCGCCGCGGAACAAGCTGAGCAAGCGGGAGCAGCCAAGTCTGTCACCATCGCCCCTGCCCAACCGGCTCAAATCCGCCAGTTTCTCAGCGCAACCGGCACAGTGGAAGCCCGCGAGCTAGTGCCGGTTAAGTCTCAGGCAACGGGACTTCAGGTGATGCGCATTCTGGTATTTGAAGGGCAGTCGGTCCAGGCGAACCAGCCCATGGCAGTGCTGGACGATTCAATCTTGCGAACCCAGTTAGCTCAGGCTCGGGCTTCTCTGGAGGAGTCACGGGCTGCCCTCGCTGAATTGGAGCGGGGAACGCGTCCGGAGGTAATTGCTCAGGCGCAACAACGGGAAAAGCAGGCGATCGCAGGGCTAGAGCAGGCGATCGCGGAACTGGAACTCGCCACAGAGCGGCTTAAGGATAACGCTGCCCTGGAAGCAGAGGGGGCCATTTCCAATGATCGTCTAATGGAGATTCGAGCCCAGGCTCGACGGGCAAAGGCAGCGCGTGACCAGGCGGAATCAGTATTAACAGAGGCGCGAGTGCGGGTTGTGGAGCTGCAGCGGGGTCCTCGCCAGGAGGCAATTGCCCAAGCCCGAGCTCGACTGTTCCGTGCCCAGGCGCAGGTGCAGGAATTGGGCGTCAGAATTCGTCAAGCGCGGGTTGTGGCGTCCACAACGGGCGTGGTGTCGGCTCGCCAAGTGAAAGTGGGCGACCTAATTAGTAATGACGCAGAGCTGTTTTCCATTATTGAAGGGGGCGTCGTCGAGCTGTATTTGACGGTGCCGGAAACGGAAATCAGTCGCATTCGCCCGGGACTGCCGGTGCGGGTCACCTCCGACTCAGATCGAAATTTGCAGATGGTGGGACAAGTGCGGGAAATTGATCCGGTCATTGATCCCACCTCTCGCCAGGCAACGGTGAAGGTGGCCTTGCGATCGCCTGCTGGCCTACGTAAAGGTATGTTTTTGCGCGGAGAAGTGGCCACGTCCATGGGTCAGGGACTTGCGATTCCCACGGCGTCAGTATTGCCCCAAAGTGATGGCAGCTCCATCGTTTATCGGGTCAAGCAAGACCGAACGGTAGAGTCAGTGTCCGTTGAAACCGGAGAAGTATTGCCGGGAAACTGGGTTGAAATTCGACAAGGACTGCAGCCTGGGGATGCTGTGGTGGTGAAAGGCGCTCCCTACCTGAAGGTGGGCGATCGCATCAATATAGCTGGCACCGTTACTCCACCAGCCCCTACCAATGCACCGCCGGGGCAGCAGCCTGGTCAAAGCAGTCCCCAGAGAGCCCCCACTGCGCCGCAGCAGCCTGCACGTCCCCCTTCGGATAGCGGTGCCTCCTCTCTGTGATCCCACCGTGATCCCACTGATTTCAATAATCTGTCTAAGATGGCTTTTAGGGCTATTTTCCTCACCTAGTGTGTCCGCAATATCAATAATTCTCGACACTGAGTTCAAGAAACTCACGATTCTTAGACCACACCTCTCCCAGACTTCGCCCGTCTTCCACACATCCCAACGGTCCTATGCAAGAGCGATTCCACCTGTCGGTTTGGTCCATTCGAAACCCAGTGCCTATCATCGTCTTGTTTTTGATGTTGGCCCTGTCAGGACTGTTTACCTTTGGGAGGCTGGGCATTGACTCCACGCCAAATATTGATGTGCCTGTGGTTAACGTGCGGGTGATTCAAAACGGAGCCGGTCCCACGGAGATGGAAACGGAGGTGACCCGAAAAATTGAAGACGCTGTTGCGGGCTTGGGCAACATCGACAACATTCGTTCCGTTGTCCTAGATGGCTATTCCAACACTGCCATTGCCTTTGAAATTGGCACCGATAGTGACCAGGTGACGAATGAGGTACGCAATGCAGTGTCGCAAATTCGTAGCGAGCTGCCCCAAACTATCGAAGATCCCATTGTTGACAAGCTGGATTTCGCCGGCGGCGCAATCATGGCTTACACGGTGTCATCGGACCAACGATCCATCGCCGAACTGAGCGACTTAATTGATCGCAAAATTACGCGATCGCTCCTAAGTGTTCCGGGGGTTGCCCAAATTGACCGACTGGGGGGCGTTAATGAAGCGATTCGGGTGGATCTAGACCCATCCCGCCTACTGTCCTATGGCATCACCGCCACTGACGTGAACAATCAGGTGCGTGCCTTAAATCTGGACCGCCCCGGCGGACGAACGGAGCTGGGCAATCAAGAGCAAACGGTACGTGCCCTGGGTAATGCGAAATCCGTTGACGATTTACGTAATTATCGGGTGGTCCTAGGCAATGGCGACACGGTGCGGCTAGAAGACCTAGGGGCAGTGTCGCGCAAGTTTTCTGATCCCCGAGAAGCCGCGATCCTAGATGCCAAGACAGTGGTGGGATTCGAAGTATTGCGCAGCACGGGCAGCAATCTGGTTTCTGTGGAGGAAGGGGTGCGCAATGAGGTGGTCCAGCTTCAGGAACAGCTGCCGGAAGATGTATCCCTCAGCAAAGTGTTTACCCTGGCGGATGAGGTGCGAGACTCCTACCGAGCCACCTTTGACGCGCTGATTATTGGTTCCATTTTGACCACTCTGGTGGTGGGTACATTTCTGCGCAACTGGCGGGTCACGGTGATTACTGCGATCGCCCTGCCCCTATCCATCATTCCCACCTTTTTGGTGATGGGAGCCCTGAACTACACCTTGAACGGGATGACCCTGCTGGCGCTGGCGTTGGCGATCGGTAACCTGGTGGATGACGCCATTTGCATGATCGAAAACATCGACCAGCACATGGCCATGGGCAAACATCCCCGCCAGGCGGCGATGGATGCGGCGCGGGAAATTGGTTTAGCCGTGGTAGCCACAACGGCAACGGTGGTGGCAGTGTTTCTACCGGTGGCATTTATTGGTGGTATTCCGGGGCAGTTCTTCCAGCCCTTCGGTATTACGTTTGCCGTTTGCACCATGTTTTCCACCTTGGTAGCGGTGACCATGACGCCATTGTTATCCGCTTACTGGCTCAAGCCCAAAGACCGCAGCGGTGGATTTGACAGTAGTGATCCCCTCGACGAATCAGGCGATAAGCCCCCTGGTCCCTATCGTCGAGCTTTAACTTGGGCTCTGGGGCACCGCGTGATCACTTTGATTATTGCCCTGGTAATTTTTATCGGCAGTTTGCAGCTGGTGCCCTTTATTCCAAAAGGCTTATTTGGCGGTCCCGAAAACAACCTCAGTATCGTGTCGGTGTCCCTACCGCCGGGTTCCACGTTGAAAGACACCACCGAAGTTTCCCTCCAGGCGGATCGGCTGTTGCGAAACAATCCTCTGGTGGAGAGCGTTTTCGCCAATATTAACGATGTGGACGAAGCAACATTGTTTGTCACCTTGGTGCCGGGAAATGAGCGATCGCTCACCCGCTCAGAATTTGAAGACGAAACCCGC
Organism: uncultured cyanobacterium; assembly: GCA_937883785.1. Classification (GTDB taxonomy): domain Bacteria; phylum Cyanobacteriota; class Cyanobacteriia; order CACIAM-69d; family CACIAM-69d; genus CALGDE01. The sequence goes on from CALGDE010000155.1 coordinate 3,965, forward strand.
AGCACCCTAAGCCAAATTCCCGGAGCCCGCATTGCTTACCGTACCCAAGGGGGCGGGGGCGATGGGGATAAGGATTTATCCCTCGTGCTACGCGGAGATGACCCTGAGTCCCTCCAGGCGGTTTCGGAGCAGCTTGAGCGGGAAATGGCAGGCTTGCCGGGGCTGGTGGACGTAACCTCCAGTGCCAGTTTGGTTAAGCCAGAGCTAGCTATTATCCCTGACTTCCAACGGGCAGCGGACTTAGGGGTGTCCGTACAGGCGATCGCCCAAACCGCGTCCTTGGCGACCATCGGTGATATCCAGGCGAACCAAGCGAAATTTAACCTGAGCGATCGCCAGATCCCTATTGAAGTGAAGCTGAATCGCCAGTCTCGCAGTGATATCGACACCCTGAAAAACCTTAAAGTCCCCGGGCGCAACGGACAACTTTTCCCCTTGTCCTCTGTGGCTGACCTCAAGCTCGTCAGTGGTCCCGCCCAAATCAACCGCTACAACCGCACTCGCCAGGTATCCCTGGAAGCCAACCTAGATGGCATCTCCCTAGGTCAAGCAGTGGAAAAAGTGCGAGAGCTGCCAGCTCGGAAAAACTTGCCTCCCGATGTATCGGAAGAGCCCTCCGGCGATGCGGAAATCATGCGGGATATTTTTAGCCGCTTTGTGGGCGCCCTATTGCTGGCAGTACTGGCGATCTATTGCATTCTGGTACTCCTTTACAACGATTTCCTGTATCCCGTCAGCATTCTCACCGCTGTTCCTTTTTCCTTCGGCGGTGCTTTAGTCGCTCTCCTGGTCACCCAAAAGGAGCTGGGACTATTTGCCCTAATTGGCATCGTGCTGCTGGTGGGACTGGTCACCAAAAACGCCATTTTGCTGGTGGACTTTGCCTTGGAAGGTCAGCGGCGCGGATATCCCCAGTTCAAAGCCGTTGTAGCCGCTGGCGTATCCCGATTCCGTCCGATCCTGATGACCTCCCTATCCACGATCGCTGGCATGATGCCCATCGCCCTAGAGCTAGGAGCGGGAGCCTCTGAACGCAGCCCCATGGCAATTACTGTTATCGGCGGCTTCTGCACTTCAACGTTGCTTACCCTGGTGGTCGTGCCCGTGCTATTCACCTATGTGGACGGGTTTAACTACTGGATTAAGCAAAAGCTAGGGTTTGTTCCCAAACGCCCCCGCACCAGCGAAGGCCTGGACAGCTCTATCAGCGTCAAACCAGAGAAGGACAGGAATGAGGGGCGATCGCCGAAACCTGCTCTCCTAAACTCTAACGCCGAAGTCTCTGACCCTGATCAAAATCGCCCAGTGGCATCAGCAGGCGCTAGCCGCTCAGATTAATGTGCCCTTGAATCCAACGAGGTTCCCACGCAAAGAGCTAGATTTGCCTAGTCCGGGGTTTATTGCACAACTTTGGTCCGTGCGGTAGCGTCATCTTACGGCTCTAATCCGTCTCAAAAAAATTAAGTGATCAGCTTGCAGGAGAGAAACAAACGATGGGCGAATCCAAGCGGCGAAAAGAAATCCTTGGGGACGAGTACGGCAAAGAGAAGAAGACGATTCTTCCAGGTATTCCTGTCACCAAACAGCAGTCGCGACAGTTTATGACCTGGACCACTCGCGGGGCATGGATTGGCATTGGAACCTTAGCCTTCACCTGGATCATGATTCGCTTTATTGGTCCCGCTTTTGGGTGGTGGACAACCAACTAGAATTTGTCATCAGCCAAGACTCAAAGTCTTCTGCCGCATAGACTTCAGCCCCTGGCACCGGTGCGGCGAAAAGACGTGTGCACCCGCCGAGTCAATCTTTACACCTTGGATCGACAACAAGCCCTAACAGACTATTAATCCTGGAACGAAGAGTGGGAAGCGATCCTCAAGCTCCAAAGTAGCGATTGACTCAGCAAAGGTGAGGAAACGCGCACAAACTAGTAGAAGCGTAAGGATGCAACAACCTCTGTAAAGGACTCCTGAGATCTGCCATTCTCCTCGCCATGATTAGTACATCAGCTAATCCAAAATGAATCAAAGCCGCCACCGAAAAATGCTGCCGAGATAAAGGTTTAAGCGCAAAGACTCAGATAAAGGGCGCGAATAAACAAGTAAGACTTTAACCACCGCAGCAACAAGCCAACAACCTTACCTTACTGTTTTCGTTTATTCCTGCCACCATATTTACCGCTACATATTGCACTGTTTAGAAAGACATATTATTAAAACAATGTAAAAACGTCGCGGATGTCTAGAATAGAAAGAGAAGATCGGGAGTAAGCCGTGTTTTTAAGACTTGCTGAGCAGCATCGCCAATTCGTTCAAGACTTGGTAATGAATCTGCAAGCACTAGCAACTGTCCTTGAGAATCTTGGATATGTGGCCTCTTGCTATACCTGCGGTGGTCAAATGAATAGCGCGTCGTTTATGGTGAGCCTAGGGGACGACCATCTCATCCGTTTCCTAGTTTCGGACTATGGCATCACCTGGACAGAAATGCGCGACGACCGCGAGTTAATGAAGCTAGAGGGAGCAGAAGCGATCGCCCAGTTACAAGAACTAGCGAAGCTATTGAAAGTGTCCCCTAGCGAACATTCACCTGCAGTTACGTCTGCAGCTTTATCCTTGAGTCGGGGCGCAATGTCGCCTGTGTTGGGCGACGTGTCCTGAGGGAAGCGGTGGGATGTTTTGAGGCAGTTTAATACCGGTACCGGGAAAGCGGCGCTGGAAATGTAGTGCTGAAAATTGATTCAATTACTTCAGTGAACTAGGGCCGCGTTGGAAAACAGTGCTAGCGTAGATATCTAACGCAAAGATCGAGCGTCAGACGTGACTGTTCGTCGAGCCTGTCTAAATCGACCACCCCACGACTCACTAGTACCACGTGGTTTATGGATGTCCGCTCTTCCGAATCATATCCGGATCTTGAGCCCGCCCCCAGCGCTGATCGTGAGCGTCAGGAACGCTCCTACGAAGTATTTTTAGGACTTTATCAGCAGCATAGAGATTTTTTTGATGAGCTAGCAGAGCTTGATCGCCCATGGCAAACCTCCCTTCTTAACGGTAGTCTGCGCTATGTACAAGGCATTGTTAGAGGTCAGCAGGCGTACCTAATTACCAATTTATCCAACGGTAAAACTCAGTCTTTGCTCCAGCATCAGATGATTTGGACCATCGGGCGAGATATTCAGGCAGCGCTGCCGGTTCAGGATCAGCGCCTATCCCGTCGTCACGCAGCGATTCAGTACGTGGGACGTCGAGGTTTTTACCTTGTAGATTTGAACAGCACTAACGGTTCGTTTATTAATGGTCGGGCAATCCGTGGAAGAAATCGGCTTCGAGATGGCGATCGCGTTCGTCTAGGGGGGTTTTCTTTCGACTTCTTTGTGTGTCATAGTTCCCAAATTGCCAACTCAGTGGCGCCGGAGCTTTTGGATAAGCTGAATACCATGCCTTTGCCTGACGACACAGAATCCAACTTTAGTGCTGCTCGCGATGCGCTAGGAATACGCCAGCGCCAGGAACAAGGTTACGGATCTGAAAAGACGAGCGTTATTGATCAAGAGCTTGATGGCACAGAGCCGCCAGAAGTTTCAGAGCCATCAACTCCTCCCTCGGTCAGCCATTAGAACTAGTCATCGATCTTGCTTTGCAGGCTCATAAAGGGATAGAGGTAGAGGTATGGTGAATGCCCAATTCATTTCAAGTTTCCATGGAAAGAGCCTGTCCCTGCCGCAAATTAACGCCGACATCAGAGCATGGACTTCGAAACAAGAAACAAAGCTACCGCTGTTGTGAATGCAGGCGAAAATTTATCGGTAATTCCCAACCCCACCGAAGCTACAGCGGCTAAACTCGAGAGCCGTGCTTGAAGATGCATCTTAACGATCTTAGTTTTCGATCCATTAAGCGGGTCACCTGGGTTCACCACACCACGGTGGATCTTTGGATTAAGCAAGCTCCTATCTCCAGGAGTAGTCGGATTAAGAAGCGGCTGCATCCGTGGCTTCATCACCTGAGGTCGGTGAACTCGATGAGTTGAACCTTTCGTAGGCTCGAAAAATAAGAGATAGCTTTGGACAACCGTCAGTCACTTTCGCCCCGAAATTCTTGACTGGACATTAGGAAACTGTAGTGCTGAGACTTTTGAGGTCCTGTGGCAAAGGATTCAGCGCTGGCGGCGCTTTTTCTGGATAACTGATGGGTGGAAAGTTTGTGCTTAGTTTCTGACCGATAAAGGTCACGTTATTTCCAAGACCCACATGATGCGAGTGGAGAGTAAGAGTATGAGATTTCGACACGAATTAGCGAGGTTGAAGCGCACAGGATTGTGCCGCTCAAAGTGCGAGAAGAAAGATGTTTAAGGCTTCGGTTAAGCTGCTGGGCTTTGCTGCTTTACCATTTGCAAACGGTTCAGCTTTAACTCCCTCCGCGTCAACCGCATTTTCCCTCTTAATTTTTCAACGCCTCTTTTAGCTGATCCACTTAGCTTTTCTGTTCCAGAATTGACCTCCGAACAGTGAAATTCTGCTGAGACTTCACAAAGTTCTATTTGCACTCAACACTATTCTGAGTCGCTTGAGCTCTCAGGAGAAGCTTGGAACAAAGCATCTAGGTGGTCGCGGGCATCGTCGACGGTCATTGATTTCATAACCAACAACGGTTCGCGGATAGGGCGGCCATTTTTATCCAACATTTCTGGGTGAAGGTTCATCATCCGTTGGGACGATGAACTAGACATATTTTCAACTACGCTTCTTTGCCCATTACCGATTTCACCTTGCCTTGAAGGCATGACCGCGCCATTCCGCTGACTCTCCGTACCCAAAACCATTAGGTTACGAATCAAGTTGCCGATAGCAAGAGCAGCTAAGCCAGAAAAAGCGAGCAGGTAGAGTAGATGTAGCACGGTCTATAAAATCTCCAGGGTGAGGATGGTTGAAAATACTTTGCTGTTTAGCTGTTGTGGTCGTTTGGTCCTGTGGATTTAGAAGCAAAATGAGGTTTCAAGGAATACTCGGCAATAATTCTTTGTTCGCCTTCGCGGAACCTTAATTCACGCTTGAGTTGAAAGGCTGGAATAACAGTGATTCCTTGAACAGAACGTCCCTAAACCTATTGAGTTCCTGCCTGTGCTTGCCGATGTCGCATGGCGACATTCCAACATTCGGCAACCAATTTGTGCCAAGGGATAATTGTAGCCATGCTGACGCCAACCTGAGCGCCCATGGCTTTGAAAAGGGACTGAGTGCTACTGACTTCCTGCTGGGCAGTTTTGATACGCTCCAACAGGTCTTTTTGTTCCTCAACACTTAAGCAATCCAATTTCTTGGACTCCAGCAGCGATCGTGATCGCTCAAACCAATATTGAAAATCTTCCAAAAGCGGCTCAAGGATGATTTCCAGCAAGTTAGAATCTTTCGGCAATTCAGGCAATGAATCGGGCGAGATCATTTTTGACGAAGCCCCAGAATACAATCTACTTACAATATTAATCCTAATTTATGTTTTGTAACCTTATTTTCCTTAACTTCATCGCAAACCGCCGAAATTTTGCCCGTTAAGTGGCAAAGTGCAGCCCGCCAGTTCTCATCTCAGGCATCCCTCGTCGCGGTCCACACGCAGCGCACCTAGTAGCGTCGACACGAACACACAGCGACGATCGCCATTGGCAGCAGTGGAATCGCGCATTTGTAGTGTTATACGACCAAGGCGACCATTGGACCAGCCGTTGGGCTTAAATTGCATGCGATAGGCGTCATTCCGCCGAAATAAAGTTGAGTTGGCTGCGTCGATTTCCACTTTTGCGTCGATTTCAGCACCCAGTGGCTGCCATTTCGCATTGCCGCATCCTGTTGTGCCTCCGAAAGCATGGGCTGAATATTCGATTCTTCCCTGGCGATCGCGAAAGCATACCTCCCAAACACGTCGCTTTTGCCGCCCTTCCGCCTGCCCCTTTCGCAAAGCCCGATAGACCTCATCTTGCATCATCCCCAGGCGTTGATTATTAACAAAGTTGGTCCAGCTAGGTCCCGCCAGCGTTGCCAAAATTCCCACCATTAGCATCACTACCAGCAGCTCCAGCAGGGTAAATCCACGGGCAGACTTTGAGCCGTTTAGTTGACCTACAGCGCCACCTACATCACCCTTCACGGCACACCTCGAAGGCTGATTTGTGAAGCTACTCTTCACAGCGTCACCTTGCCTCACAAAACGATTAACAACAAGAAGGATAAGAGACGGCGGACGACAGAAGCTAGACGTTTTTTGAGACTGATTCAGACAATTCAGTGCAGGATAGCCACGAAAGTCAGATAAATGCGATTTCATATTTGGAGTTGTTCAACGACGTTTTAGGAGAAACGTTTAAAGTGACATATTTAGAAATCACAGATCAAAGGCACGTTATTCACTGCAATGTTTATGGCAAGCATTGGGGACAGTTACAAGGGATTTAGCGAATTCCTTGATAGGAAGCAGCCGGGATAATAGAGTTAGGTCAAGCATTGGGAGCCACGTGATCGTGGGCAACCCCTAGTGCTCCTGACCTTTAGTGGTCTTAATGCCGTCCCAGCAACTGCGATATTGGTGCATTCCCTCCATGGATAATTTGAAGCATATTGTTGACAACCAAGTTTTAGTTGTTGCCTTTCTTGCCTGTATCGTTGCCCAAGTGTTGAAGGTGTTTGTGGAGTTGGCGCGATCGCGCACTTTGAATCTACGAGTGTTGGTGGAATCGGGGGGCATGCCCAGCTCCCACTCAGCGTTGGTAACAGCCTTGGCGACAGGAACTGGTCAAGTGGTGGGCTGGGAAAGTATTGAATTTGCCATGGCCACTATCTTTGCGGTCATTGTCATGTATGACGCGACGGGAGTACGCCAGGCAGCGGGCAAACAAGCCCAAGTCATTAATCAAATTGTGGCGGAGTTTTTTGAGGGGCGCGCTGTTGGTGAGGAAAAGTTGAAGGAGCTGCTGGGTCATACTCCCGTTCAAGTGCTAGTAGGCGGCATTGTCGGCGTCATCATTGCCTTTTTGGCTCATCCGGTAGCGTAGTGAAATTACCGTAGTTAACTAGCGCAACTAACATTTACTGCGTCTTCGCAGTGGTGCCTTTTACCACGCACTTTTGCCATGTAGTATTGTTGTCTCGGTAATTTAGGGTACTGATTTTTGCGTGTTCGTAGAGCTTCTTCGTCACGTGCATTTTCGTGTGCGGTTGCATCCCCTGCCCAGTAAAGAGGGATGCGCACGATGGGGTGATCGCCCCTTGGGTACTTATCAGCCGCCGTACAGTCATCCTATAGTTACTGTCCCCCAGTTGTTTTCTAGCTGACCATCAATACGGTCGGGAAAAATATGATCGAGCGCTATACGCTGCCTGAAATGGGCAATCTTTGGACCGAGTCCTACAAGCTGCAAACGTGGTTAAAGGTAGAGGTAGCAGTTTGCGAGGCCCAGGCGGAGCTCGGCTATATTCCCAAAGAAGCAGTAGAAGAAATCAAGGAAAAAGCCACCTTTGACCTGCAGCGAGTTCTGGAAATTGAGGAGGAAGTGCGCCATGACATGATCGCCTTTCTTACTAACGTTAATGAATACGTGGGCGAAGCTGGGCGATATATTCACTTGGGTTTAACCAGCTCCGACGTGCTAGATACGGCGCTAGCGCTACAGTTAACCTCCAGCGTTGATGTGCTGCTGGGACGGGTAGAGGCGCTAATCCAGGCGCTGCGTTATCAGGCCCAAGAACATCGCGACACAGTCATGATCGGACGATCCCACGGTATTCACGCGGAGCCCATTACCTTTGGGTTTAAGGTGGCTGGCTGGCTGGCGGAAATGTTGCGCAATCGCGATCGCCTGGTACGACTGCGCACCCAGGTGGCAGTAGGTAAAATCTCCGGCGCGGTAGGCACCTACGCCAATATTGACCCTCGTGTGGAAGCACTGACCTGTAAATTACTGGGGCTAGAGCCGGACACCGCATCGACCCAGGTAGTTTCCCGCGATATTCACGCTGAGTATTTACAGGTGTTTGCGCTGGTGGCAGCCTCCATTGAAAGATTCTCCGTGGAAATTCGTAACCTACAGCGCACGGACGTGTTGGAAGTAGAAGAGTTTTTCTCCAAGGGGCAAAAGGGCTCATCGGCAATGCCCCACAAGCGTAATCCAGTGCGATCTGAGCGTTTGAGCGGTCTGGCACGGGTAATTCGAGGTAATGCGATCGCCGCGTTGGAAAATATGGCCCTGTGGCACGAGCGAGATATTTCCCACAGCTCCGTGGAGCGCATGATTTTGCCCGATTCCAGCACACTCCTGCACTTTATGGTGGTGGAAATGACGAATCTGGCTAAGAACCTACTGGTGTATCCAGAGAATATGGCGCGAAATATGAACCGGTACGGCGGCGTTGTATTCAGCCAGCGCGTTATGTTGACGTTGGTAAAAAAAGGCATGACTCGGGAAGACGCCTATGCTGTGGTGCAACGCTGTGCCCACGAAGCGTGGAACACCGAAGGGGGCAATTTCCGTAGCCTGTTGGAAAAAGATGCCACCATTTCTCAAAACCTTAGCGGGGAAGAATTGGCAGACTGCTTTGACCCCAGCTACCACCTGCGCCACCTGGACCAGGTGTACCAACGGTTAGGCATTTAGAGATGTCAGCAGAAAACGCAGCCCCTTAAAACGGCTGAGTTAACCAGGAGCATTGAGGGCTGCTTTCGATGGGGCACTGGCTTGCGTTATCGGTGGCAGCCCTCAGTTCATTTTGAGGATAGGTCTGAGTCTGGGTACCCTATTTTCGAAAGGTGTTGGTGCACAAGATCTTTAAAAACGATCTTTGAAATACTTTTCCTGTGGTGAATCACATAGTGGCTTAGGTAGCTAAAGATAGGAGAGAGAACTTTGGACGGGGAGCAGAAAGAAGCCAATTTAGAGCAACGGCGAGGGGTCACCCTATGGCTCACGGGACTAAGTGGCGCCGGTAAAACCACGATCGCCAAAAAATTGACGGATACCCTAAGGTCCCAGTCTCCCTATGTGGAAATTTTGGATGGGGATATTATTCGCCAGAATTTAACAAAGGGACTGGGGTTTAGCAAAGAAGACCGAGACGAAAATATCCGTCGTATTGGTTTTGTGGCGAAAATGCTCACCCGTAATGGCGTATTTGTGGTGGTGTCGGCGATTTCTCCCTATGCGGCAATGCGACGGGAAGTACGGAATGCCATTGGCGACTTTGTTGAGGTGTATGTCAACGCCCCCTTGGCGGTATGTGAATCGCGAGATGTTAAAGGGCTATATAAAAAAGCGCGAGCAGGGGAAATCAAGGGCTTTACCGGCATTGACGATCCCTACGAAGCACCGATGAGCCCTGATGTGGAATGTCGCACTGATGTTGAGTCCCTTGACGAAAGCGTTGGGAAAATAATGGATGTCCTTCGCACCCGCCAGTACCTATAGTGTGTGAAGTCGTTACTGGTGTCTCCTGTCGAAGGATAAAATTGAGCGGCAAGGATTAAGACACATAAGCGTTGAAAGCCGGATATTTTTCGGTGCTGGATGTGCTGCTAAACGTCAGGTCCGCACATTAATCTGGAACAGGGATTTCCCACACCCCCAGGAACCCTATGCTGAGTCGATCAACGTCCCTTCCACAAGTCGACCTGAAATTGGCGGTGGTGCCTGATCCCTTGGTGACATCGCCCAGCACTCCCTTGGTGGAAGCGATCGCCCAAATGAGTAGATTGCGGGGCACCTGCCCGTCCAGCCTCCGCCCCCAGGGAAACATTGTTGAAAACGAGACTGAACATAAGGAACGTCAAGGGGATTACCTAGGCGATCGCCTCCCACAACTTCACTCTGACGTGCGATCTAGCTGTGTGGTAGTGGTGGACAATCACACAGTGGTTGGCATCGTCACTGAGAGAGATATCGTCCGCCTCAGCGCTGCCCAAACAATTTCCAGCGATATCACCGTAGGCGAAGTGATGATGTCGCCAGTGATCACTCAGCACGGTGAAGAGTTAACGGATCTATTCTTCACTGTTGCTTTGTTGAATCAACATCACATTCGCCACTTGCCCATCATTAATGATCAGGAGCAGTTGGTGGGTCTGGTTACCCACGAAAGCCTGCGCCATCTATGTGGATCCATTGATTTATTGCATCTTCGAACGGCTGGGGAGGTGATGACCCGGCAGGTGGTGTGTGCATCTCCTCGGGAATCCCTGCTAGCGATCGCCCAAACCATGGGCACCCACAGCGTTAGTTGCGTCATGCTGGCGAAGCAACAGGGGTCTTTCAAGGAGCCCCACAAACAGATTCCCGTGGGTCTCATTACCGAGCGTGACCTGGTGCAGTTTCAGGCATTGGGACTGGCGTGGGACAACCATTGCGCCGAGGATGTGATGAGCACTCCGGTGGTTTCCATCAGCCCCGATGATGCCCTGGGGACAGTGCAGGACACCATGGATCAACGCCTAATTCAGCAGGTGGCAGTGGTGGGAGCGCGCGGTGATTTACTCGGGATTGTCACCCAAAGCAGTTTGCTCCAGGCGTTAAATCCTTTGGAACTGTATCGGTTAGCTGCTGCCCTTGAGAAACAAGCCGCTGCCCTTGAGAAACGAGTAACCCAGCTAGAGCAAGAAAAACAACAACCGGCAGAGCCTCAACAGGCAGAAACCCATCAAAAACTTCAGCAGGAGCTGCGGGAGCGGCACTTAGCAGAAGTATCACTGCGGGAAAGCGAGCAGCGCTACGTTACCTTAGCCGCAGCGGTTCCCGTAGGAATTTTTCGATCCGACACCCAGGGGCAATGTACCTACGTCAATGACCGCTGGTGCCAAATCACCGAGCTGAAACCGCAACAGGCCTGTGGGGAACAGTGGCAACAGGTGATCCACCCAGAGGATCATGATCGGGTGTTGGAGGATTGGTTTACGGCGGCGCTAGCCGGGCAGCCTCTACAGCTAGAGTTTCGCTATCTCACCGCCAGCGGCAGAACCACCTGGGTGTATTGGCAGTCTGTGCCTGAGCATAACGAAACAGGGACCGTGATTGGGTTCGTGGGCACCATTACCGATATCAGCGATCGCAAACAGGCGGAAACGGCCTTGCAAAACCTAATTACGGGCACCGCCGCCACCACGGGACAAGACTTTTTCCCGGCGCTGGTGACCCATATGGCGGCCACATTGAATGTGTCCTACGCCGTTGTAACGGCGCTGGAAGACAACAACCGGCTACAAACTCTGGCATTTTGGGGGAACGGTCAGCTACAGCCTCCTTTTTCCTATCCAGCCCCCAAAACTCCCTGCGAGCGCACTTTAGAGGAAGGGCGATTTTTCTGTAGTCGGCTTTTGGCGGAACAATTCCCCCAGGGTCCTGACGGAGAGCTGGATTTGGTGGGTATGGAAGCCCAAAGTTACCTGGGGGTAGCTCTGCACGATAGCCATGGGGAAAAGATCGGAAATCTATGTGTCTTAGATACAAACCCCATTGTGGATCCGGAGCGGGCTGAGCAGCTACTCACAGTATTCGCAGCAAGGGCATCGGCAGAGCTGGAGCGACAGCGGGCTAGCACTTTGCTCCAAGGTCTTAACCAGGAGTTAGAGGCTAAAGTAGCTGATCGCACCGCTACCTTGCGGGAGCGGGAAGAATTTCTACAGACGGTGCTGGATACATTTCCCCTGTCGGTATTTTGGAAAGATCGTGACTGCGTTATTCGGGGCTGTAACCAGGAGTTTATTCGCGTTTTAGGGGTGAAGTCTAGCGACGACATTTTGGGCAAATCTACCTTGGATTTATCCATGACGCCTGAGGAAGCAGCCGCCTACCAAGCCGACGATTTGCAAATTATGGCGTCGGGACAGGCAGAGCTGGGCGTTGAGGAAAGTTTGACTCGGCCGGATGGGGAGGTGCGGTGGCTGGAAACCAACAAGTTGCCCCTGCGTGATGGGGACGGCAATGTGGTAGGCATTGTGGGCACGTTTCAGGATATTACCGTTCGCAAGGAAGCGGAGCTGAAGTTGCGGGCCCAGGCGGAGCAGGAACGGCTATTAAGTGGCATTACCCAACGGGTGCGATCGTCCCTTAATTTGTCGGAAACCCTTGATGTTACCGTTGCGGAGCTACACCATGCCTTGGGCTGCGATCGCGTGCTTGTGTGCCGCGCTTTCGATCACGGTGAAGGTTCAGCGATCGCCGAATCGATTTCTCCCGGCAGCACCACACTGATCAGTCAGGTTTTTCCCAAAGATATTTTCGCCCCACCCACCCACAGAGCCTATGAGGAAGGACAGGTTTTTGTTCTAAACGACGTCCACGAAGAAGCCCACCGTCTGCGTCCCGAATTACAGAAATTCTTAAAACATATTCAAGTACAGGGAACAGTGGTTGTGCCTGTGGTGCAGCACCAGCGCTTGTGGGGGTTGCTGATTGCCCACCAGTGCCATCAACCCCGTCAGTGGAAATTGCGGGAAATTAAGCTGCTACAACAAACGGCAGACCATATTGCGATCGCCATTCAACAGGTTCATCTATTTCAACAGCTACAGGGGGAACTGAAAGAGCGACAACAGGCCCAAAAGCAGCTAACGGAACGGAACCAGCAGTTAGCCATCTCTAACGAACAGTTGGCCCGAGCCACCCGCTTAAAAGATGAATTTCTCGCCAATATGAGCCATGAGCTACGCACCCCCTTGAACGCAATTTTGGGCATGGCCGAGGCGTTACAGGATGAGGTGTTGGGGGCGATTTTACCCCAACAAATGAAAGCCCTGAACACCATTGAAGGCAGCGGCGTTCACCTGCTGGAACTGATTAATGACATTCTTGACGTGGCCAAAATCGAAGCGGGTCAAATTGAGCTGCACTGCGATCCCACACCGATCGCCCCCCTGTGCAGATCCAGCTTTACCTTCATTCGCCAGCAGGCTAAGAAAAAGCGCATCCAGGTGCACCTATGGATTCCGTCTTACCTGCCGTACCTGATGGTAGACGAACGGCGCATTCGTCAGGTGCTGATCAATTTGCTAAACAATGCGGTTAAATTCACGCCAGAAGGGGGAACCATAAACCTCACCGTCACCCGCCGCTTCACCCCCAACATTGACACCAGCACCGTCAGTCACGGCACTGACCGAGTCGGACCGCCCCCCACCCCATTGCCCCCAACCCAGCCTGTCTCCCACACCGAGGAACGTATCAATATCGACGACAATGACGCTTTTCTCCACATTGCGATCGCCGACACGGGCATTGGTATTTCCCCAGACAATATCACCCGTTTATTCCAGTCCTTTGTCCAAATCGACAGTGCCCTTAATCGCCAATACAACGGCACCGGTTTAGGGCTGGCTCTCGTGAAACGTATTGTCGAGCTACACGGCGGGCAGGTGGGAGTCTTAAGCGAAGAGGGCAAAGGCAGCTGTTTTATGATCAGCTTGCCCTGCGTGATCACCCACCCAGACATTCAAGCCGCTGCCCATGCTACTGCTGATCTTCAGGATGTCCAAAATGATGGAGACTTAAACGCTGCGTCGCCAATAATTTTGCTGGCGGAGGATAACGAAGCCAATATCAGCACTATTTCCAGCTATCTCAAAGCGAAAGGCTACCAAATGGTCATCGCCCGAGACGGTGAAGAGGCGATCGCCAGCGCCCTGTCCCACACACCAGACCTAATTTTGATGGATATTCAAATGCCCGGCACCGACGGACTGGCAGCCATTGAAACCATCCGCGAGCACACACATTTGCAGCACACACCGATTGTAGCTTTAACAGCTTTAGCGATGGAGGGGGACCGGAATCGATGCTTGAAAGCTGGCGCCACAGAATACTTACCGAAACCCGTAAAATTAAAACAGCTCGTCACCGTTATTCAGAACTTACTTAAGGCGTGAGTGTTTTTCGCGACACCCTTTACGGCGCCTATTTCACGACATTTCACAGCATTTTTTACGGCACTTAAAAATCAGGAAGCCTCGATCAATCGAAGAAAGCAATGTTTTCTATTCTAATAGTGGACGACGAGCCAGATAATTTTGATGTTTTAGAAGTTCTTTTAAGTAACTCAGCAGACTTTTTCGGAAAAGAGAAAGAAAACTTTAGACTTCACTACGCTGCCAATGCTCAAGAGGCAATTAAGAATTTAGAATTTTATGCGCCAGATTTAATTTTGCTCGACGTTATGATGCCAGGAATGGATGGGATCGAAGCTTGTCAAAAAATCAAGTCTATTGAGCTTTGGCATTCAGTTCCTATTATCATGGTAACCGCTTTAAGCAATAAAAAAGACTTGGCAAAATGCTTAAAAGCCGGAGCCGATGATTTTATCAGCAAGCCAGTTAACCGACTAGAGTTGAACGCACGGGTTCGTTCTATGTTGCGAATTCGTCGGCAATATCAACAGCTCAATACGTTTAACGCCCACTTGGAGTTGACCGTTAAAGAGCGCACATCTGAATTGCAAACGCTTATTTTCCAAGACTCTTTAACCGGACTTCCTAGCCGTGCTTTTTTATTGGAGGAGATCGATAAAAGCCTAAAACAAAAGCAGTCTGGCTTCGCACTAGTATTGTTGGATTGCGACCAATTCCAAGTTATTAATGGCTCCTTTGGAAATGCCACTGGGAATCAAGTTTTGAAGGCGATCGCTAACCGCCTTCGCCAGCAGTGCCGCCCACAAGATACCTTATCTCGATTAGGAGAAGACGAGTTTTGTTTTCTAGTCCAAGACGTGGACAATGTTGAGGATCTGGCGCCTTTTATAAACCAGCTTCTCGAGGTTTTTCAACAGCCATTTACCATTGCTCAATGCGACATTTTTATCACCGCTTGCGTGGGCATCACCGTTCAAAGCATTGGTGATCAAGATCGTGCTGATGAGAATCCTATTGTCTCCTCCCCCCTTCAATTGCCTGAGGAGTTGGTTCAAGAAGCTGACACGGCAATGTATCAGGCAAAGCGTCGAGGAAAAGGAAGTCAGCAGATTTTTGATCGGGATATGCACCGAGCACTACTCAAGCGGCTGACCTTAGAAAGTGACCTTCAGCGATCACTCGATCAGCAAGAATTTATAACCTACTACCAACCAATCATCGATCTAAAAACCAGAAAATTAGCCGGGGTAGAAGCCTTAGTTCGGTGGCGTCATCCTGAGCGAGGGTTAGTGCCGCCAGGAGTTTTTATCCCCTGTATGGAAGCTACGGGACTTATCGTCCCAGTGGGGATGATTGTGTTGAAGCAAGCCTGTGATCAAATGCGTCAATGGCATGACAAGGGGTGGTCACATTTAACCGTAAGCGTCAATTTATCCGTACGACAATTCGGATGCTCTGGCTTATTGTCCGATATTGACCAGATTTTAGACACCACAAAAATCAAGCCTAATTGCCTCAAATTTGAAATCACTGAAAGTGCCATTATGGATAACATTTCAGAAGCCATTGAAGTCACTAATCAATTGCGATCGCGCAACATTGAAATCAGCATTGATGACTTTGGCACAGGGTATTGCTCCTTAGGTTATCTTCATCAGTTTTCAATTGACAATCTCAAAATTGATCGTTCTTTCACCAATCAAATCAATGATCTAGATCAGCAAAATATTTATGTTGTGAAAACCATTATTGCCTTGAGCAAACAGTTGGGACTGTCAGTCATTGCAGAAGGACTTGAGACACCGGAGCAAATGGATCACTTGACAGCACTGAGTTGCGAATTTGGTCAAGGCTACTTATTTGACAAGCCTCTCTCAGCGGAAGACTTTGAATCACGTCACTTACTCTCTCAAGACAAAACATACTAAAAACACAGGTCAAATTAATAGGCATTTTTGAGACGCTAACACATGAAAAATCACCAATTAGCTTCAAGGATTACATTCGGAAAACATACCTCACCAAAATCATTGAGACACATCGAGATAGATGACAAGGGCTAATTCCCAGGCTAAACTTAGCCCATCTAAATTAATTAGTTTTCTCAAATAAATTAGCACGTTCAAACTCTAATGATATTTGAGAAGATCCAATAATTAATCGGCATTAATTATACTTAGAGTTTTATCTAAGCATCTTCTTTAGAGGCATAGCAATGTTTAAGAATCTACCCAGTGGTGAGCGCTATCTATACGGACTATTTTCTTTGATTGAAAACGGCTCCCTCACAGTTACCAACCCGAACGGTCAAGTTTTTGAATTTGGCAATTCAGCGGCGCCTAACCCTATCAAGCTAAACATTCGCAATCCCAAAACCTACGACCGTGTTCTAAGCTTTGGCTCTTTAGGATTTGGGGAAGCTTATATGGAGGGGTGGTGGGATGAAGAAAATAACGACGTTGTTGGATTGTTGGAATTATTCCATCGGGAAAAAGTGTATGAAAAAGCCCGAGAAAAGCCCAGCTTAGCCCTAATCGTCAAAGTCCTTGCCCAGCGTTTATCGACGGTGCCTACAAACTTAAAGAACAGTCGAAAAAACGTTCAACATCACTACGATCTTGGAAATGATTTTTATCAGTATTTCCTTGACTCCACATGGACCTATTCCTGTGGCTATCAGCAACATCCATCAGATTCGCTGGAAACCATGCAGCTACAGAAGTATGAGCTGATTTGTCAGAAGCTGGGATTGAAACCGGGTGAATCTTTAGTCGATGTGGGCTGCGGCTGGGGTGGAATGTTGATTTACGCCGCAGAGCATTATGGAATCACAGGAACGGGGATTACCTTAAGCATTGAGCAGGCAAAATTAGCGCAACAGCGAATTGCCGAGAAAGGATTGGGCGATCGCATCAAAATCGAAATCACCGACTATCGAGAACTCACGGGAAAGTTCGATAAATTTGTCAGCGTTGGCATGTTTGAGCACGTAGGTAAAGGCAGTTTTACTACGTTTATGGAAAAGGCGCGCGACTTCCTTAAGCCAGACGGAATTGGTTTACTCCATACCATCGCCACAGAAAGTGACGAGCGCAATGGTCCATGGGTGGAAAAGTATATTTTTCCCGGTGGGTATTTACCTAAACTTTACGAGCTAACCACGGAGCTTTCCCAGGCAAACCTTATGGTTGCCCACTGTGAAAATCTGAAACCTCATTATGCGGAAACTTTGCATCGCTGGACCGACAACTTCCTTAAAAATAAGGATGAAATCTCGGCGCTTTCTGATGTTTACGATGAGCGCTTTATGCGCATGTGGTACCTCTATTTACAATCTTGTGAAGCGTCGTTCAATACTGGATCTCTACAGGTTTATCAGCTCCTGTTCATTAATGGTCGTGAGTGGAACTTAGGGCGGCCAACGTCCTTTGGAACCCCCTTGAAGGCCCATAGAGCCGCTAGTACCAACGGCACAAGTCCGGAAAAACAGCCCGAACCAATTGGCAGTTGATTGGAAATGTGATTCGAAATAAGTAAAGAACGGGCGGGATTTTGCGCAGTTTCTATTCAGCTTCGCCAGCATGGTAAGAGCTGCGCACCAATGGTCCAGATTTCACATGGCTAAAGCCCATTTTCCTGGCGATCGCCCCTAGCCAGTCAAATTCCCCAGGGGTCCAATAGCGTTGCACCGGCAAATGCGCTAGCGATGGCTGCATGTATTGCCCCAGGGTCAGGCGATCGCATCCTACGGCTCGTAAATCCCTTAGGGTCTCAATAATTTCCGTCTCCGTTTCCCCATGTCCCAGCATCAGTCCCGACTTGGTGGGCACCGATGGGTTCAAGTCTTTGACCATTGCTAAGACCTGTAGCGATCGCTCGTAGCTTGCCCCACGGCGCACCGGCTTTTGCAAGCGTCGCACTGTTTCCACGTTGTGATTAAAGCAGGCGGGCTGTGCTGCCACCACCTGGGCAATGCGACTTCGCTGTCCCTGGTTCCCGCCACTGCCCCAGAAATCAGGGGTTAGCACCTCCACTTCCGTGCCCGGTAATTGTCGGCGAATCGCGGCGATCGTCGCGACAAACTGCCCTGCGCCACCGTCCGCCAAATCATCTCGAGCCACCGCCGTCAGCACCACATATTTCAGCCCCAGTAACTTCACTGACTCCGCCACCTTCTCAGGCTCTAACGGATCCAGCGGTAGCGCTCGTCCCTTTTCCACCTGACAAAAAGCACAGGCTCGCGTACACACCGGTCCCATCAGTAAAAACGTCGCCGTCCGATTGCCGTAGCACTCCGCTCGGTTGGGACAGCGCCCCTCTTCGCAAATGGTGTGGATTTGCCGTGCTTTCACAATTTGCTGCACCGTTGACACTTGGCTTGCCCGTCCGATGGGTCGTTTTAGCCAAGCTGGCAGGGGCAGAATTGAGGGGGAATGCGGTTTGGATTTTGTAGTACTACCAGCGTCCCTCAAGGAACCGGAGACAGCGGGATTTGTTGGAGCGATCGCCACAGCATTCTCTCCCTGGGCGATCGCGACATTCTCAGCATGTTGCGTAAAATCAGAATCGTCTACCCTCTTAGCCACGGCGATCTCCCCCATAGAAATCCAGCAAACAGAAACGGGTCACATGCACAGATTTATATCCGGCTGACTCCGATGCTAGCCAATCCCTATGTGCCATGTCCTCCCATGCACCCAAGTCCCCAAATCTCTCTCCAATTTCCCATACGCTAAGCTTCCATACCGCCCTAATCATTGGGTTAGAATGTTACGGAATAACCTAGGGCTCGTCATCAATTAAGCACTAGAAGCTTTACACAGTGGGAAGTACACGCCCTTTCAGAACAAGACAGTCTAGGGGCTGATTGATATCCTTGCCGCCAAAGGCTTTAAAGTTCAAATGATGACCGCCCCTCGAAAGAAGAGTAGCGCTTGGTTTCAACGATTGCTCCCGATTTCGCAACCGCGCTAGCAGGCAGACACCACGGGTCGAAGTGTGCTAGGACAATTCGAAATAGGGACTTAGGAAATCCTGCCCTCGTCAGATACCTTAATCGCTCAGGAGTTAGTTGTGGCAACGCATAAGATTCTGGTTATTGATGACAGCCGAGTCATTCGGATGCGAGTCCGAGAGATGTTGCCTGCGGGAAACTTTGAAGTTCTCGAAGCAAAGGATGGTCTTGAAGGGCTTAATTTCATTCAAAATGAAAGCCCCAATTTGATTATGTTGGACTTCCTCTTGCCCAAAATGAGCGGCTGGGAAGTGTTTCAGAAAATTCAAGAGTCTCCCCAACTGCAAACCATTCCCCTTTTGCTAATGTCGGGGCGGAAGGAAGAAGTTACAGAGAAGATTCCAGAGCCCTTCGGGCATTTCGCATTTATTGAAAAGCCCTTTGAGAAAAAGGAGCTTGTAGAGTCCATCAAAGAGGCCATGCGTAAGGCGCCTCGCCGTCCGGCAACCGTTTCTGGACCAGTGGCAACCCCCGCCACTGGCGGCGGCGCTGGCGCAGAAGAAGTAGCTGCTTTGACGCAAAAAGTGGAGAGTCTACAGAAAGAAGTGAACGGACTCAAGAAGCAAATGGGTCAGCTAGTGGCGTTTATCAAGCAGCGCCTGTCTTAAAATCTGTGCCCCTGCATCCTAGAAACCCCGAGCGTCAGAAACTATCGCGAGGGGTTTCGATATGTAATGCCCTTTAATCACTATTTTCAATATTGCTGAAGTTCACGATATTGCTGAAGTGAAGCAGTGGGATTGTGTTGATCCCGGCAACGCCCTGTTCTCTCCAAAAGGCTTTTCTACCGGAATACACGCCAATAAACTTCAAGGAAATTTTCTGTGACGGGCTTGGATTCAAGCAAAACCCAGGATATACTCATAAGCCTGTGAGTACTTTAAGCCGCGGCTGGCAGCCTATGAGATCCTCTGCTTTTAGGTAAGTGCTTGGCAAACATGATTGGCCGTATCTGAATCAGCAATTGTCGTATTCAGGTATCGTCACGTCCTTTTTTTGTAATTTACTGGCTTAGTTTTTAGAGTTATGGCTCGATACAGAGGTCCACGTCTCAGAGTTGTTCGTCGCTTGGGAGAGCTTCCCGGTCTTAGCCGCAAAACTCCGAAGCGGGCTTATCCACCAGGACAACACGGACAAGGTCGCCGCAAGCGCTCTGAGTACGCTATTCGTCTAGAGGAAAAGCAAAAGCTACGGTTTAACTATGGCGTCAGCGAGCGTCAAATGTTGCGCTATGTGCGCAAGGCACGTCGTGCATCTGGTTCTACGGGAACCGTATTGCTGCAGCTTTTGGAAATGCGGTTGGACAACACCATTTTCCGCATGGGCTTAGCACCCACCATTCCCGCAGCCCGTCAGTTAGTTAGTCACGGACATATCTTGGTGAATGATCGCCGAGTCAATGTTGCTAGCTACCAGTGTCGCGAGGGAGAGGTTATCACGGTGCGTAAGCGCGATGCCTCTCGCAAGTTGGTGGAAGCAAACTTACAATTTCCTGGCTTGGCAAACATGCCCAGCCATCTGGAATTCGACAAAGAAAAGATGGTAGGCAAAGTCAACGGCATTATTGACCGCGAGTGGGTTGCCCTACAAATCAATGAGCTGCTGGTGATTGAGTATTACTCTCGCCAAGGCTAGAAAAAATCGTGGCGATCGCAACAGCAACAATATCGGAGTAAGTTCCACTTTTGGAAACGCTTCTTCAATATCATCAGCAAAATCGCCGCACATTATTCCAAAGAGCACGTCCTTCGGGGGTGCTCTTTTTTGTATGACTTATCCACGTGTCCCTAGCAACGCCGCCTGTGGTGGAACCTTTAACCAAAGGTAGCGTCGGGAAAAGTAACGCTACGTAAAGGCCCCTTGAAAATCATTTTGAATAAAGCAAATTTGATTCGACTCTGAGGCAGAAACAGCGATCGCCCCAATCCCTTCAGCCTTATTTACGGGCAGAGCGATCGCCAAATTTAATATTTCCACAAAAATAAATTGGGGGAAATGCATTTTCATCGTCTACAAATCCCCTAAATACTAATAGCTACCTAGAAAAAAATAGTCGATCAAAAATCTTGAAGATCAAATTTAATCAGCCTCAAAGTGATCTTTTTTCCTCGATAAATTTTGGATAAGAAAACTCGACACCGGAATCAACACCCCTGCCAGATCGTAGACCCAGTCATGATCACATTCATTGCCCGGGGCATCATTAGCCTTGAATATCCGCGACAACAGGGCTCAATCATCCGCTTTTACGGCCCTTATACTTTTTAGCGATCGCCATCGCCCGTTCCCGTAAAACCTTCCCAAGTCGTCTGATATTTTTGATTATCACCAGGCGATCATCCCAGAGCTTATAAAGGGTTCGGGACATTTTTGTATAGGCATTTCTACGGTTTTTCTTGCCCAATCTAAAACGAGGGGGTTTTTAATCGGCGATCGCGGTACGCCCCCCGGAAAACCAAAGTCTAGTAAATTAGCCCGTCCGTTTCTGATTTAAGAGCACTTAGCTTATCCAGTCTCAGAATTATCTCCTCAGAACAAAACCGTTAAAACCATTCAAATTAAAAAAATACGAAATTCGGGAACTTTCGAAAAAAACTAATTTGTCCAAAAACTTTTTTGATCTCCGGATTATTTAAAAAGCTCAGGAAAGGCTAGTTAAGCAATTCCAAGAGCGACTCTCGGCACCACTCGTCTCTTCCAAACCTTGGGGTTGCGCTACTGTCTGGTCCGCCATACCCACTGGACCAGCGCCACTCACCAGTCAAACTCAGTGGAGGAGTAAATGGCTATCATTAACGGCACAAGTTTTCCCGACGTAGTACCCGCTACCGACTCAGTTGCCGCCCTACAGCAACTCGCAGGAGATGACATCATTACCCTCCTAGACGGTAATGACATCGCCCGAGGTGCAGACGGCAACGACCTAATTTCCGGTGGTCCCGATAACGATCGCCTCTTCGGCAACAGAGGGCAAGACACCCTGCAAGGAGACGAAGGCGACGACGAGCTACACGGCGGTCGTCAAATGGACACCCTGCAAGGGGGCAACGGCAACGATATTCTTTACGGCAACCGCGACGAAGACTTCCTTCAAGGCGGTGCTGGCAACGATAGCCTGCTGGGCGGAAAGGCTAACGACACCCTCGACGGTGGCAGCGGCGACGACATCTTGGCAGGCGACCTAGGGGCAGACGTACTGCGAGGCGGTCTCGGAAACGACACCTTTGTGATCGGTCGTCGTACCGATATTTTCGCCGTCCAAGCAGGCGCAATTTCTACCGGTGGCGCGACCATTACCGATGCAGACATCATTGAAGACTTCCGCCTCTTTGGTCAGGACAGAATTCAACTGTTAGGCGGTCTTGCCCGCACCGACTTAAATATTTTGGACGGATCCGGCGTCAACACCGGCGATTCGATTATTCAAGATTCCGTCAACGGTCAAGTCTTGGCAGTGGTTAAAGGCGTTTCTGCCAATGCTCTGTTGAATACCCCCGGTGTCTTTATTGAAGATAATCCTCAAACCGGCATTGTCCCTCCCCAGGGAAATCTGGAGTTCTCTTCTGCTGAATACACCGGCACCGAAGGCGGCACGGCAACCATCACAATTGAGCGCGGCATCAATACAGCCCAAGGCGCAGTATCCGTTGATGTTGACGTACTAGGTGGAACCGCAACCGCAGGCGCGGACTACACGCCGTTCAACCAGACGGTTAACTTTGCCCCCGGTCAAGTGTCCGCCAGCTTCGATGTGAATCTGTTGGCAGACAACGTTGTGGATACGGGCGATACCATTCGCGTTCTGCTATCCAAGCCCACCGGCGGCGCAGGTTTGGGCACCCAGGACGACGCAACGGTCACCATTTTGGATCAAGGGGCGATCGGTGGCGGCGGCGCTGGCAGTTCAACCTTTGCCTTTAGCGGAGCAACCTTCACTGCAACGGAAGGCACCGCAACGGTCAACGCAGCTATCACTATCACCCGAACCGGCAACACTAGCACCCCGGGTAGCGTTTCCTTTGCTACCAGCAACGGCACCGCAACTGCTGGAGCTGACTACACGGCAGTAACCCAAGTTGTTGCCTTTGCTGCGGGTCAAACCACCCAAACCGTCAACGTTCCGGTACTAACCGACACCGTTAGCGAGCCCACAGCCGAAACTGTTAATCTGACCCTATCTAATCCCGCAGGTGGAACTTTGGGAACCCAAGCCACTGCGGTCCTAAATATTCAGGATCAAGGTACAGCCGGTGGCGGCGGCGGGACCGGTGGGACCAATACCCTACCGGCTCCTGCACTACTTAACGCAGAAGTCTTGGTAGCCGATCAGGCGGGTGCTTTGGGGCAAATCAGTGCACAAGGCGCGGCTGGGTTCTCAATCATTGAGATTCTAGATAACGCAGGAAACGTAGTGGATCCTTCCTCTGTCAGCATTGACTCATCTGGAAACTTGACGTTGACAGCTGATGGAGCAACGATCTTGGCGAACAATCCCAATGCAGTTCTAAATATCCAGGTCGCAGCGACAGATGCCAGCGGATCATCTTCGACGAATCGAGGTATTGTTTCCGTCTTTGCGAATGTGACAACAGCGTCACAAAGCCCTTTGGTGGGCAACGGTACTGACAATAGTGCTAATGGAGCAACTGATATTGTCGGAGTCCAGAGTGGTGCAGTTATTGACAACGGTCCATTCAACATTGCGCAGTCAGGTGTTACTGTTCGCGGACTAGGAGCCGGATCTGGTCTCAACGGTACTGTAAATATCACGGGCAGCAATATCACGGTCCGTGACTTAGCAGTCACCGGAAACATTGGAATCACCGGCAACAATGCAACCCTTAGCACTCTAAATGTGACTGGAGGAGTTAGGGTCAGCGGCAACAATGCCAACGTCAGCAACAACATGATCAATGCTACTGGTACAACAGATGGCATTCGCATTGACCCAGTAGCTGGTGCGCAGATTAGAGATAATCAGATTACGGCGCAAATGGCATCCGGTATCGAGATAGGTGGAGCAGCAGCAACTGATATTGTTTCCAGCGTAAACATTACTGGAAACAACGTGAACGCAGGCGGCTTTGCAAACACGGCGGATCCGGATTTGTCAGAAGGAGCGCTGACATTTTCTAATGGAGCTGTTGCGGCAGGAGCAGGGGCAGGTATCACCGGAACGATTTCTGGAAATACTTTCACTGTCACTGGTAGTGATGCAGCAAACGCTTTGGGATCTCTGACAATTCAGGATAATGCTTTGGCTAATGCAGCATCTCTGGCACCAACATTGACTGCCAACTTCCTAATTGATAACAACGGCACCAATGTCATTGGACAAGCTTCCATTGATGACAACCGTGCTGCCGGTGTAGCGGTTCCTGTTGCAGGGAACTTCGCTGACGCTCTGGGTACTTTACTCGCGGGCAATGTTGCAGTCGCGTCAATCACAGGAGCGAACGGCAACCTTGCTAACACTGCTGCTAGTTTGCTGACCGGAGTCGCTTAATTAGGCACCGACCAACAATACGGAGTCATAGATTCTCGCTTATAGGATAAGGAGGTGTAGTGTGCAAAGCTACACCTCTTTTCTTCTGCTCTAGTCTTCAGTTACGAACTCGGACTAACTGATGAAAATAAATCAATTCACATCACCCTCATGCTGATGTCCAACCAAGGCGATCGCGTAATAGGCGCACTGGTAGAAATAAAATCCACCCCAGTCTCAGCTACACCACGAATTGTCTCCAACGTAATATTTCCCGACGCCTCAATTTTTACCCTGGGTCCGTCACGTCGAATCAAAGCCACCGCTTCCTTCATCTCATCCAGCGACATATTATCCAGCATGATAATGTCCGCTCCCGCCCCCAAAGCTTCCTTCACCTGAGCCAGCGACTCTGTTTCCACTTCAATAGACAGAGTAAAAGGCACCCGCTCCCGCGCAGCAGCAACTGCCCGAGTGATCCCCCCCGCCGCTGTAATATGGTTATCCTTCAGCATCACCGCATCATCCAATCCCATCCGGTGATTTCGCGCCCCACCAATCCGCGACGCATACTTCTCCAAATTCCGTAATCCCGGCGTCGTCTTCCGCGTATCTACCAATTGAGCTGGTAAGTCGGCGATCGCATCTGCATACTGCCGGGCGATCGTAGCGATTCCACTCAACCCCATCACTAAATTCAAAGCCGTCCGCTCCCCAGTCAATAGTGCAGAAGCGGATCCCGATCCTTGAGCAATCACCTGCCCTGGTTTGCAGCAACTCCCTTCCTCAAGTTCACAGATCCAATCTGAATCAGCATCTAGTAACTGGAAAACCTTTCCCGCAAATGGAAGACCCGCCACTACACCAGGCGCCTTAGCCACCCATCGCATCTTCAGATTTTTCGGAGACAAGGAAGAAATTGCCTCTGTGGAGCGATCGCCCCGCCCAACATCCTCGGCCAACCATCTCCTTAAGTCTTCTTCCACTCCCCAAACATTTCCCATAGTCCACACCTAAGCTTTAAACATCTCCTCAGGCTAGACCAAGCACAAAAAGATTAGGGTTTTCCCACTTCCCCACCCCTTTGAACCCCTTATGCTGTGTGGTCTTGAGTCAATCGAGGGGTCCCTTCGAAAAAAACTTTGAGAAAAGGTGTTGACAGGGCATCATAGTGTCCCTATATTAGTAAAGCGCTGAGGGACACGAGCGCACCACACCGCCTTCCGAGGCAGCGAGGGGCGTAGGAATTAGGTCCTGAAGTGAACCTAGACAAGAGAATATTTAGTAGATAATTAAAGCACCAAGCCCACGTCAAGTCAAATTAAATGACGAGTCTAGGTGAACCAGAGGAGAGAATCCTGTTTTCACGACAGAGATTATCAAGTCTGCAAACTGATTAAAGAATCAAACAAGTGGATACTGACTGAGTTAGTGATACTAGCTTTTTGAGTGTTTGCTTCCAATCCAATGGAGAGTTTGATCCTGGCTCAGGATGAACGCTGGCGGTATGCTTAAC
>CALGDE010000156.1 GCA_937883785.1 uncultured cyanobacterium
CGTAATTACAGATTAACCTCCGTTAGCTTTCTTACTTTTCAGACGTCCTCTGAGAACAGCACTGACATTTCCCGTTGAACCGCATCCCCCAACTTTACATCTAAGATACTTTCCTTACTCAGGATATTAAGAAACTCCCGGGGAACGAATTTTGCATAGGCTCGTGTCAGGTGGGATAGGCGCAAATGGGTTTTTAGGCGAGCCAGTAATTCGCGCTTTTTAATGGGCTTAGTTAAGTAGTCATTAGCACCTTTACTTAATCCTTGAACGATATCGTCAGACTGATTTTTGGCAGTCAGCATTAAAATCGGAAGCTCATGGGATGGATATTTTTTTCGTAAGGTTTGAGTTACTTCATAGCCAGTCATTCGCGGCATCATTACATCTAATAGAACCAGATCTGGTTTTAATCCTTGATCAATAAACGCCAGGGCTTCAACGCCATTATTTGCTTGGGTTACCGCAAAATCTTCCAGGGAAAGATGATTCACTAGTACCTGTAAATTAATCGGCTCATCATCAACAATTAGAATCCTAAATTTGTCGTCACTGTCTAAAGCTGGCAATGTTAAATCGGAGTCTTTAGGGGAACTTTTACCGATAA
Source organism: uncultured cyanobacterium (assembly GCA_937883785.1). GTDB lineage: Bacteria > Cyanobacteriota > Cyanobacteriia > CACIAM-69d > CACIAM-69d > CALGDE01. The sequence continues at coordinate 605 of CALGDE010000156.1, forward strand.
TTCCACTGGTGATTTCAGCATTCACTAAACTTTGCCCCTCCCTTTTGAGGCGATCGCCAATGGTTTCTGCCAAAGCCAAAGTTGGTGCTAGTGTCAACGGTTCGCTGTCTTCAGAGTCACCCATTTGCTCTGCAACGGTGGGCAGCGTAAAGGTGAACTGGGAGCCTTTACCTACAACGGATTTGACCGTAATATCGCCGCCGTGCAAAGACACTAACTGCTTGGTAACAGCCAGCCCTAATCCAGTACCGCCGTATTGACGTGACGTGGAACCGTCAGCTTGTTCAAAGGACTCAAAAATTCGCCCTAACTTATTACCAGGAATGCCGATTCCTGTGTCGGAAACCGTTATGGCTAAATACTGCTGGGGAATATTTGTGGGTAGCTTTGGCGGGCGATCGCCATTACTTCCGTTACTTCCATCACCGCCACCATCAAATTTACGGGCAACTTTAAAGCCATTGTTTTCTACATTTCTATCGGATCGATTTTGGTCCGCGACTTTGTTGCCGTTATCAGAACTATTGTGACCGCTTAAATCACTGAAGGAAACCAGCTCGGCAGAAACGCCAATAAAACCTTGATCGGTAAACTTAATGGCATTTCCAACCAAGTTATATAGAATTTGCTGAAGACGGTTTTCGTCGGCGTGAGCCAAAGGAAACGCAGGAGAAATGGCGTTAACCAGCGTTAAATCTTTATCCTGTACCAAAGGCTGACACAGGCGTAAAATTGCTTCCACAATTTCTCGAATTCCCACAGGTTTTCGCTGTAATTCGATAGCTTTGTGGCGCAATTTGGAAAAGTCTAGAATATCGTTAACTAACGTATTGAGGCGATAGCAACTTTGAACCACTAAGGTTAAATTCTGCCGTTGTTTTTCGTTTAATTCCCCCGCCACACCGTCCAGCATCGATTCAGCAATGCCGATGGTGCCGTTTAGGGGAGTGCGCAATTCGTGGGATGTGTTGGCTAAAAATTCGTCCTTGAGTTCGTCCAGGCGCTGCATTTGTTCGTTCTTTGCCTGGAGGGACGCAAAGGACTCTTGGAGCTGCTTTGCCATATGGTCAAAGGATTGAGCCAGTTCGCCGATTTCATCCTGGCGATCTAGCTGAATTGATTGGTCCCAGTTGCCATGGGCCAAGGACTTGGCGGAGGTGTTAAGACGACTAATCGGGGCAACAATCCAGCGGGAGGTGAGAATGCCAATACCGGTGGAAATAAGCAGCGCCAATACGCAGAGAATAGTGGTGGTGCGGGTGTTAGCGTGGATGCGAGCCATAAAGTCTTGCTCGGGAATAATGACCACGATCGCCCAATTAATGCCTCCAGGCTTACGGAAGGGCGTCACCTGGACCAGCTGTTTTTCTCCATCAACCCAGACAGTGGTGCGGAAGCTGGTGTTCAGCCGTCCAAAGCTTCCCAACTCGCCCAAAATATGGGTGGCAGTTTCACTAATAAGGGGGCTATTGCTTTGTCCAGCGGCAAGGCGTGTGGGCTGCTCATCGGTGCCGCCAAAGGGGGGCTCGTCCGTGGAAGCGGCCACCAGCTGTCCCGTGTAATCCACCACAAAGGTTTGTCCTGTTTTACCCACCTCCAGACCGCGCAAAAAGGTGCTGATATCCAACAGGGAAATATCAACGGCGAAAACCCCCTGCAAATCCTTTTCAGCAGAGTTTCCCTGGGAACCTGGCTTTTGTTGGTAAATGGGCAACACTGCCGGCAAAGCCAAGTTGGCGTAGGGGGCAGCCCAAATATAAATATCTTCCCAAGCCGCCTGGCGGGCGTTAACGGCTCCCACGTACCACGGTCTTATGGACAGGTCATAGTCTGGTACGGCTGAAACATCGTCTGTGCGATCGCCCTTATTATCCAGTTGATAGGTGTAAAAATTATCGTCATCGGGTCCATCTTCACCGGACACCCCCACATTGAAGGATCCGTCGCCATTGCGTCCGGCACCGATAAATCGCCCGTCAACGCTGCCGTAATAGATATAAGTGGTCGAATCAAAACGCTGAATTTGCTGCACAAAGTGCTGTTCCAGAGCAACCAAATCGTTGGGGTCCAACTGCCCCAAGCGCACATTGTCAGCGTTGATGCGGTTAATAATGTCGGGAATAGACAGGTAGTTATCGAGGCGCTCGTCAATGCGGTGAACCACCTCTTCCTGAAGCTGGGTGGCTAAGTCTTCAACGGCTTCTTGACCATTACGGTATGACAAATACCCCGTTAGCCCCACCGCCACAAAAATTTGCAGCGCAAAGGGTACAACCAGCACTGTGCGCAGGGGCAGTCGTTTTGAAAGGGTCGCCAAAGAAGACATTGCAAATGGTTACCTTGCAATCAAGGGCGGTTTTACGGTTTCGCGAAGGCGTCCCCCTGCCAAAAAGCAATGCCACCCCAGGGAGCTATGAGAACTTTCGAAAAAGGCGGTAGAAAAATCGATGGCGGAGAATTAAAAGTGCCTATCCCTGACTTTCTTGGTGTTGTAGCAAATTCTATCGATCACTGCTATCAACTGCCTCCTATTGTGTCGCCAAAGGACCCTGCACTTTCGTAATTAAAGAAAGAGTTCCTATTATGGTCGCCTCTTGAATTCGCAGGACTTACGCAAAACATGCTGTTTGAGACCAAAAACAAACGTTGCATTGGCTTCCCCCCTTAACAAAAGGGATTGAGGGGGATCCTTACCATTGAGGGTTTTGCGTGACTCAAAATTGTCCTGTTTCTTATGGCGCTGACCGTCTTTCCCGCCATTAGAATCTGCGGAAAATTCCCGGAACCCCCGCCCTAAAGCCCTCTCCTAGGGGAGCTATCCATTAGGCACAAGTCGGCGTAATCCTTACTTGGCATAGCTTTTC
>CALGDE010000157.1 GCA_937883785.1 uncultured cyanobacterium
GACTCTTACTCAAGCGGCTGGCGTCATAAATTAGACTTTTCAGACGTCCTCTTAGAGTAATGCTTGAAAAGCTAACGTCTTAAGCTCCCCTAAATAAACATTTCGACTAATCCGTAATTTCACTGAAAGTTTTGATGCCCCATGGTTCAGTTAGCTCGGAAACGATGTCTTTAAAGGGTCAGAGCAAGGTGATATTTAGTCTGGATTTTTCACGAACTCAAGATATATTTACATTTCTTTTCCTTTCTTGAGTCAAGGGTAAAGGTGGCGAGAGCTATTTGAGCACTGATCTCCCTAATTCCTTATTGCGTATACATTCCGCTCTCCTTGGCTTCCATCTTTTCTGTCTTCTGGGCAATGAATGGCGACCCATTGCAGAGGGCTTTCTAGGATGTGAATGTAATGAATTTTCACTGTGTGTTCCCGGTAACGTTTGCGGAGTTGAATAAAACGTTAAGATCGCTTCAACTAACAAACCTTTACTTGATTTCGTCTCAAAAATTTTTCAATGAGACATATCAATTTCAATTGTTTGCATTCGATTTTTAGTAATTTCGATGCCGGTTCAGTGAAAGCTCACACTTGCCCATGTCAACTGAAAAGTCTCGCCAGTCTGTTTCGATTTTGAACAAGGTTCTTCAGGTCGTTAAGCAAGCAACTCAGAAAAAAGCATCAGGAGAGTTGCGTCTACAGCGAGGGGGGCGTCAATGGTTTATTGCGTTTCACAAAGGAAAGATTGTGTATGCAACGGATAACCACCACCGTGTGCGGCGATGGCAGCGGGTGGTGCGCCAAAGGGAAGTGCAGTTTGTTCCCAATGGCGGTATTTCCCCCCAAATTTCCCTGTGGGAATACCATTGGTTGTCCTTGGGGGTTAAAGCGGGCGGCATTGTGATTACCACAGCCCAAGCCATGATTGAAAAGGCTTTGTGGGAAGTTTTGGTGGTGGCTACTGGCTACGCCGACGTGGCGTTGAGCTGGCACAAAGCAACACCAGAAGAACGTCAGCAGTTAGAGCAGGACAGCGATGTATATTTGCCTTTGGAGTCCTTAGAGCCTTTGGCAAAGAGTGTTTTGAAGGTTCACCAGCGACTACGGGCTCTAGATATTTCCATTGATTCCTTGGACTTAGCTCCTGTGTTTAAAGATGCTGACTGGGGCAGAAAGCCAGGCAGCTCGGAGAACACCACTTATATAGGACTGGTTCCTCTCTTAAATGGTCGGCGCACCACATTGGACGTGATGGTGACCATGCGCCAGCCGTTGCCGATCGTGGCCCACATTATGCGGCACCTGATTCGCAAAGACGCGGTAGAGTTTTGTCCCATTAGCGATCGCCCCCTAGTTAATCTGCCACCGTTCGCGCCCAATGCCCAGAACAAGCTAAACACCCAATCCCATCGCGGCACTGGCACAGCTTCGGCGGCGCGCGACACTTCGACCACGGCTCTATCAATGGTTCAGGCGGCGGCGACGGTGGATGGTGCAGGGCAAACATCCGGCAATGATATTCCCCTGATTGCCTGTGTAGATGACAGCCCCCAAGTGTGTGCCCTGATGGGGTCCATTGTTCAACAGGCGGGATATCGATACGTATCCACTCAAGATTCCGTCAAGGCTGTGTCTCTTTTGCTACAAGAGCAGCCGGACCTGATTTTCCTGGATTTGATTATGCCCATTGTGAACGGCTACGAAGTTTGCAAGCAGTTGCGGCGGGTTAAGCGGTTTAAAACGGTGCCCATTGCCATCTTGACCGGCAATGATGGAGCCATTGATCGGGTTCGAGCCAAAGTGGTGGGCGCTTCTGATTTTATTGCCAAGCCAATTCAGGCGGAACGTATTGTGGCGTCGCTACAAAAATACTTTGCTAAGTCAAAGGTGTCGGCTAATCGGGCTGCGAAGGCAGCGAGTCGGATAAGTGGCCCCCAGGTAAAGATGTTTCCAGCGGGCACCATGGGACCGGTGGAAACGTTTCGAGAATTGGGATCGCCCCTAGGGCGCTTAAATGGCGAGGCGGCACCGGGGTAACTCTAGGTTTCAACCAGGAGGGGTGAATGACACCGATGAATAACACATAAATTCTCGCAAAAATCAACGAAAAACCTCCTTTAGGTGATGTAAAGGTTTGGGTGTGTTTACTGCAGTGCTACCGTGACCAACCGTTGTGATTAATTGCTCTTAATTGTGGTTAATTTCCTGACTGTTTCAGTGGGTTGAAATGTGAAAGCGCATCATTGAAAAAATGGGTTGTGCTAATTTCGTGGCTTCATATGGGTACTGCTTGTACAGAATCGCCTGATGGGGAAGGCGATGTCGCGTTAATTATTAGTGACTTTGGCGACTTTTTTATGGGCGCTAGCAGGCGGCATTGTTTATGACGTTGCTTCGCGGCGTTAGTTTGCAAGGCTAATTTACGACACTAATTCACATAAGGACGGGAGAGCAGTGGTGGCGACTCAGGACAAGGTTTACGACGACACATCCAACGAGCTTGTTGAAGGGCGTCCCCAGGCGATCGCTGCTTTTGCTCGGAAGGCGTTGGGGAACAGCGGAATGACCGTGAAGGCGGCGTTTAAAGGGGACTGTTTATATTTGCTGCTGGAGGATGATCCGGTGCCAGTGGCGATGGAAATGACCACCTTTGCCGAGGATTTGGCTGCAAAGCTGCTGGATGCGGGGGTGGATTCCCAGCAGTTGCGCCAGGTGAAGGTGGGAGGACAGCGACGAGGAGATTCTGTACCTGCGTGGTGTCACCAGTTCTTTGTGCCCGAGCCCCCTTCGGAAGAAGAGGCGCTTATCGATTTGATGGATGCTGCGGAAGCGGAGGCGCCCGAAGCGGAAGCGGCTGAGGATAGTACGGGTGAGGATGTTGTTATTGATACGGAAGAAGGTTTGGGACTTTCCAGTGACGAGGATGTTGTGGATGAGGGGGCAGTAGACGGAGACTTAGCGCCAGGAGAGGCGGAGGCTTTGGAGGATGTTGAGCTTGATGGAGGCGAGCTAGAGATTGAGGGGCTCCCGTTAGGTGACGTTGAGGCAGACGAGCTTGAAGTGGACGCTGTTGAAGAGGAAAGCGTTTTAGAGATGGATGAGCCGACAGCTAGCGAAGATGAACTTGGCGTTGATGCTGCTGACGGAGGAGGGGGGGATGATTCTGAAGTAGGCGCTGAGATGGGAGATGGGGAGGCGTTAGAAATGCCCGCTGAGGCTGAGGACGGTGAAATTGGCGATGAGGGCAGTGTTGAGGAGGCAAGTGTTGAGGAGGCAAGTGTTGAGGAGGCAAGTGTTGAGGAGGAAGATGAGCTGAAATTGGCGATCTCTGCACTTTCTGTGCTGGCTGATCAAGTCAAGATGATCGAAAAGACTGTGAAGACGATGATTGCTTCCGGTGAAGCCCCTGACGATTCTGGGGAGCCATCTGAAGGGACTGACGAGGTCGAAGACGTTCTCGAATTGCTTGAAGACGAGGTTGCTGAAGATGAAAGTGAGACGGCTGCGATCGCCGCTGAAGATGGTGCCGCTGACGGCGTTGACGAGGCTGTTGAACCGATGGAGGTGGCGGACGATGGGGGTGAGGCGATCGCTCCGGATTTGGATGAAATGGCGGATGAGTTAATTGATGAGCTGGAAGCCGTCGACGATGGGGCGGGTGACGATGAGGCGATCGCAGAAGAGTCCGCTGCATTGGCCGAGGAGGTGACGCAGTCTGACGGGTCAGAGCCTGGGGCGGCGGAGAAAGATGCGGCATCGCGGGATAAGACTCTTGAGGCGATCGCCCAGCTCGCTCAGTTGGCAACCTCTGGGCGTGAGGATGTGGATGTTAATGCCACTTTGGCGATTATTGCCCAACTCAGTGGCTCCCTGGCTGCAACTGAGGAGACTGAAGCCGTTGAAACAGAGGATGCTGGCGAAGTGGATGCTGGCGAAGCTGGCGGCACTGAGATTGCTGATGAGGTTGAAATTGAGGCGGAGGCGGAGGATGGGGCGATCGCCTCTGAGGACGTTGCTTTAGAAGTTGCTTTAGAAAACGAGGTCGATAATGGCACAGACGACCTTGCGCTGGACGAGTTGAATTTAGAGTTTGACTTAGAAGAAGAAGCCAGTGTGGCAGACGCTGGTGAGATGGAGCCTGAGCTGGAAGTTGAGGCAGCACTAGAACAAGAGCCCGCGGTGGAAGCTGAAGAGGCGGCGGCCACTGAGGCAACCCTGGAAGTTGAGCCTGAAGCCGCACTTGAAGCCGCACCAGAGGAGGATATTGCGCTGGAGGCTGAGGCGGCAGACTCTGAAGGTGATGCTGAGGATGTGGTCCTCGATGGAGTTTCTGGGACAGAGGCTGCCATCGACGACGGGGAGCCCGATGCTGTGGCGTTGAAAGTGGATAAGCTAGCGGCGGATGTGGCTTCAATTACTGAGGGACAAACAGCTTTAGCAACCATGCTGGCGGAAACTCAGGCGATGTTAGCGGCGATCACTGGCAGCGGCGATGGTGAACAGGCGATCGCTGAGGAAGTTACCGAGGAAGCTGTTAGCGAGGAACCAGCAGCGACTCTGGGGGATGCGGCGGAAGACAGCGAGATAGAAATCGAGCTGAAAGCTGATGCCGAAGATGTTGCTGGGGGCGATATCGAGGACCACCTGGATATTGATGAGCTGGATATTGATATTGGGGACGCTGATGTTGACCTGGGAGATGTGACCGGTCCAAAGGCTGAGGAGCCGGTTGCCGATGCGCCAATCATTGAAGACACGGCGGCGGTGGAAACGGGAGATCCGACTGTTGGCGAGCCTGTGATTGCAGGGGCGATCGCTGACGAAATTGCAGTTGAAGAGGAAAGCGATGAAACTGCGATCGCTGAAATATCAGCGGAAGAAGCGGTGGATACCACGGCGATCGCCAATGAGGTTGCTGCGATCGCTGCTGATTTATTTCGCCAGTCCATCGCCCAAGAGCGGGAAGCTTTGTCGGCGATGTTGACGGAGGCGAAGACTTTGATTGGCGGAAGCTTCGACGTTGAAGCAGTGCCTGAGGTGGCTGCCAGTGACGCCCTTGCGGAGGAGGCGACACCTGAAGAGGCCCCATCTGAGGAAGCAGTGCCCGAGAGCGCTACCGAAGACATTGACGAGGCGATCGCTAGCGTTGATGAGTTAGGGGGTGATGAATTAGGAGTTGATGAATTAGGCGCTGAAATTGATATTGGCGATATTGAAATTGAAGGGGATATCGAAATTGAAGGGTTAGACGACAGTGAGCCGACCTTAGAGGATTTGCTCCCAAAGTCTCAGGGGGATGAGTCTGACGCCACCCCCGACGTTGTCCCCGAAGCGGAGCCAGCGGAGCCAGCGGCTGACACTGGTGTTGAGATTGAGCCCAACGGGTTAAACCTCGGCGGCGACTTGGATTTGGACTTGAATATTGGTGCAGGTATCGGCGCAGAGATTGCCCCTGATGACAACATTGATATTCAAGGGGACACCGCCATCTACGGTGACGGAAGCGATATTGGGGAGAACCCTGTGGATGCAGACGAAGCCGGTTTGGACTTGCAAAATGTCAACTTAGGAGCCTTGGTGGATGAAATTGCCTTGGAAGATCAAGGTGAGGATGGCAGCGCCAGTGACGGGGACGATTTAGAGCTGGACCCAGAGGCTTTGGCGGCGATCGCCGACTTAGCGGCGGTGGCGATCGGCTCAGAGGTTACGGACATCGCCGAGGATTTTGAGGGAGACAGCGCCGAGGCTGATGGCGATGCACCGGTTAGTGCAGATACCGTTGGCTTAGGGGACTTATCGACGCCAAATGTTGAAACGGTTCCCGATTCAGAACCCCAGTTGGATCTTGAACCAGCCCCTGAACTTGCCCCTGAACTCGCCCCTGAGTCCACCTTAAATGAAGCGGCTCCTTTGGAAGATATTGCTCCTCAGGACATAGACCCCACTGTCCCTGAATCCGTTGAGGTGCCTGGAATTGCCCCCCTGGCTAACGGTGTGGCTAATGGCTCAGCGAATGGTGCTAATGGCAATGGCACCCTGGCGGTTGCCGAAGATGGCGGGGAGGAAATAGCGGCGACGGCGGCAAACTTAGAGGGGTGGCTAGACCAGGGACAGGGCGCTAACGGGGACTCTACTAGCCAGCTTTCCCCCGCCCAGGGACCCGATGGGCAGCGCTTCTTAAGGTTTCATTTGGGTTTTGAGGACACGGCCCTGTTACCGGTGGACCAGGTTCGGGAAATATTAAGAGTACCTGCGCCGGAAATTCTGCCCGTGCCCCATATGCCAGAATCGATCCTAGGGATCTATAACTGGCGGGGCGAAATGCTCTGGATGATTGATTTAAATTACCTGGTTGGGTTTTCCCCTGTGGGTCCTGATTTAATTGCCCAGGAAAATCCCATCACCATGGCAATTGTGTTGGAAGTGGAGGGTCAGAATTTGGGGTTGATTGTGCCCCAAATTGAGGACATTGAATGGCATGATTCGCCGAACCTCCAGCCTCCCAGCGCCGGGTTGTTTCCAGATCGCCTGCTGCCTTTTGTAAGTGGTTACCTTACGGAGGCGAGCAGTATGGTTCTGAGTGCCGCGGCGATCGCCTCAGCTCAGACGCTTCAGGTGCCTCTATAGGCTGTCATTTTGCACAGCCACCATTCCCTTCGATATTGGGTTTCACACCATTGGGTTTTGCCCTCGCTGGGGATTGGGTTCACAGTTTTTCCGTCGTCCGTCGTCCGTCGCTCCCGTTATGTTTTCAGTTCAGTGCTGCCTTTGACGAGGTCTTCTGCCGCTAGTGCTTGCAATGGTTTTGCTTTTCACTGCCGGCTTTTGTGTCAGTAATGACGACCTTTGTGCTTAGCTCACTGCTCCTGGTTCACAAGTTGATTAATCACACGTCCATACCCACGTCTACAGCAAGGTCGAAGTTCTATGACTGCCTTTTACGAATCCTCTGACACCCAACGTTCTCGCAGCGATCGCCCTCGCACCGACACCCGCAACGGTCGCAACGGAGCGGGCTATAGCTCCAACGGTAACGGTCGCCGTAATGGTAACGGTCGCTCTAACGGATCCCGTTCAGCAATGGACGCGCGCGATTTACAAGACGCCGTCAAGGACTTGAAAGATGAGCTTGAGCGATCAGGGCGTCCGGATCGATTTGTTATTGAAAAAATGGAGCTTATTGAACAATTTGCGTCCACGCTGCCCTTTGCCCAGGGGGCGGGGGGAACGGTCAATGGCAATGTGTGGGGACGCCTTGGGCAGGAATTGCAGCAGGTGCGCACGGTGGGCAATGTGTGGGGCGTTCTGTGTGGTGGGGTCCAAGAGGGGCTAGATTGCGATCGCGTTGCCATTTACCAATTTGGCGCAGACTGGTCGGGAGAATTTGTGGCGGAGGTGGTGGGGTCAGGCTGGCCGGAAATTTTGGGCAGCGAAGTGTCGGATCGCCAGCTCCGTGAAACCGAAGGGGGGCAGTATGCCCGGGGACAGTCGGTGCTGGTGTCGGATATTTATGACGTGGACGTGTACAGCGTTGACTACCAATCTTTTCCGGTGCAGTTTCTAGAGCGCTGTGAAACCAAGGCTTATGGGGCGGTTCCCCTTCAGGTGGGCGACACCCTGTGGGGACTGCTGATGGTGTTCCAAAATGATGAGCCGCGCAGCTGGTCCGCTGAAGAAGTGGGCGCCCTGGAGCAGGTGGCTACCCAGGCTGCTGCTGCGATTGAGCGTTTGCAAAAGGATGAGCGCGATCGCGCCCTATCCCAGGTGACCCAGCGCATTCGGGCATCGTTAGAGCTGGCGACGATTTTTGATGCCACCACCCAGGAAATGCGCCGACTGCTTAAGGCGGACCGGGTGGGAATTTACCGGTTTAACGCCGACTGGAGCGGTCAGTTTGTGTCTGAGTCCGTGGGGAGCACCTGGACCAAGCTCATTGATTTGCAAAAGCGGGATCAGGAAATGGGCAGCCGCATTGGGGAGGCGTCCGATTGCTCCACCTTGGAAGGGTTGCGCACCCAAACTTATCAGGTGCAGGATACCTACCTGATGGATAACCAAGGGGGGCGCTATCAGGATAACCAAGCCATGGTGGTGAACGATGTGACTCGGGCGGGTTTTCCTGAGTGTTATTTGGCGGTGCTGCGTACCTTTGAGGCTCAGGCTTATGCCACGGTGCCTATTTTCCAGGGCAAAAAGCTGTGGGGATTGTTAGCTACTTACCAGTGCAGCGGTGCCCGGCGATGGCAGTCTACGGAGGTAGATTTTATGACTAATGTGAGCACCCAGTTGGGGCTTGCCATTAGTCAGGCGGAGGCCTTTGAGGCTTTGAAGCGGCAAAATGCGCAAAACCAGCAGGCGGCGAAGCGGGAGGCGGCGATCGCCAATATCGTCAATAAAATGCGGGCGTCGTTGGATATTGATGCCATTTTCCGCACCACCACTTTGGAAGTGCGCCGGTTGCTCAATGGCGATCGCGTGGGAATTTACAAATTTAACGAGGACTGGAGCGGGCAGTTTGTGGCCGAATCCGTCGCCACCGGCTGGAAAAAGCTAATTGAGCTACAAAAGCGCGATGACGATGTGGGAGCCATGTCCGACTGCGACACCTTGCAAACCATGCAGGCGGTGCAAACCATTGAGGTGCAGGACACGTACCTGATGGACAACATGGGCGGTCGCTACCAGGACAACCAAAATATGGTGGTGAACGACGTCACCAAAGCCGGTTTTTCCCAGTGCTATTTAAACGTGCTGAAGAAATTCCAAGCTCAGGCATACACCACGGTGCCCATTTTCCAAGGGGATAAGCTGTGGGGCTTATTGGCGGTGTATCAGTGCAGCGGTCCGCGCCAGTGGCAAGACAGCGAAGTGTCCTTTGTGGCGAAAATTGGCACCCAGCTGGGGTTGGCTTTGGACCAGGCGGAGGCATTTCGCGCCCTGCGGCTGCAAAGCGAACAGAACCGGCGGGCGGCGGAGCGGGAAGCCACCATCGCCAACGTCATTAATAAAATTCGGGCGTCGTTGGATATTGATGCGATTTTCCGCGCCACTACCCAGGAAGTGCGCCGGTTGCTGGAAAGCGATCGCGTGGGCATTTACAAGTTCAACCCGGACTGGAGCGGTCAGTTTGTGGCGGAGTCCGTGGACACCGGCTGGAAAAAGTTGATTGAGCTACAAAAGCGCGACGATGACGTGGGAGCCATGTCCGACTGCGACACGTTGCAAACCATGCAGACTGTGCAAACCTTGGAGGTGCAGGACACCTACCTGATGGACAATATGGGCGGTCGCTACCGGGACAACCAAAATATGGTGGTGAACGATGTGACCCAAGCCGGTTTTTCCCAGTGCTATTTAAATGTGCTGGAAAAATTCCAGGCGCAAGCCTACACCATGGTGCCCATTTTCCAAGGGGATACGCTGTGGGGGCTGTTGGCGGTGTACCAGTGCAGCGGTCCGCGCCAGTGGCAAGACAGCGAGGTGTCCTTCGTGTCGCGCATTGGGGCTCAGCTCGGGTTAGCGCTGGACCAGGCAGAATCGTTGACGGCGCTGCGGCGGCAAAATGCGGTGATTCAAAAGGCGGTGGAACGGGAGGCGGCCATCTCCGGCGTTATCGATAAAATTCGGGCGTCGTTGGATATTGGCAGCATTTTCCGCACCACCACCCAGGAAGTGCGTCGATTGCTAGAGGGCGATCGCGTGGGAATTTACCGGTTTAATGAGGACTGGAGCGGCGAATTTGTGGCCGAATCCGTAGGCGGTCAGTGGAAAAAGCTCATTGAGGAGCAGGCGGTGGACGGCAGCCTAAAGGACAATATTTCCACCTGTGAAACCATGGAGCGGATGCGAGTGCAAACAGCTGAGGTGCAGGACACTTACCTGATGGACCAGGAAGGGGGACGCTACCGCCAGGGCAAGAGCATTTCCGTTAACGACATTTACAAGGCGGGCTTTACGGACTGCTATTTGGAGGTGCTGGAACGGTTCCAGGCGAAAGCCTACGCCATGGCCCCCATTATTCGGGGGGACCAGCTGTGGGGGCTGCTGGCGGTTTACCAAAACAGCGGTCCGCGCCAGTGGGAACAGTCGGAAATTGACTTTGTGGTGCAGGTGGCGGCTCAGCTGGGGCTGGCATTGAAGCAGGCAGAGTCGTTGAATGCCCTGAAGCGTCAGTCGGAACAGCTGGAGGCGGCGGCCCAGCGGGATAAGTCGGCGCGGGAAGATTTGCAGCAAAAGGCGCTGAATTTGCTGTTGGCGGTGCGTCCGGCGCTGGAAGGGGACCTGACGGTGCGGGCTCCCATTACCGATGACGAAGTGGGCACCATTGCCGACGCCTACAACAACACCTTGCAAAGTTTGCGGCAAATTGTGGTGCAGCTTCAGGATACGGCGTCAAAAGTGTCCGACACGTCCCAAAGTAGCTCCGGCTCCATGACGGATCTGGCGGGCAAGTCCCAAAACCAGTATGAAGCCCTAACGGAGGCGCTGAACCAGGTGCAGGATATGGCGTCGGCGACGGCTGCGGTTACCGACAGCGCCCAGCAGGTGAATGCGGCGGTGCAGCAGGCGACGGCTACTATTGCCACCGGCGACGAAGCCATGGACCAAACGGTGGACGCGATTTTGTCCATTCGGGACACGGTGGCGGAAACGGGGCGGAAGATTCGCGCCCTTAGCGATTCGTCCCAGAAAATTTCCAAAATTGTGAACCTGATTGGTAATTTCACCACCCAAACCCAGCTGCTGGCCCTAAACGCAGCCATCGAAGCGACCCGAGCCGGGGAGTACGGGCGCGGCTTTACGGTGGTTGCCGATGAGGTGCGATCGCTGGCCCAACAGTCAGCGGCGGCAACGACGGAAATTGAAGCCCTGGTGGCAGAGATTCAGTCGGAAACCAGCGCGGTGGCGGAGGCGATGGAAACGGGAATTCAGCAGGTGGCAGAGGGTACCAGCTTGGTGAGTTCCACCCGTCAAAGCCTTAGCGACGTGGTGGCGGTGACGGCCCAAATTGAAACTTTGGTGCAAACCATTACCCAGGCGTCCCAAACTCAAACGGAACAGGCGGAGTCGGTGACCCAAACGGTGGAAGGTGTGGCGGCGATCGCGGACACCTCCTCGAAGGAATCGGCGGCGTTAGCTGAGGAGTTTGAGGCGCTGCTGACCATTTCCCAAGAGCTACAAACCAGCGTCGGCCGATTTAAGGTGCAGTAAACCCTGACCGTCGGGCTTGGAGGATTTCCGTCTTTCGACGGCGCGACTTCCGAGCCCATACCCAAGATCGAAAGCCCTTAGGGGCGCGGGATGGATATGAATCGAGACGCCTCCCTTTCCATAGGGTAGGTGCAGTGCATCGCCAAACCCTCAAGCCGTCAGGTGAAATTTAGCGCACCCTACGCCTAATTCCACCCCTAACTCCTCCGTCCATGTTTGCGTTCATTTTTTGCCGTTTTCTCTTCGTAAGCCATGGTTGCCGACGCCACAATTCGTGAACAAGGTTATGTTTACTTCGTCAGTGAATCGCGGGATTTGCTGGAAACCATTGAGGAAGAGTTGTTTTTGCTGCGGGAGGACCCCAAACCCGCGCGGATTCATGCCTTAATGCGGGCGACTCACACCTTAAAAGGGGCGTCGGCCAATGTGGGATTGGAAACGATCCAAACCATTGCCCATCATATGGAGGATATTTTCCGCACCCTGTTCGACCCGGACGCTGCGGTGGATGTGGAGCTGGAGGCGCTGCTGTTTGAGTCTTACGAATGCTTGCGTCTGGCGTTGACGGGGGAATTTGAAGGCAACCACGCTCGCGATGAGGAAATCTTAGCCACGGCGGTGGATGTGTTCGCCAAAATTCAGGAGCAATTGGGAGATTGCTTTGGGCGGGACGTGCCTATCCCCACCTCGGCGGAGCTGGGGTTTGATATTGTGCAGTCGATTTTTGAATCGGGGGTCCAAGAGCGCATTCAGGAGCTAGAGCAGGCTCTTCAGGGCAATGACCAGCGAGCGATCGCCGAGATGCTCACCACCCAAAGCGAAATTTTTGTGGGGCTGGGAGAATCCCTGGCGCTGCCTGGGTTTACAGCCATTGCTGAAGCCATGCAAACGGCGGCAGAAAATTTTAGCGATCGCTTCTTAGAGGTGGGCGCTGCGGCGCTAGAGGATCTAAAAGCAGCCCATACACAGGTGCTAGGGGGCGATCGTGAGCGCGGAGGCAAGGTGTCAGCGCTGGCGGTATTTGTGGGGGGCAGTAACGATACCACCGTCAACGCCAGTTCAGTGCCGGACGCCACCGAGAATAATATCCTTGACCTGGGAGATTGGGGCGATGGGGATATTTTGGACCTGACCGAAAGCTGGGATCAGGAGGAGCTAAGCATCCCCGATCCGGCGGCGGTGAGTATTGTCCCTCCGGATACTGCCCCTCCGGGTATGGTCTCTCCGGATATAACCCCTCCGGATATAACCCCTCCGAGTGTGATCCCTCCGAGTGTGATCCCTCCAGATATCATTGCGCCAGTTGCTGCGGAGCCCGCCAGCGCTGGGGCGATGTCCCCGCCAGCGCCTGAACCGACACCAGCGGCGATCGCCCCGTCGGGACCCGCGGTGCCCATCGATGCCAAGCCCACCCCCGCCCGCCAGGGACCCAGCAAGCCGGGGCAGCTCATTCGGGTGGAGCTGGACCGCCTTCAGGAATTGCAACACCTGGTGGGAGAGCTGCTAATTCAGCAAAACCGCCAAAGTCTACAGGATGAACAGCTCCAAACGTCCCTGAAAAATTTCCGCAGTCGCCTGCAAAAACATCGGCGGCTACTGGGGCAGCTTCGCGATCGCACCCGCGCCCTAGGCATGACCCACGATGCCCTCGATGACCCCATGGCACCGGATTTGGCGGGGCGATTCCGATCCAAAACCCCCAGCAAACTCGGGAGGCTTCAATCGTTAGAAGAAGACAGCCTAGCGGAGCTGGTGGACGCCACCGTGGCCGAAGCGGAAAGCTTGGAAGACACGGTGGAAGTGGTGGAACGGTATAGCCAGCAAACGGCTCAAACCACCGATAAACAGCGTCGATTATTGGGCAGCGTGCGCGATAGCTTGATGGATGCGCGAATGCAGCCGGTGTCCACCGTATTTCGCCGGTTCCCCCAACTGGTGAAACAACTGGTGGCGCGGTATCACAAGCCGGTGGAGCTGCGGCTGTTGGGGGAGCGGGTGGCTATCGATAAGGCGGCGATCGAATCCCTGTACGATCCCATTTTGCATTTGGTGCGCAACGCCTTTGACCACGGCATCGAGTCCCCGGAGGCACGGCGAGGGGCGGGCAAAGCGGAAACGGGCATTATTCAGCTTCAGGCCCTGCAACAGGGGAACCAGGTGCTGATTATTGTGAGCGATGATGGCGGCGGCATTGATCCTGAAGTGATTCGCCGAAAAGCTCGCGATCGCCGATGGCGCGACCCGGCGACCCTGGACCGCATGGAGCCGTCGGCGCTTTTCGATATGCTGTTCGAGCCGGGATTTTCCACCGCCGATCAGGTGAGCGACCTATCGGGGCGCGGCGTAGGGCTAGACGTGGTGCGGGAGCAAATGGCGTCCCTAAAGGGCTCTGTTAGCGTCCAGTCTATTTTGGGGCGCGGCACCGTGTTTATCCTGCGGGTGCCCCTGAGCCTAATGACCGCCCGACTCTTGGTGTGCCACGCAGATCGAGCCGTGTATGCCCTGCTCTCAGACAGCATTTCCCAAATCCTAATCCCTGATGCGAACCAAACCCATATCCTTGGCGGCCAGCGGGTGCTGCGGTGGCAACAGGGAGACGACCCGGAAATTACCCTGCCGGTGCGCAAGCTGTCGGACCTGGTGCACTACGGAGCCCTGCGTCCCGGCAAGCTGCTTCCCGATATGCCCGCCCTGACGCCGGTGCTGCACAATCGTCTGGCACCGCTGATGTTGCTACGCAGTGATGACGGGCTGGTGGCGATCGAGGTGGACGGCGTAGTGGGGGAACAGGAGCTGGTGCTGCGCCAGCTATCAGAGGCAATCCCCTCTCCTGACTATATTTACGGCTGCACCATCCTCGGCGATGGGCGTATGGCACTGGTGCTAGACGGGGGATCACTGCTGGAGCGTTCCGATATTGCCCCAGCATCTATTACTCCTGATCATATTGTCACCACAGCGCTAGGCGGCAGCGCCATCCCGGCAGTGGAGATCCCACAGTCTGCGGCGCCGGAAACTGTGCCGCCGGAAACTGTGCCGCCGGAAACTGTGCCGCCAGAAAAAGTGGAAGCTGCTCCAGTCATTGACGACGAGCCGAGCGAAATCAAGTTTGTGGTGCCTCCGCAGCCTGCTGCCCCACCCACCCACGGCGCATCCCCGTCGGGGCAATCCACGCTGCTGGTGGTGGAAGATTCGGAAACGGAGCGCAATATTTTGGCCCTAACCCTGGAAAAATCTGGCTTTAAGGTGGTGCAGGCAGAGGACGGTCAAGAGGCTCTGGACCAGCTAAAGAAACATCCCCAGGTGCAGCTTGTAATTTCTGATTTGGAAATGCCTCGTATGGGTGGGCTGGAATTTTTAAGCGCTCGTCGTCAGGATCCGGTGATCGCCCAAATTCCCGTTATGATGCTCACCTCCTGTAGCGGCAAACAATACCAACAAATCGCCGCCGGGCTGGGAGCTGCCAAATATATGACCAAGCCCCACGTCACCCAGGAGCTATTGGACAATATCAACAGCCTGATTGCCCACTAATCGCCCGCTAATTTCGGTTAGACACCCGCCGTTGGTATCGCCAAATCGTCCGCAAAATTCAATCATTTTTTTTGTTGCATAGGGCGAGCATCACTTGGGGATTAAGGTGGGCTGAACCCGCCATTAGCTGTACAAGTTCCCCAGCGAAAGGGAACACTGACGCGGGACCTAAGGGCAACGGGTAACGGGCTCAGCCCCCGTATTATGGGCTTCCGCTAAACATCAAAAACCCTTGAACCTAGATTCCTGCGCCAATGATCCGATCCACTGCTAGATTTGATACCCTAGCTAAAATACGAAGATTGGGAGCGAGGATCACGTGGACATTCAACTTGGGCGTGGCAAAACGGCCCGTCGAGCCTACGGAATCGACGAAATAGCATTAGTGCCTGGCCCTCGGACCCTAGACCCGAGCCTCGCCGACACTCGCTGGACCATCGGCGGTATTGAGCGCGATATTCCCATTATTGCCAGCGCCATGGACGGCGTTGTGGATGTAAAAACTGCCGCAGATCTAGCCAAGCTAGGCGCCCTCGGCGTCCTTAACCTGGAAGGCATCCAAACCCGCTACGACGACCCGGAGCCGATCCTGGACCGCATCGTTTCCGTGGGCAAATCAGAATTCGTCACCTTGATGCAGGAGCTATATGCAGAGCCCGTCAAGGAAAGCCTTATCGTCAAGCGCATCCAGGAAATGAAAGACCTGGGGGGCATCGCCGCCGTTAGCGTGACCCCAGTGGCCGCTGCCCGCTACCAAGAAACCCTCAGCGAAGCGGGCGCAGACCTGGTCTTTATTCAGGCAACGGTTGTTTCCACCGCCCACCTGTCCCCCAACTCGGTGACCCCCCTGGATTTGGCAAAATTCTGCGAAGAAATGCCCATGCCCGTTATCCTGGGCAACTGTGTCACCTACGACGTAGCCCTAAACCTCATGAAAGCGGGAGCCGCTGCGGTCCTAGTGGGAATTGGTCCTGGTGCTGCCTGCACCTCGCGCGGTGTCCTTGGCGTTGGTGTTCCCCAGGCGACGGCGGTGTCCGACTGTGCCGCGGCGCGGGATGACTTTTATCGGGAAACGGGCAACTATATTCCGGTGATTGCTGACGGTGGTTTGGTCACCGGCGGCGATATTTGTAAATGCATTGCCTCTGGTGGCGACGCCGTGATGATTGGTTCTCCCTTTGCCCGAGCTGCTGGGGCTCCTGGTCGTGGCTTCCACTGGGGCATGGCGACCCCCAGCCCAGTGCTGCCCCGGGGAACTCGCATTCAGGTGGGTACCACGGGCACCCTAGAGGAAATTTTGCTGGGACCAGCCAAGCTGGATGATGGCACCCACAACTTGGTGGGCGCCCTGAAAACCAGCATGGGCACTTTGGGCGCAAAAGACCTTAGGGAGATGCAGCAGGTGGATGTGGTGATTGCTCCGTCCCTGCTAACGGAAGGCAAGGTTTATCAGAAAGCTCAGCAAATTGGTATGGGTAAATAGACCAGCAGACAAGGCACAAAGCTGGGAAATAAATCTGAGAGATCGGGGGGATGCTGGGGAAACGGTTGTGATTTTGGCGATCGCCCCAGCGACCCCTCTTGATTGTGGATTTCTAACTTTTCTAAAGAATTAAGTGACACGAACCGGTGAACCCTTGCCAAAATGGCTTTTTCACTTTTCGTAGCAGAGTCAGCCCACTGACCGTATAAAGACCATCAACTGTCAAGCCCTTTAGCCGATACAATAAGGGGAGCGGAGACGCATGTTTCCGTTCACTCCTCACACCAAACTGCGCCTGGATACGTTCCGGGCGTTTTTTTATGGCTCTTTTTATGGCTTTTTGCTGTGGCTTTTTCCTTAAGGTGCTTCATTTATAGGCGTGTGCCAATCAATACAGCTCCGCCGTGATTTTACGCAGCTTATTCACGGACCCCAATTCCAGGACTCTACTTCTTTTTGTTTGGATTCTCCACATCGTCAATGGCATCCTGGGTGCGCTGATAAGGGTTGGTTTTACGCTCCCGCTGGGGAAAAAGATTGATAAAAATTTGATTAAGGGTTTGACGGCTGTTAAAACTGGCGCCTTTAAGGGGCTCTGGCAAAAAGCGATCGCCACAGCCCACAAAGATAATGCCAATAACTAATAAAACTGGGGCAAGTGTCTTAAGGGATCTCATCGCAAATACCCATAACAACGATGTGCTTACGCTTATTTCATAGCCTAGCAATTGAAAAAAATTGATATGAAGTTCCTAGAAGCTTTTTTTACAAAGCTTCCATGGGAGCCGCCGGTATTTGAATTTTTTAGTTTGAATTTCTTGTGCCTACAGGGTTTATTACTCAGGGAGCTTTTGTGGCGGCAACTGTCTGGGATGCTTGCTCTGCCTGTCGACGCTCCTGCTCTCGAATCCACAGTAGCTCTGATACCGTAACAAATCGATAGCCCTTTGCCTGAAGTTCTGGCAACAGCTTTGACAGTGCACTAATGGTTGCCCACCGCGGCCCGCCGCCATCATGCATCAGGACGATCGCCCCCGGTTTCAGCGATCGCAACACCCGCTGTCGAATCGCTTCCGGCTGCCGAGAGCGCCAGTCCATCGTGTCGGTACTCCACATTAAAATGGCGTAGCCTTTACTGCGGGCATAATTTACCAAGCCATTATTTAAAATGCCGCCAGGGGGGCGATAGATCCTGGTGCTAAAGCCGGTGTACTTCGCAATTGCCGCTGATGCGCTGTCAATTTCCCGTGCTGCGACCGCCGGCGAGGAATAAGCAAGGCGATGGCTCCAGGTGTGATTTGCCACTTCGTGTCCCTCCGCCACCATCCGCTTCACCAAGTCCGGATAGCGCCCCACTAAGTTACCCACCACAAAGAAGGTGCCCTTCCCGCCATACTGCTTCAGCAAATTCATTGCCGCCGCCGTTGTTTGGGGCCACGGACCATCGTCAAAGGTTAGGGCAATAACCTTATTGTTGGCGGTGACGCCGCCGCCGCGAATTATCTGACCGCGAAACTGCTGGGGGATCGCGCCAGACTGGACTTTGTAAGCCATATCTACCCGTTCCGACTGGCGCTGAGCCCATGCCGCTGGCTGAGTCCAAAGCTGCCCTAGGGGATCATTGCTGACCTCCGCCTGATTATTGTTGGCGATCGCCATGGGCGAGAAAGACGCTAACGCCGCTGGCTCAGGGGGAATAACCGCTGGAGCCGCTGAAAGGTTGGATGGGGCAGATGGCGTTTCAGGGAGATTTTCAGCACTGGGAGTCGAGGGGACTGGATTTGCGCTGAAAGTCGGGGATTGATCGACGGCAGCATTGTCCAAAAATCTGTGGGTGGCGATCGCCCCCAGCCCGCCAATTAGGGAGCCGAGAACAACCATTAAGCCCAGCTGCAACCGAACCCGCTGGTTTGCCCGGTGGCGGCGGCGAGTGGATAGGTCTTTACGATTGGGAAGGGGAGGTATAGAAGACGTCACAGGGAATAACGATATCGAGATAAAAAAGAAGTTATCAAAAAAGAAACTGAAGCAGCCATCAGTGGCTGGAAGACACCTTGGGTCAACACCGAAGGCAATGTCTAAAAGCTTGCTGCATCAACAAAATCGCCCTGTGTGTACTACCCAACACGGCACCAAACTCAAGAAAAACGCTGGGGATCAAACCCAAGGCTTTGCTGGAGAACTAGTGACAAAAGTTGGCGATAGCCACCTAAAGCTTTTTGACGCTGCAGAAGTTCGGCAATTGAAAATGCCGTAACTTACATTGCCAATGTTTAGCCATCACCCGCAGCCAAATTACGCACTTTGGAAACCTGCGCAAGTTTGGGCAGTAATCACTAATCGAAACCCATGTCTCAAGGAAAAAGGAAACCCAATAAGGACGGAGCTACGTTTATTGGTTCGCAATTCTGAGTTCAGGCATCACTGTCTATGCCCCTATGTAAGTAGAATACCAGCCATTTTTTGCTAATTGCACTCAATGGCAAGTTTTACCTTTTCCTTAAGATTTCCTCAATCTTCCTAGGAGCTATCGTCATCTAAGTTCAGACGCCTGATCCAGCAAGCCCCTCACACCCTTTATAGCAGCGACGGAGTGAGTTAAGACATACTGAAGAAAGCTGTTTTCTTCTA
>CALGDE010000158.1 GCA_937883785.1 uncultured cyanobacterium
ATGGCGATTCTGCATTGCGCGGTGCTTCAGATTTACTTTATAAACTAGCTCTAAATCGAACTTCAACAGTGTCTTAATTCAACAGGTCTGATGCAATAACTTTGAGTGGATAATTTCTCAGCGAATAGTTTTTGGTGAAGACGTCGTAAAGCCCTAATCCCGTTCTCCGGATTGGGGCATTTTCAATGGGAAAAAGATGCAGGGAGCATTATGTTGCGCTCTGCATTTGCATTTTTGCATCTGTATTTTGTGGGGCTACCCATGGTGAATTCCCGTTCCTGCTTCGTCCTTTTCCGGTTATGGCGCCGTTCTCCAAAAATCATTTTTGGTTACCAGGGGCATATCCCCAGCGTCAAACAGCGACAAATTCCGAGCGTCACGCTTTGAACGTTGGTTCTGAGCATTAGGTTCTGAACGTCAAATTTTACAGTCGGAGACCATGCCACCGAAAGCCCATCTTGAACCCCATCTCTCCCCTGATGCTCTCAAGGACTGCTATCGGCAGTCGAAGGATGCCGTTGAGGCGCGGCGGTGGCACTTGTTATATCTGGTGGCGTCGGGGTGGACCATCAAAAAAGCTTCCGCAGCGATCGCCCTCAGCTACGACTATTCCAAGGAAATTGTGCGCCGCTACAACAAGAAAGGTCCCCCGGCGATCGCCCGGCGCAACCACCCAGGACGCTCATCGCCGCGAGCCCTTTTGAGTAAGGAACAACAGGAGGAGTTAGCAAAGTTGCTCCTGGAAACAGCTCCTGACGGGCAGCCGTGGTCCGGTCCCAAAGTGGCTGAATGGATTGCCAAAAAAACTGGGCGATCGCGAGTTTGGCCCCAGCGAGGATGGGAATATTTACGGCGGCTCGGTCCCCAAAACGGTCAAACGTAATCCGGGAACGTAATTAAGGGCTGTCATCGTTTATAGTCATTCCCCAGGTATGTAGGACAGAATGTAAAAGTGTTCTAACCTCCTAATCCTCATGCCCTTTGCTTACAGCGCTGACCTACGGCAAAAAGTCATCAACGCCATCGACAACGGTATGAGACCTAGCGAAGCCAGTCGAGTCTTCCAGCTCAGTCGAAACACGATTAATCTGTGGCGGCGGCAGTTTGAGACGAAGGGGACTCTGGTCCCTGAGCCTCCTCGTAATCCTCCACGCTCGCGCGCCAAGATTCAAGACAGTGAGTTCACGGCTTTCGTGGACAGCCATCGCCATTGGAGTCTCAAGCAATTCGCTACTCAGTTTGGGGTAGGCTTCCAAACCATCTTCAAATACCTCAAACGCTTGGGATATACCCGTAAAAAAAACCTATGGCTACGCTGAGCGCGATGAAGAGCGCCGCCAGGAGTTTCGGTTACAGCTCACTCGCTATCGTCCCCAAGATGTGATTTATCTGGATGAGACCGGTATGGATGAGCGAGACCGGTATGACTATGGCTGGAGTCCTCGGGGCACCGCCATCGTGGAGCTGAAGCCAGGAAGTCGCCGAGGTCGCATTAGTGCCATCGGTGCTTACGGAGTCAAAGAAGGGCTGTTTGCCCCGATGACCTTTGAAGGGTCTTGCAATCGAAATGTGGTGGAAAAGTGGCTTGAAGAGGTGCTGTTGCCTCAGTTATCTCCGGGGAAGGTATTGGTTTTGGACAATGCCAGTTTTCACAAGGGGGGACGTATTCGTGACCTGGTGGAAGAGGCAGGGGGCGAATACGTCCCCTGCCTCCTTATTCTCCCGATTTGAATCCCATTGAGCAGTGCTGGGGTTGGGTAAAAGCACGAGTGAGGCGAGGTCGAGAGCACTTTGAGAAGCTGCATGATGCTCTCGACCATGTACTGACCAATTCGTCCTATATCTCTGGAGAGTGACTATAAATTGCAAAGCTTGTAGCTGTGAAGGTTTCAGCCCCTGATACACCTTGTTTTGGAAGGGCGTGTACTCTCCACTACGTAAAGCTTTTGGCACTCGATTGATGGCACGCCTTAGCTATTTACTATTTCTGTGTTTGTTTCTGTCTCTGTTTCTGTTTCCGTTTCTCCCGCAGGCTCTTGTTCTGCGGCATTTTTACCGGCGTCTTTGCCAGCACTATTTTCGTCGCCATCCTCTTTTCCTTCAGTCCTTAACCCATTTTCCTTGTCGCTGGTGGGCAAGATTTGCAGCGTGCCGTCATCCAGCGTTTCCGCCTCGTCTACCACTGCCAGCTCATTGAGAGGGGTCCAACCGGGTTGCCACTGGGACCGATCCTTCAGCATTTTGGCATTAATCCAAAATCGCACCGAAGAATCACAGGACGATACTAATTCCGCATAAACCCATGGTCCCTGATTTTTACGATTCGCCACTTGGAAATGCCGCCAGCCGAAAGTGCGCTTTCCAGCAGTCCATTTTGATCCCAGTAAATGGGGAAATTTTTGTTTTTTTGCCACAGAAGACCCTCGCCCATCCAACGTTCAGCCATTTTCTCAGTATTTCCCCCAGCATTTTCCCTTGGTCCCCAAAAAGGCGAGAGCCAAGATTCAGAGCACCCTATAAAAAGCGCTGAGAGCTTTCTAGGGTGACCGCTCAGCACATTGGTCAAGTTGCAGCTATGGGGGCGGAACAGGGTTGACTTTGCCAACCGGTTTGTTAATATATTCAAGCGTTCATGGCGGGCGTAGCCAAGTGGTTAAGGCAGTGGATTGTGGTTCCACCATTCGCGGGTTCGAGTCCCGTCGTTCGCCCTTAATTTTTAAAGTATGTTAGCCAGTTTACACCTGCTCACTATCAGCACTTTGAGTAGGAATGGCAGCCATAAATTGCTGATACTCCCTTGGGGTTAGTAATTCTTCTTTCACGGTTTTAGACCACAAATTGTTCCCGTTTTTGTCCGTTCGATCTTCTGCCACGGAGAGTAAGATTTCACCCTCTTCGCGGCAAGCGGGACACAGGCAATGGGAAATTTTCAGGCTGCTGTTGGTGTTGCTGAGCACAGGACCAATGGATTGGGCAGCTTGGCTAAAGTTTTGCGCCTTCAGAGCCTCTAGAAACACATTGCCTTTCTCAGGAGAGACACCGCCGATGGGCGTTGCCGAGTCGTACCATTCGCTGCACTTTTCGCAGAACACTTGGGATGCCGCGCCATAGGCGATCGCCCCCGCCACCATTTCTATAATTGCCAGCTCAATTAGCCAATAAACCCAGGTGCCCGTCTCCCCCAGGTTGATGCCATCCCTGCCGATTTTGCCGATGGATACCCCCTGCTGTGCAGAGTATTTGAGATATCCCACAAAGCCAGATTCTCCCACCCTTTCTTCCAGCAATTCATCTACCCGTGCACCGGATTCGCTGCGGAACACCACATAGTCTGCGCCGTGGGTGGTGCCATAAATACAAAGTCCGCCAAGCAAACCGGCGGCAACCGTCAAAAGTGGATTTCGGATTTTGCCCCCATAACTAGCGGCAAAAGCAAGTCCACCGGCAGTCGCGCCCATTAGTAGCGGAAACACAAGGATGACGTAAATTAGCCGTCCCAGCAGATGAATCAGTCCACCCGCCACAATGTTACCGATGACGGTGGACAGACCGAGACGCATGATGCCGGAAGCGGGAGCTTTACCGCTGGGCTTGTAGGGTTTCATAGACCGTGGAGCTGGAAAATCTGATTTGACGCCCTAAGGGTCCAACGATTCGGTCAAAAATTTTGAGGAGGTGTGACACTCTTCGGGGTGGCGATCGCCGAAGCAAGTCACTAATCAAGCGCCAGCCCCTCCACGAGGTGGGAAGCACGCACCCTTCACACCCTTCAAATCAAGAAGTATTGACAGCTAAGTTCTTTATAGGGGTTGGTTTTGAGATTTGGACCTGAAATTTAACTGATGCCAGTCCCTAGTCTCCCGAGCGCTTCAATAAACGGCGAGTGGCCACACTGCCTAAAATCAGACCAGCTAAAGTAATCGTAAAAGGGGCATGGCTGTGCTTGGCAACTTGGGCAGCGCGATCGCTTTGGCTAATTAGATTCAGCTGGATGCCATCACCGCCCACAGGAATATAAAGCTGGTCCCAGTGGCTGTCTTCACCAATTTCAATGGACCAAATTCCGGTCACCCCCGGCTCCGGCTGGAAAGCAAATTTGCCGTTCTCATCGGTGGTGCCAGTCATCCACGGTTGATCAGGGTTTTCGGGCGAATACACCACCACCGGTGCATTAGGAAAAGATTCAACTTCGCTGAAAGTGGATTGAATTTCTAAGGTGTTGATGCGCTCCGGCAGCAGACGATAGTCAGTGGTGATGGCGTGGGCATGGGCGGCGTTTTGAGCCACCCCTAAGCTTAGCAATGAGACGATCGCAGCCAGACCCAGGGATAGTCCAGGGCGAAACCCCGTAGAAAACCGGTGCGGCGTCGGGAGAAATGTCATCAAGTTATTCTCGCTAGCGTCAATAACTACCCCATAATAACGGTGAAGATTCCCTGAAAATTCGCTAGGATTTTAAACGATTCAGTTTCCAGAAATCGACCCGCGGATAATTTGTGACGTTATTGCGAAGCCGCATGGGTTGGTGGAATTACTGTTGATTCTGTGTTTTTGGTGAAGCGTAATGGCTGGCGTTGCTAATAGAAAATTCACCCCTGAAAGGTTGGCGGGAACCAGCACAGAGGAGTTAAAAAAAATAATTTTATCCTTAACGGAAGGACGCGAGGGGGATAAAAGTGCCAAGAAAGCACAGCTGCTTAAGCAACAGTTAATGCCTCTGTTTGATGCCCTGAGCGATCGCAACCCTGCCCAAACTTTAGAGGCGGAAATGCCGTTGGTACAAGGGGTATGGAAGTCCGTGTGGTCTACGATTCCGTTTCAAGATATTGTGCCCGGGCGATCGCTGGACCAGTCCTATCAAATTTTTGCGGACAACGGCTATTACGCTAACTTGGCTCGCTATCAATTTAGCCAGAAAATTCCCTTTCTCCGATGGTTCGCCAAGGGACTTTTAAATTACGACTTAATGATTATCCAAACCTATGGAATTTCTGACCGCACTGACGGGGAAACTCAGCAGGCTTGGGATATTGAGAATGTGGGAATCCGCCAGCGGTTTCGCCTCAAAGCAATTCCGTTTAATCCCCAGGCGGCAAAAGCTTGGTTTGAAAAAGCCATGGTTAAGCAGCTTGGAAAGTCTAAAGCTCCAGCCATTCCCACCACCGGCATTGATCGCTCCACCGCCAAGCGCTATGAAGGGGTCTACAAAGCCAAGCCCAAGCTAGAGCATCTATACATTGACCGGGATTTCCGTCTGGTAAAAAGTAGCCGCGAGGAAAAGCAGCGCCCCTCCTACACCATCGCCACTCGCTTAATCTAAAGCACGTTTAGGATTTTTGGCTTTCCGGCTCTGGCAACATATCGGGTACCAAAGACGACACCATTGATAGACTTTCTTGGCTATTGGCGACGGTGATCTCTGGGGGGAGCCCATTGGGGCGATCGCCCGACTCGTCTCCGTCATCAGCCGACGCATCAGGCAGCCAACCGACAAAGGGCAATGGCAACAGCGTTGACAGGCTGGTGATAGTCACCAGCAGCCAAAGATTATCGAAATTGCTTTCAGTAACCCCCAGCCAGTGGGTCAGAATTGCGCCAAACTCCTGGGATACCGCACTAGATAGATTTAGCACTGACATCAGCAAAGCAAACAGCGTTGCTTCCACCCCAGGGGGACACAGCCGCGCCGCCAGCACTAAAACTGGCATAAACGCGATTTCCCCCGCCACCGTCAGTACCAGGCTATCTCCCAGGCTAAACCAGCGATCGCTAATGCCAATTATCCGATTCGTATGGGTCACCAACAGCAGGGTGCTTAGCCCTAGCACTGTGGAAATCACAATGCCCCAGGCAAAAATCCTGCGGAAAGGAACGGTTTTAAAAAATCGATTAAACGCCCAAATACCCAGCAGCATTGCAATGCTGGTCACCAAGCGAACTCGCCCCAAAAACTCGGGACCGAAGCCCAGCTCGTTGGTGCTGAAATAGAAAAACGCCGAATCCGCTGAAGGAGTTGCCTGCCACAAAAACAAAAATAACGTGGGCAACCAGATGGCTTTTTTCGACACTGCCTGACGCAACAGACCCACCTGGGATTTAACGCTAGACCAGTCCGGCTGGAGCGATCGCCGCTGCTCCGAAATTAATAGGGCCGCCCCAGCCACCAATAACGGGAAGCTGGAGGTCATCAAGAAAACCGTCTGCACGTTGAACCGCTCTAGCAAAGCGCCGCTTAAATAGGCCGTCAATAGCCCACCGATCGCTGACGTTCCCCAACAAATGGACTGGAGGGATCCCGTTTGTGCCACCGATTCCCCCCGCGCCCGCTCCACCACCAGCGAGTCCACGATCACATCACTGACTGCCACCGATAGCGACGACAGGGCGATCGCCAATGTGGCAGCCCAAGCGGAATGAATCACCGTCGCCAAAGCAACCCAGGAGCCGGACCCTAACAGCCCCGCCAAAACCAAATACGACCGCCGCCGATAGCCCAGAATTGGCAACCCGTCGGACAAAAAACCAAACAGCGGCTTCACCATCCAAGGCAGCCCAGCCACCCCCGTTAATGCCGCCACTTCCGCCGGACTTAGGGCGAGATCGTCCTTCAGGAAAAAGCTCACTGCCAGCCGTGACAGCCCCAAAATTCCCTGGACAAAATACACCAGCAAAATCGCCATTAGCTCCGGGGTAGGGCGATTACCCAGAAGGATACGCTGGAAAAAAGACTGGGAAGATGAGGAGGACTTTTCAGCGATCGCCGGGTCAGAGGCTGGAGCCATGGGCAAAGAAACTTAGCAATTTTAGGAGTCGGACTTTTCTATCATAACGATTTATTGAGTGACCCTCGGCACGCATCGCCAATTAGAAGCCGTAGCATCAGGTAGCAAAGAATTGCCATACATTGAGGCATATGGTGCCCCAGGGATGTCCTAGGGAGAATTACCCGCTGGGTCAGCGATCACTGGAATTTTTCCGTTAGGACCAGAGCCCTTGGAACTGTCTCCATTTGTGTCAGGTGCTTCAGTGTCAGGTGTCTCCGCAGAGTGATGTAAAGCCAGCGTTCGTTGCACTAGGAGCTGGGTGGCGTCGTCCACCGACAGCGGTGCAAAGAAGTGATAGCCTTGCCCAAACTCACAGCCAATACTTCTAAGCCATTGCAGCTGATCCGGCGTTTCAATGCCCTCGGCGATCGCATCCAACTCCAGCAAATTACTCAAAGCCACAATGGACTCGGCGATCGCCTGGTTACGAGCATCAGGCAATTCGGGGCTGACAAAGGCGCGGTCTACCTTCAGGGCATCGGCGGGCAATCGATGCAAATAACTGAGGGAAGAATAGCCGGTGCCAAAGTCATCAATACTGACGTTGACGCCTCTTTTGCGCAGTTGCCCCAGCAGGCGATCCGCAGCGTCAAAATTTTCCACCAGCAAACTTTCCGTCACTTCCAAGGTAAGACGATTTCCCGGCAGCCCGCTTTCTCCCAGGGCCTTGTCCAGCGATCCTAAAAACTGCGGCTGGAGCTGGGGCACCGCTAAATTAACGCTAATGCGCAGGTTCTGGTCAGGAAACTGGCGATACCAGGTAGTGGACTGGGCGCACGCCGTTTCCAAAACCCATTGTCCAAGGGGCACAATCAAGCCGGTTTCTTCAGCAATACCAATAAACGTTTCCGGAGACACCAGCCCACGCTGGGGATGTTGCCAGCGAACTAGCGCCTCAAATCCCCTTATCGCGCCGGTTTTCAAAGCCACAATGGGCTGGTAATACAAAACAAACTCATTATTTTCCAGCCCCTGCCGCAGTTCTTGCTCCAGCTGCAGACGCTCCATCGCCTGACAGTGCATTTCAGGACTAAACACGGTGTAGCGTCCTCGACCGCCGCGCTTAGCCTGGTACATCGCCAAATCCGCATCTCGCAGCAGGTCCTCAGCGGAATGGTGATAGCTGGGATTCCAGGGCAAAATGCCAATGCTGGTGCTGGTAAACACCTCCCGCTGCCCTGACTCCAACAGCAACGGACGCTCAAAATTCCTCAAAATTCCTTCGGCAACGGAAACCGCCTCCGCCAAGTCCTCAATATCTTCCAGGAGCAGCACAAACTCATCGCCCCCCAGCCGCGCTGCCATATCGGTGCCGTAGGCAAAGGTTTGAAGCTGGTGAGCTACCGCTATGAGCAACGCGTCCCCCACCGAGTGCCCCAAGCTATCGTTAATGACTTTGAAATTATCCAAGTCCAAAAACAGCACCGCAAACTGGAAGTCAGGCTCGGCTCTAGCTTTTTGCAATCTTAAGTCCAGGCGCTCCAGCAATAAGCTGCGGTTGGGCAAGCCGGTCAGGCTATCGTGCAGGGCATCGTGCTTCAACTGCTGACGCACTTGGACGCGATCGCTCACGTCCCGAGATGTGGTTTGCAGATGTTTGACGGTACCGTCATCAGCCAAAATCGGCTTGGTCAGCGTTTCCAGCCACATATAGTTCCCGTTTTTGCAGCGCATCCGATACACCGCAAGCTGTTGGCTGCCGGCTAAGGCGGGCTGGTGAAACTCCCTCCAAATGCGATCGCACTCTTCCGGATGGAAAAAAGCGTACGGGTCGCGCCCTAGGAGCTCGTCCGGCTCATAGCCCAGCAGGGCTTTACAGGATGGTGTGACGTATAAGTAACGTCCGTCGGGACTATGGAGGCATACCAGATCGCTCATATTTTCGGTAACTAACCTAAACCGAGCCTCGCTATCCTGTAGGGCAAGCTCAGCCCGCTTGCGATCGCTCACGTCCAAAATTAGCGAATCCCAAATCACATCACCATTGTCTTGGCGCTCCGGGCGACCGCTTGATTGCAGCCATTTCAACTGCCCTGACGGCACCACAATGCGCCACTGGAAATACCACGGCTGCAATGTCCTTGCCGACACCTGCACCGACTCCACCATTGCTGACAAGTCATCAGGGTGGATCATGTCCCAAAGAATCTTTGTGTCCTTGGAAAGGTCCGTCGCTTCCACCTCCCAAAGCTCGTAACAGCTGGGGCTCATATACACCACCCCATCGGAGCCATCAGGGTGCAAAATATAGCGGAAAATCGCCCCCGGCACATTAGCCGCCATATTACGGAAGCGGTGCTCGCTTTGACGTAGTTTTTCCTCCGCGTGCGTGCGATCGCTCACATCCGCAACATAGGCATCCCAAACAATCTCCCCATTGTCCATGCGCTCCGGACGCCCCACCGAATCCAGCCATTTCAGCTTTCCAGACGGCGTCGTAATTCGCCACTGAATAGACCACGGCGCCATAGTGCGCGCCGACTCTTCCACTCCCTCAATCACATGCCCCAGATCCTCCGGGTGCATCATGTCCCATAGAATCCCCGCATCGGAAACTAATATTTCAGCGTCCAGTTCCCAGATATCCTGACAGCCCGGGCTGATATAGATCACCTGGTCAGTGCCGTCGGGACGCAAAACGTAGCGGAAAATCGCCCCCGGCATATTAGCCACCATATTGCGAAAACGCTGGTCACTGCGTCGCAGTTGGTCTTCCGCCTCCTGACGTTTAATCTCCTGCTGTTTTTGCTCGGTGATATCTTGAACAACCGCCAAAGTGTGTTTAGGCTTTCCATCGGCCCCTCGCACCACCGATACCCCAGTGGTCGACCAAAAAACACTGCCGTCTTTGCGGACATAGCGCTTTTCATGGAAGAAGTAGGGCATTTCTCCATCAAGCAGCTTTTGTATATCAGACAGAATTTGTCCCTGATCCTCCGGATGGGTAACATCCATGACGGTTTTGCCCATCAACTCCTTGCGGGAGTAGCCCAGCATTTCGCAAAAACGCGAATTAAGGTCAATAAATTTCTTGGTTTCAAAGGATGCATTGACCAATCCCACCGCCGCCTGGACAAATATACTGCGATAGCGCTCTTCGCTTTCCATTAGAGCTGCTTCGGCACGGCGATTGTCCGTCACGTCGGCGGCCATAGACATCACCACCCGACGACCGTCGGACAAAGGTTCCAGAGGCACTGAACTAAATTGCCAAATGCGCTGGCTTCCATCGCTAGTGGTGATAGCAAACTCCCCATTGTTTCGCCGGTTGGTTAGACCATAAAGTTCATTAATGAGGCTCTGTACAATGTGCTGTCGTTCCCCGTAGGCACGCCGTGTCCAATCTTGCACTCGGGGAATATCGGCGTGTGTGTATCCCGTTATTTCTGCCCAGGCCGAGTTGATTTGCAGCATTTCTCCGTCTTCGGCATGCACCATCAGCGGGAATGGTACGGCTTGGATAGCCCGGCGGAATCCTTGCTCCGTTTGCCACAGAATGCCGTCGTGGGGGCGATCGCTAACGTCGGTTAAAGTGCCTACGATTCCTTCCAACTGCCCTTGATTATTCTTTTCGCTGACGCACTGGTTATGAACCCACACCACGGTGCCGTCAGGGCGAAGTAATCGATGCTCTAAGGACACAGGACCACCGTGGTCAATTACCTGTTGCCAGTGATCCATAACGGAATCGCGATCGCCTGGATATATGTACTGCAACCAACCGTCCCCGGCAATTTCATCGGCAGCAAGCCCAAAAATATCGCAGCATTGCTCGTTGGCGTAGATATTGTGTAAGTCCTTATTTAAGCGGAACACTCCTATGGGTAATGCCAGGACCAAGTTGCTGTACCGTTGCTCAAAATTACGCCAGCCCTTTTCTGCCTGTTTGTACTGGTTGTTTTGATGGGTTAAACGGCGGTTGGCGATCGCCACGCCAATAAAACCGACCACAAGCCCACTGAAGAGAACATATGCAAACGCATCGCCAAGAAATAGGTTCACTTTCTAGATCAGAGCACCGTAAGCTCCACCCTATTGTTTTTCTATCCACATCACCCAGACATGCTATCAGCCCTCATTGCGAGACAGATCCCCTGAAGGGAAGCGCGTTAAAGTCTGCTGCCGAAAGCAGTCCCGAGGCACAGCCGGAGAAAAATACGACGCCTTAAAATGTGCATCACACTTCTCCTGCAACACATCACGAGAGGCAAACCACAAGAGAGCTTTATAT
Organism: uncultured cyanobacterium; assembly: GCA_937883785.1. GTDB lineage: Bacteria > Cyanobacteriota > Cyanobacteriia > CACIAM-69d > CACIAM-69d > CALGDE01. The sequence continues at coordinate 11,056 of CALGDE010000158.1, forward strand.
TTCCTTAATATTAATATTTTTCAAAATCAAATACACATTCGCGTGCGAAATCCCGAAGCGCGATTTACCGCTGTACTGATGAGTTGAGTCTCACCGACAATCTGCTCGCATTCCTTATTAATTGAGCGACTCAATGTATTTGATCTGTTGTCGCCACTTAAAAACAACCCACAACACAAGATCGCATGTTCTTTGGGGCTCAGGCAGGCTTTCGGTCTATCACGTTTACGGCGCCTTAATCAGCTCGAAGTGCCACTGACTAACTGGCGCGCCAAAGGACAATATGGTCGCTGACAAGCAAAGCTGTCACATCAGTTCGATGGCACAAAATCATTAGCTCAAATCTGCTTCCCCCCTTACCCAAGGGGGCCTGAGGGGGGATTCTTACCCTACCCCCCATTCCCAAGACTTCCCACTACCGGCTCAAGCATCAGAGGAGCCCCCCAACCTCCCTTGGGGAAGGGGGCTTTTCGTCGAACTGACGTCTGTGGCTGGTGGCGGCGACTGATTCCTTAACTTGATCTCTAGGCTTACCCGAACTTTCACGGCTTCTCGGAATGTCTCTCACCCAGTGCCTTTGACTAGTGGATTTTCCTATCCGGCGCGATTTTGGTGGCGCCACTCCCCGGGGCTAATGAAATTCTCATCACCCCAAATGCCCACTTTTTTATGACGGGCGCGATCATGGGCTTTAGCAAAATCTGCCCACCGATCTGTGCCCCGAAGCCATTGGAAAAACGCGACGCAACAGCCCTCCGCCACTAGCTGCACGTTAACGGAAAACCCTTCTACAAAAACCTCCGCCACCAGCCGGGAGTAGGAGTCCATATCCCGCACTTGGAGGGTCACTTCATCGTAAGGGGACAGTAGCTTAGCCAGTCGCTCCTTCACCTTTTGTCCCCAAGGCTCTTGCCCCATTTCCGGCGCGTCCAGTCCAAACAGTCGAATTGAAATTCCTTGTTCTTCAGCGCGGTACACAGGGCGGTTGAAGTGGCGCTCCATCGCACCCACTATTTCGTCGTCCCAGGGCACGATAATTGTGTCTCCGTCAGCTACGTGCTTGACCGTCGTTACCAACTCTAGGACTGATTCACCCACGACGAACACTCCGTTCCAATCCAGCGCTAAATCTATTTGCCTACGCTAGCCGCAATTTTTGGCGATCGCTATAAATATTACTAAGCGTAAGTTCTGGGACTAAGCTAAGAACCATTGCCGATCAGCGCTCAAAGTCAATAGCCGCGAAGGTTTTAGCCCCCAGCTTATTCCAGCGTAGAAAGGCTTGTAATTCCCACTGCGTCGGGCTTCTGCCCCCTAATGGGTCGCACGTGTCGCAAGACTTAAATTCAAAGAAATTTGTTACGCAATTGCCACCAGCCCAACTTAATTTTAGGATGGGCAAACTTCCGTCCTTTGTGGCGGTGTGCCGCTACGTAATTTTTTCCGGTTTTTTCTCTGGTTTTATGGGCGACCTAAATCGCTACTATCAACGGCTTGACCTGGAACCTGGAGCATCCAAGGAAGCCGTCAACCAGGCTTATAAGGATTTGGCGTTTATTTGGCACCCGGATCGTATTCCAGAGGATAATCCTCGTTTGAAAGATAAGGCTCACGAAAAATTAAAGGAGCTAAACGAGGCACGTCAGTTTTTCCGGGATTACTTTAAGGATCAGCAAAGACAGAGTGGCGCTGATTTAAATAATTCTCAAAGTTCCGGTTCTGCTGAATCTAGCAATGGCGAGTCGGGGCGCGGGGGGCGCTACGGGAACCCTTTCTACCGGGCATCTCGCACCGGGTCGGAGGAAACTTTCAGGCAGCGACCGCGCCCTAGCAGCAGCGAATCTCGTGAATCTCGCCAGTCTCGACGCCCCCAATCTGCGCGATCAAGCTCTCCAAGAACGGCTCATCAAACGTCTTCAGAGGCGTCCCAAAGGGCATCTCAAAGGGCGTCCCAAAGGGCGTCCCAAAGGGCATCTCGCCCCCCCATTGTGCCCCCTGGTTTTAGTCCAGGCGATCGCCCCAGTCGCCGACCCGGTAGTGATTTAAGCGGCGCGGACTTGCGCAATGCCAATCTGCGGGAGAAGGACTTTTCTGGGCGCAATTTAAGCGGTGCTGACTTACGCAATGCGGATTTAACCGATGCGTTTCTCCATCGGGTAGATTTAAGCGGCGCCAATTTGGAAGGGGCACGGCTATTTCGCGCCAATTTGCTTCAGGCAGACTTAAGCGGCGCCAACTTGCAAGGAACTAATTTAATTAGTGCTGATTTAAGTGGGGCTAATTTGAGCGGCGCCGATTTAAGTGGGGCAAAGATGTATATGGGGGAACGATTGATGGTGAGGCTGACAGGGGCCCACTTAGAAGGCGCAATTATGCCCATCAATATTAAGAAATCCAGTTAAGAAGTTAGCCATCAATCAAGCTAAAAACCCAGCCAAAAATAGGTGAAGGAAATATAAAGATATTCCGCGGTTAATTGGGCGCAAAATCAACAGCAAAATAACTTTCTAAACAGTCTTTCAGCACAGTCTAAACATATGGCTGAATCCACTGGATCAATTTTAGTCACGGGTCCCAGTCGGTCGGGAAAAAGCGAGTGGGCGGAACACTTAGCATTGTCCAGCGGCTGCCCCATCACTTATATCGCCACCGCTACCAAAGATCCCAACGATTCTGAATGGCAGGCACGTCTTCAGCGCCATCGCGATCGCCGTCCTAACCATTGGCAAACCCTGGAAGTTCCCAAGGATTTGGCGATCGCCCTGAAGGAAATCCCACCTCAAAATCGTATTCTTCTTGACTCTTTGGGAACCTGGGTTGCTAACTGTTTGGAGCTTAAAGATCAGGACTGGTTAGGACAGCAAAAACAACTGATTGACGCCCTGGTAGCGGTGGGAAGTCGCGCCATTGTGGTGGCGGAAGAAACCGGGTGGGGGGTGGTGCCGGCATACCCCCTAGGGCGGCAGTTTCGCGATCGCCTAGGAACTTTAACCCGCACCGTTGCGCTGCATAGTAGCCAAGTGTTTCTGGTGGTTGCTGGATATGCTGTGGACATTAAGCAGCACGGCAGAGAAGTGCCTGATCTGGGGCAGAATCTGGGGCAGACCTTTGAAGGGGGCAAAGGACAAAGCGTTAAGAAAGTTGAATAAAAGCGTTGTTTTTCAGACTTTTTTCAAGGCAGTGAAAAGAAGAAATAAACGGTGAAATCCTTTCAGGACAGGGGACCTGTCGCCTTAAGTATTGAAACAAAGCTAAGACAGAGTTGAGACATGGAGTAACAGCCCCATTTGACTTTGTTAAGGTTAATGCAGTGAATACGTTTGGTTTCTTACTATTTTTTCGACGCTTCTTAAAACAGTCTCAAGTTGGGCTTAGGCATAGATTTTACTGTTGAGATATTGAGTTTAAAAGTAATCACGCTACCCAATCCTAAGCCTTAGAGATAAATAGAATAGGGACAATAAAAATAAAGGTCCCTAAGCATTAACTTCAAGTGGGTTCTGAAACACGAAACAGTTTCTAAAACACGAAACAATGCGCAAAATCTAACGTGCATCGGGAAATAGTAACCAACGTTTTTCGGTTTTAATCCTTTTCCTTTTTTATGGCACCTCGTACCCAAGTCAAAGAATATTTAGCCCTTTGGTTTCAGCTAGGGCATGCTGCTGTTACCAATGAGAATCGTCGCCGAGAGCTTTGTCCCCAACCGGTTTTTCAGCGTGATGATTCGCAGCACAGCGGTTACACGGCTGAATTTGAACAAGCTTGGTCAGAAATTTTAAATGGCGCATCGGAGTTTTACCTGGAAGGGGCACCAATCGCGATCGCCGATCTACTGTCAAATGCTTGGGATATTATTCCCTGCGCTAACTGCATGATGCCAATTCCCACGTCGCTAGTGGTCCAAGGGGTAAAACCTTGTATTTGCGAGCATCTAAGCGTTTGGCCGAACCCCGATTTGCCTAAGCCTCGGCTGCCCATCAGCGACAAGTCCTACCTGTGCAACCTTTGCGAAAGGCTGCGTACTTCCCCGTCTCAAGTCAGTGCCTAGTTTTTGGGTGTGGCGGAAGGCTATGCAGGATCGAAATCTAATTCGGGAGAGACACTTTAAAGCTGATCCTCATCTATCCACCGTTCAAAAATTGTGGATAGGACGTCGTTGGATACCAGAAATCCATCGGGGCTAGTTAAGGCAATCGCCCCATTACCCATCGTTACCAATCCTTGTTTTTTGTAGGACTGCAATAGCTCCACCAACGCCCGCACCGGTTTATTGCCAAATTGCTGCGCCAGATTTTTCAGGTCCACCCCGTTCGATAGGCGTAACCCTACCATTAGGGTTTCCAACCACTCGTCCACCGGATCGACCGTTTCTCCACTAATTTCTCCCCCCGCTGCCACCCAAGCGGCGTAATCGTGGGGGGTGCGCGGACGGCTAAAGCGACACCGATTCACATAGCTGGTGGCCGCCATCCCAAAGGCGTAGTAGGGATCGTTGCGCCAGTACACCAAATTATGGCGGCTGCGATGTCCCGGTTTGGCGTAGTTGGAAATTTCATAGTGGTCGTACCCCGCGCCAGTTAAGGCTCCATGGGCATGGCGATACAAGTCTGTGGCGATCGCCTCCGAAGGCAACGGAAATTCTCCCGGTTCATAACGATAGCCAAACACCGTACCCGGCTCAACGGTAAGGTCGTACACGGAAAGGTGGGCAGGGTTGGCGGCGATGGCCAGATCCAGGGACTCGCGCCAGTGCTCCTCCGTTTGATGGGGCAATCCGGTGATTAAATCTAGGCTCCAGTTAGTGACGCCAAAGTCGTCGAGCATGGCGATCGCCCGGTCCACATCCCGGCGACGATGGAGGCGACCACACGCTTCCAGCAACGAATCCTGAAATGCCTGCACTCCCAGGCTGATACGGTTTAATCCCAGGTCTAAAAAGCCCGCTAGCTTATCTCGATTAAAGGTGCCCGGATCCATTTCCATGGAAATTTCTGCGTCCGTGGCAATGGCGAAACGGCGGTCCAAAGCCTGCAAAATTCGCTCGAACTGCTCCACGCTTAACAACGATGGTGTACCACCTCCGAAGAAAATGGTATTTAAAGAGGGCAAGGTGGACGGATCTGCTGAAGACGCAGCCGTGGCGCCTTGAATAATTTCTTGGATTAGGGCGTCCACATAACGGCGAATGCGGTCAGAGTTGCTGCCATCTACCGGCGTTTTTTTCGGCGATGTTTTATCTTTTTCCGAGACAAATTCCCCCGTAACGGCGATCGCAAAATCGCAATAGTGGCATCGACGGCGACAAAAGGGAATATGGAGATACGCCGCCTGGGGCACAGGGGAAATTACCGGTCGAGCCGCTGAGGCGGGCAACGATATAATGGTGGACATTGGCGGTCCTGCAAAACGGGCTTGTTACGGGTTTTACGGGCTTATTGCAACAGGACGACGAGACAGCGTTTTTTAGCGGACCCTCAATGAGCAAATAATGATCAACCGATGATCGACACATTAATTATCCTTTCATTCCTAATTGTAGGCGTTGGCGTCGGCTTCTTCGCCGTAGATTCGTTGCCGGAATCTGCCTTGGCGGAAGTGACCAACCGAGACGGGCTAAGTCTGGTTATTGGTGGTTTTGGTGCGTTAATGGGGGGCATCGTTGGGCTAACGGTGCAGGCCTTTTATCGCCGCACAGAAGAGCGCATCAAAGCCATGCCGGTGGATCGGTTGCTCGTGCGATCAGTGGGGTTGGTTATTGGGCTGTTGGTGGCAAATTTGCTGCTGGCTCCGGTGTTTCTGCTGCCGATTCCCTGGAAATTCGCCTTTATTAAGCCCCTTCTAGCGATTTTTGGCAGCATTGTGGTGGGCTTTACAGGGATTTCCCTCGCTGACACCCAGGGGCGGGCGTTACTAAGACTAATCAACCCCAGTAGTGCCGAGGCGTTATTGATTAGCGAAGGCACCTTGAAACCGGCAAAAGCGAAGGTATTGGATACCAGCTGCATCATTGACGGGCGCATTTCCGATTTATTGGATACGGGATTTTTAGAGGGGCAGATTTTGGTGCCCCAGTTTGTGCTTCAGGAGTTGCAATACATTGCCGACGCTGCCAATGACCAGAAGCGAGTACGCGGACGGCGCGGGCTAGATATTTTGAATAAAATTCGGGAACGCCATGGCGATCGCATCGTGATTCACCGGGCGGATTACGACGATATCAACACCGTCGATGCCAAGCTGGTGCGGCTGGCGCAGGAATCTAACGCCGCGCTGCTAACTAACGATTTCAATTTAAATAAAGTAGCCACCGTGCAGGATGTGACGGTGCTGAACGTTAATGATTTGATGGATGCGTTACGCCCCAGCTACCTGCCAGGAGACAGCCTGGCGCTGAAAGTGCTGCGTCAGGGGAAAGAGCCGGAACAGGGTGTGGGTTACCTGACCGACGGCACCATGGTGGTGGTAGAAACGGGCAACCGCTACGTGGGCGATGAATTGGAAGTGGTGGTCACCAGCTCCCTACAAACGTCGGCAGGACGAATGATTTTTGCGCGCCCCGCCAAATCCGTCGTCACTTAGCAGTAATCATTTCAGGGCAATTCTTTGAAGGGTGCGTACCAGCCCGCCGCCAGTCCGCTACAAAGCATTAGGTCTCTAATCCGCTGGCGCATTGGCACGCATTCCAAAAATCCATTTGGCAAGCGCTACTTCATTGGGCAAGCGTCATTTAAATATTCAAAATTCAAGATTCAAAATTCAAGATTCAAAACTTAAGATTCAGAACTCAGAGATTCAAGCTATCGAGCAAGCGCTCTAGCTGAGGCAAGTCAATGGACAGATCTTCTTTAACGCCGCGGGTCTTCTCCAGACTCGGCACCGCTGTGGCTGCCAAATGATAATGCTTCAATCCGGCGATGGAGCTAATAATCCAGTAGGTATTTTGCACGTGATTGGGACCAAAAATTTCCACCACGATGGTTCCTGGTTTGCAGAATACTAGGTTAGTCAGTGCCGCGCCGTGCACCGCCACCACCACATCGGCAGCAGCAAAGGTTTTTGCTTGCTCCTGCACCGTAAACTGTCCGGGATCAAAAGCTTCAAAGTCACGCTTATCCAACAGGTCCGCTAGAGCTTCCCCATTCACCACCTGACGGTATTTAGCGCCGCGGCGGTGCAGGTACAGCTTATTGCCCTGACACTGCTTTTGGGCTCCAGTGGGGGCGATCGCCAAATTCTCCGTTAAAAATAAATCCCGCAAAAACTGATACGCCCAGGGAGCACTACGATAGCATCGCAGCTCAGGAATAGAAGGCACCAAAAGCTGGTCGGCCCGGAAGTGGGGGAACCGGCGATTAAGGGGAAACAGGCTGCCGCTCCAGGGCATGGCTCGACACTGCATCAGCTTGTCGTCGGGAATTCCCAGGGCGGTGGTAGTGGCCACGTGGAAGGATTCGCGACAGCGGTTAAAGGCAAAGTGGCTAATATCATTCCAGGTAATGCCGCTTTGAAGCAACACCCCCAGCCGGGGAACCACGTCAAACATCCAGTGGAAGTAGGAAATATCGCTCCAGCGGGTAGCAAGAAAGGCGACGGAGCCTTCCACCTCCTGCACAATGGGCGGATCCAGGGCATTAACCGCCAGTGCCCCATAGCCGGTGGTTAAGTCAGAAATCAACGTATCGTCGCCAGCAAAAACAGCGCACATTAGCTGCCCCGCCCAAACACGCCCCTTGGGCACCAAAGCGGTGTAGGCGACGGGGGTGGTCAGGGTGGTGTAGGTAATCTCCGGCAGCGGAGGACCGTCAATGGTACCGGAGGATGCCAAGGTGTGGGTGATGCCCTCGTGCTGTTCGAAAAGGGTGATGGCATGGGGGGACTGGGCATGCTTATGGGCGTGCTCATGGGCCGTCGCCATTTGACCGTCGGTAACGGGGCAAAATTGCTCAATTAGGTCAGCGGGCAGTTCGCAAAAAGTGCTGGGGGAGGTGGCAGATCCGGTGGGGACAGGGCGATTTGTCTGGTGTAAAGTGTGGGCGATCGCGTCATACACCTGCCATAGGTCCGGCAAAATCTGCAACGCTCGGATAAAGCTTCCCAAAGCCTGATCCCAGTTTTGCTGATGGCGGAACACATGCCCTTTTGCGGCGTGGTATTGGGCTGTTAACCAGCGATTATTGGGCAGTCGCTTTTGGGCGTCCTGGATAAATACCAAACATTCATGCCAGCGTCCGTTGTCCTGGAGAATCGCAATGGAACGCTGGATGGACACAAAGGAGGTTTCTGGGCTCAGGCGAATGGCGCGGTGGTAGGTGGGCAACGTGGATAGCCGCCAATTTTGTCCCAACGCTTCATAGGCTCTGCCCAGTTGCTCGTGTAGGGGCGCATACTTACTGTGGCGACGCAGCCCAGTTTCAACGGTTTTCAAGGCTTCCTCGGGCTGGTCTAAAGCCAATTGTGCCTGGGCGAGACAATCGTAGATTTCCTTATCTTTGCTGCCCAAACCTAAGGCGGCGGTGGCGGCGATCGCACACTGTTCCCAGGCATTTTGGAACTGGGCTAAGGTGGCCAGCAACTGCCAAGTTTTTCTAGACTTAGGGTTGGCTTCAGCGGCCTTTTGATAAGCGGCCAGCGCGTCGGACCACTTAAATCGCGCCTCGGCCAACTGCCCTAAATTGATATACACCGAGCAGGGATCACTCACCCCTACCTCCAGCGCCATTTCATAGGCGTCCTGGGCTCGGTTATGCTGCCGAGCGCTTTGGTAAGCATCCCCTTGCAGGGCATACACATTGCCCTGGGTCGTGCCGGTAACGCTTTTTTCTGCCAGTAGCCGATCGCAGAGTTTCAGGGCTTTGTCCCACTTTTTGCCTTTGCCGTAAGCCTGGGCCAAGTTGAACTGTATGGATGGGTTATCGCCCCCGGGCACTTGGGCGATCGCCAACTGCCAGGTTTTAACGCCGTCGTTCCACCGCCTCAGGGCCTCCTGGGCATCCACCAGTGCCTCGTAAAATTCCAGCTTTTGGGGAAACTGTTCCACCGCCTGTTCATATAGCGTCACGTTGTTTTCAAGCTGCCCCAGCTCCCTGTAGCCTTTCGCCCAGGCTTCGTGACACTGATGCAGCAGCTGAGGGTGATGCACAATGGCAGCAGCGTAGGTGGTAACCACCCCGTACCAGTCTTCATCTTTGACATACAGCTCCGCCAGACGAGTCCACACCCAGGTGGGCTTTGGATCCAAGACCAGCGCCTCTTTGTAGGTGTCGATGGCGTCGGCGATCGCCCCCTGCTTGTCATAGATTTTGGCCAGCGCCGCCCGTAAGTCACTGCGCTGGGGAGCCAATGCAATGGCGCGACCGTAAGCAAGAGCCGCTTCGGACCATTTCTCCTGATCCCGTAAAACGCTCCCCAGCTTTAAATAAATCGTGGCGCTGGACCGTCCGGAGGCAATGGCATCCTGGTAGGTTTTTGCCGCGATCGCCGACCATCCCAGCTCCGTGTACACATCCGCCAGCTCCATGGACAGTTCAAAATTATCGGGCTGTTTTTCCAGCACGCGCCGATAGGCCGCCACTGCCTCCATGGGACGTCCCTGTTTTACAAACGCCAACCCTAGCTGGTAATAGCGCTCTGGGGGATGGTTAGTGCCATAGGCCAACGCCTGACTATAAGCGTCACTGGCCAACGCCCAGCGCTGGAGGGCGAAAAAGCAGTCTCCCAAAAACCCATAAATTTGCTCTTCGTGCACCTGGGCGCTGACACAGTCCTGATAGTAGGTGACAGCGGTTTCTAGCTGTCCTCGGCGGCGGTAAATCTGGGCCATTTGCCATGCCAGTTCCCCATTGTAACCATGACAGTATCCCTCCGCCCAGCTATCCAAAGCAGCGTCCTCGTCCCCCAGTTCCCCATAAATCAATCCCAGGTCCAGCCATCCCTGGGTGTTCTCCGGATCCCGCTCAGTCCACTGTCGATACAGGGCGATCGCCCGGTCCAAGTTCCCTGACTTCCAGTGGGATCGCCCCCACTTTTCCAGCACCGCCGCAGGCACCTCGGACACCTCCAGAGACACTTCAGCAAACTGGGACACCTCCGAGATTTCGTCGCCGGCTTTTTGGGCATCGCCGCCGTCGTAAAATCGCCGGTACCCATATAAATAATCAAACGCTTTGGCCGCTTGCCGCCATCGCTTCTGGGCATAGCACTCTTCTGCGTAGCGCTCTCGAGCCCACGGGTAGGCACACCCCTGGTTAATGGCCCGTTCGTAGGCCTCCTGCGCGTCCTTTGAATTGCCCACCTGGTCATTACAGCGCCCCAGCCAGGCATACCAGTTGGCGGTTCTGGTCTCCCCGTCAGCGCTGCCTTTACTGCGCCGTTTAATGATTTCAATGCCTTGATCGTAGGCGGCGATCGCCTCCGACCACTGCTTGGTCTTTTCATACAGCCGCCCCAGCCGCTGGTAAGGCTTTGCCCCCTTAGGCGTTTCCCGCTGCAAAATTAATTGATATTGCTCCAGGGCCACCCTCAGGCTGTGGTCGTCACGCTGCTCCAGGCAAAAGGTCATCCACAGATCCACCTCATCCCAGTCCACCGAAGGGCGCTTCTCTTCCGCCAGGGCCATGGTGAGCCTCTCCCCCTGACGCCAACACTCCAGCGCCCGAGGCACCCTGTCTCGCTCTCGATAACTTAGCGCCAGGTACATCCACGGTTCCGGATCCTTATTGTCCAGCGATCGCCACGCCATCCCCAGCTGCTCCACGTTATCCCACTGTCCCGTCAAAGCCTCCATGGCCACCGTTGCCCGGTACGCCGCCGTATTGTCCGGGCCCAACATCAGCCAGCGCTGGTAACAGCTGCGGGCTAGATAATCCTTACCGCGCCGCTCCCATTTTTGTCCCATGCGCTTTAGGGATCGCACATCGTCCCACCCTAGGGCCAGGGATCGCCGGCAGGCTTGGTCCGCAATTTTGTATTCCTTTGCCGCCATAGCCACCGTCATTAGCGCAATCCAGCCATCGCGATGGTCCGGGCGCAAATCGGTCATTTTTTGATAAGCCGCGATCGCCTCCGGACGCTGATTGAGCAAATCGTGTCCCTGCCCCAGCCGCCACCAGCCATAGTCATCTTCGGGAAACGCCTGGCAATACTTTTGAAACGCGGCGATCGCTGGTTCAATTTGCCCCCGCCGCTGCCAGCGATTTCCCAGCCGCAGCCACAGTGCAGGTTTCGCCCGCCCCGCCACAACGGAAGCAACACTGTCGGCGATCGGTTTGGGCTGAGTAACCATATCGGCTTAGGTACCGGGAATTTTCAAAAACACTTGATGCGCAATCTATGGGTAATACGCAGGAACGCATAACCTAGGGCGTACTATCGGTCACCGAGCAGTTGTGTGCCATGGATAATTCGTGCCCCACTTAGTGCCCCATTTAGTGCCCCATTAAAAAATAGGCTCAGTGCAATAAACACCGGGACGTAAAAATCCAAATCCTAACTGGGGGCTATCATCATTTAAATCTCAAAGCTATTGGTCGTGAAGGTTTCAGCCCCTAACGTTTTTTATTTTGCAAGGGCTGCGTGCTCCCCACTGGGCAAAGCTTCTGGCACTTAATTGATGCCACTTCCCAGAACAGTCCCTGGTGTATCAATCACACCAACGGCGTCCTGCTGCACACCTACTCATATTGATACCGTTATACCAAGGTGAAAAACGGATAACCGCACAAACAACCCTCAAAAAAGCGCAAAAAAATGATGTAGATGTTGTCAGCGCTTTTCTAGGGCGCCCCATATAAATCCGTCAGGACTTACGCAAAACATGTTGTTAAGACCAAGAACAAACGTTGCATCAGCTTCCCCCCTTACCAAGGAGGACTGGCGTAAATCCTGTCCGTGAAAAAAACAGATCAAGAATCTGCCGAGCAAATCTCCACAAGCCGGTATAAAAAGTTTGTCTACTCCGACGGTGGTGCCAACTTTTGCGCCGTGAGGAGGAGAGAGCCCGCGTCGCAATAGGATCGATAGATATCGTAATTTGGGAAATAGGGGGAGGGGATGAAGGCGTCTGGCTTAATTTGCCCTGGCAGGGGCACCTGGCGATCGCCCACCTGGGTCCAGCCAGCGGATAACAATAGCGATCGCCACTGGGACACCGATAGATTATGGGCCGTTAACGACAGGGCTTCCACCCAATAGGGCGAAGCCGGATTGTCTTGGTAAAGGTCAATAACCAGCCCCAGCCGCCCCCCAGGCTGGGTAATACGTAGCCATTCTCTTAAAGTTTCCAGAGGATCGGGAACGTAGTATGAAGACTCGATAGAAACGATATGGGAAAACCGGTTCGCCTCAAAGGGAGTCTGGGCGCTGTTTGATACGGCGAATTTTAAATGGGGCAAGGTGCAGCGGGAGGAGGCAATGTCGATCATTTCCGCCGATAAATCAATGCCCACCCCCGACGCAATATGCTCACCAATCAAGTCGTTTAACACCCAGCCAATGCCACAGCCCGCATCAAGTACCACGGAATCTGAGGCGATCGCCAACCCTTCCAGCAACTGCTCAGTGGCATAGCGATGACCGTCAGCCATCCGATCCCCTCGCCCCGATTGAGCCCACTGGTCGAACTCGGTAGCCACATCATGGGCACTGGAAAAACTTGAGGATTGTTGGGGCATGGGCAAAGGGAAAGGGGAGCGCAGGGAAGGGAAATAAACGGGGACCTATGCGGGAGAATCGCGGCGAAACTGATTAACAATTGCCTGGGCGATCGCCCCGTTGCCATCCTTATCAAGCTGGTCTGCCCCCAACCTGGGGGGCGTGGGATCGTCCTTCAGAAACGTCCAATCGCCCTCAAAGAATTCTGCCCCGTCAACTATTTGATGATAAGCATAGTCCCGCAGCCCCTCCAGCAACACCGGCGCCTCCGCAAATCCCTGACGTTCAATGGAAATAATCGGCGTCCCCAACCGGCAAGCCTCAGAAAAGGTGCTGTACCCCGGCTTGGATACCACTTTTCCGCAAATAGGCAGCAGGTCTACCGGGCGATAATCCCGAGTGGCGCGGCTGGGATCAACGGGGTCAGCAATGCGAGTCAAGTTAGGCAGGTCCGGGGCGCTGCGATCAAACGTAATAAAGTGCCAGTCAGAAAAATAGCTGAGACGATCATAGGGAATAGCGTCCAGCCCCAGCCCGCCAAAGGTCAGCAACACCGTACGCTCCTTGGGACGATTAGGAATGCTCAGGCGATCGCGCAGTTCGTCATCGCTGAATTGGGGCGTGCCCCCGGTCAACCCCACGTCCGTAATTAGGGGGAAGGAATCCATGGGCTCATGGAATGGCAGACGAAACAGGCGATCGCACTGCCCAAACTGCTCGCGAATCCAGCGAATTTCCTGCTCAAAGGGCTTACCCCAGTCCTGATAAATAAAATCCCAGCCAAAGTTTCCCATGGCCCAACAGGGGATCCCCGTAGCCTGCCCCAACGCAGCAGCCAGCGGCGGTAGGTCTGCCAAAATCAACACCACCCGTCCACTCTTTTCCGCCATTTGGCGAATAAAATCCACCTCCGCCTTCACGATGGACTGGGCTTGGTTACGAATATTTCGCAGTTGATCCAGGGTTGCCCCTCGGTCGATAAACAGGCTGTCCCCCTGCACCACCCCCACGTCCAGCGATCGCGGTCGATAAACAAAATCCTGATCCAAGTAGGAATCCAACAACCACCGGGGAGCTCGGGTCACCATAATCGGCAGCAGCGCTGGCCAGAGCTTTTGCAACGTACCCACCACCGATGCGGACCGGGTGGCGTGACCAAAACCGTGGGAGGTAACGGCCACATAAATCAGCGGGCGATCATCTTGCTTCCTTAGCTTCGACAGCCTGGACTCTCGGGCGATCGCATCCCAAGCTTCCATTTCCGGCGTAAACCCAACAGACATAGACGGATTCACCTAATTAATCGCTGATAAATCTAATTACGAATGTGCGTTCCAATATGCGTTTCAAGGCATTACCTACGAAAACGACTCGTCGCTCGCCTAAAACATTGGCAATACCCAGAACAGGGAGAAATAATCGGAAATTTCTTACCGCAGCAACGGCTTAACTTGTGCTCGTAACCGATGCGCTGACGTGGCGCATTTAGAGGTGCTTTCTACTGATGCGTTTAGGGTCAGCTTTAACATGCGCATTTACCTTTGCCCTCAAACTTACGCCCTTACTCTTCTTGCGTTCAAGTTAGTTTGTTACGTCTCCATTTTAATCTGCAATTTATGCCCAGTGACGCCCTATTCATCACCTTCTTATCTATATCTATCTCCACCTTCAATCACTGAATCAGCTTTCTGCCACTCAAACCTATTTCCGAGTCGGAGTTATGTGTGCCCGCCAGTTCAACGTTCTGACTTGCCCGCTTACTGACCCGCTCGCTTACCCGCTTACTTATCCGGTCTACTTACCCATATTTCGCTTAAGCTGAGCCAGCTCATCATCCATTTCCCACTGCTGAAACTGCTGTTCCAACGGATCAGCGCCACCGGAACCCTTATTCCAACTTTGTCCCCAGCCCGCCGTATTGGTGGTATTCGCCGTTTCCGTCGCTTGGGTGGTGTGTGACGCATTGGCTTTTAGCTTCACCTCCCGTAGCCGAGTTTCCACCTGGTCCAACAAATCTTGCGCCTGTACAATCCGCGCCTTAACGCCCTCCATTTGTCCCCAAAGCTGGTTGCCCTGGCGCAACAGTGCCGCCTCCCGTTCCCGCGCCGCCGCTGCCAGCTTTACCTCTCCCGCTGCCTCCACCTTGACAATGCGCTGGTGCCAGCGTTGTACATCCTGAGCCGTTTCCAAAATGGAATCCTGAAGACGTTTTTCCTTCACTTTTAAATCGGCAATGGATCGACGAACATCCGCTTCCTGCTCCCGCAGCTGTTCCTCTAAGGCCCACAGCTCTAGCTCTGGATGCTCCTGCAAGAACTCATCCAGACGTGCTTCCAAAAACTTGCTGAAATCGTCAAAAAGTCCCATGGTTCCTTGCTTAAAATCCCTTGCTTAAAATCCCCGTCTAAAATCCCCTACTTCGATTCCCTGCTTAAGATTTCTTATTTAAAGCTTTTTATTGCACACTCTCTGTTCCAAACTCTCTGCCTCAAACCCCAGTGATACAGGATGTTTCTAACACTTTAGATTAGTGACGCTTCCTTTTAGGATCAGCTTTGTACGTCAGTCTTCTGGACCAACCTTGGAGACTTTTCCTTATTCATTGGATTTTAAGCTTTTAATTCTCAAATATTCCAATTCTCAGATATTCCGAATAATCCTAAAAATTCCAACTTTCCTCAAATAATATTTTTCTAATTGGCGCACTATGGCACAGGATTCAAAACCAACCGTAATTGTGACCGGCGCATCCGCTGGCGTCGGGCTTTACACCGCGAAGGCTTTGGCAAAGCGGGGCTGCCATGTGGTGATGGGCTGCCGCGATTTAGATAAGGCAAAGGCGGCGGCGGCAGAGGTCAAGATCCCGGAGGAAAGCCATATATTGCTCAAGCTAGATTTGGCGTCCCTCGATAGCGTCCGTGGTTTTGTGGATGCATTCCGCCAATTGGGGCGACCGCTGACGACGCTGGTGTGTAATGCGGCTATTTATCTACCGCTAGCGAAGGAGCCGGTGCGCAGCGAAGAGGGTTACGAAATGTCCGTGGCGGTGAACCATTTGGGACATTTCCTTTTATGTAATTTGATGCTGGAGGATTTGGAGCGATCGCCCATTCCCCACAAGCGTTTAATTATCCTGGGTACCGTCACCGCCAACCCCAAAGAGCTGGGCGGCAAAATTCCCTTCCCTGCCCCTCCTGACCTGGGCGACCTAGCAGGATTAGAAGCGGGCTTTAAAGATCCCGTCAGCATGATCGACGGCAAAAAATTCAAGCCTGGCAAAGCCTACAAGGACAGCAAGCTGTGCAACGTGGTGACCATGCGCGAACTCCATCGGCGCTACCATCAGGGCACCGGCATTGTATTTAGCTCCCTATATCCTGGCTGCGTGGCAGAATCCCAACTGTTCCGTAACCACGCCCCTCTGTTCCGCAAAATTTTTCCTTGGTTCCAGAAAAATGTAACCGGTGGCTATGTGCCCCAGTGGTTGGCGGGCGATCGCGTGGCAGCGGTGGCAGTGGACCAGGGCTTTGATGAGTCTGGCGTCTACTGGAGCTGGGGCAACCGTCAAGCGAAGGGTCGAGAAGCATTTTCCCAGGAAGTATCCGATGAAGCCCTGGATGGGGATAAGGCTTTGCGCCTGTGGGATCTCAGCGCCAAGTTGGTGAATCTGGGCGTTGTTGCCAATAGTCGCTAAAACAGTAGCAGAGTGAATTTTCACCATTGCGCCACCCTTTGCGCCACTCTGCTTCACTGCCAACTGCCCCACCGTTAACTATGGCTCTTTGGCCCCACGTTACCCCCGGCATCCCTGACAAACTGTTCGAGCGATCGCCTGGCATCCCCATCACCAAGCGTGAAACCCGCATTGCCATTTTGTCTTTGCTGCGCCTAAATCCCACCAGCTTGCTCTGGGATATTGGCGCGGGGACGGGGACAATCGCCATCGAGAGCGCCCTACTGTGTCCCCAGGGAAAAATCCTGGCTATCGAGCGGGATCCGGACGTGGTTAACCTGATTCGCCACAATTGCGATCGCTTTAGGGTTGCCAACGTGGAAGTGATGGAAGGACACGCTCCGGAATGTTTGGAGACACTGCCGGGCAGTCCTGATCGCGTTTGTGTGGAGGGCAGCCGCACTGCCAAAGTCACCTTGCAACGGGTATGGCAACAGCTCCAGCCAGGGGGACGGGTGGTTGCCACCGCCACCAGTCTCGACAGCCTTTACGCTATTTCTGAAAGCCTCGCCGATATTCAGGCGCGCAACATTGAAATTATTCAATCCTCTGCCAATCGCCTAGAAACCCGAGGTAACAATCAAACCTTCGCCGCAATCAACCCCACCTTTATCCTTAGTGGCGAGAAACTTTAACGTAAAAAATCTCAACATCAAAAAACCCCAAAGGTGAGGAATCTCAATGATTTTACCCAGTGCCAGGCGCTCCTCCTCAGACCTAGCATCAATATCAATGCCGAGCACTTCATCAATGCCAAGCGCTTGGCGCAACGGGAAACCCACCGTCTTTTTTCCATACGGAAAATACCAGGCACTGCCCCCTCACAGCCGCTGACTGTGAAAACTAAATGATGACAGTCCCCAGTAACGTGGGGCGGGGACAAATGAGAAAACCTGCACTATCTGTGGATCACGGTCCCCCACGCTGACCTATGATCGCTCTGGAGTTGCTTTAATTCTTCAGCAACCCAACTGTAATCTCCTGTTAACCATGGATTTTCCCCCACCAATGGCCAAGCCCAAACGCCGCCCTGCTACCACTGCCCAGGGGGAGCAGCACCGGAAAAAAGGGCGATCGCGCTGGCCATGGGCCCGTATCGGCAGCAGCGCTGTAGCCATTCCCTTGGCCCTGGCAATCGTGGTTTTAGGGGGCTGGTATTTCACAGTGGCCTTCGGATTAATCGTGTTTCTGGGGCTAGAGGAGTATTTGCTGCTGGTGCGCGCTAAGGGATTTACCCCTGCCACCAAAACCGTTACCCTCGCTAGCTTGGCCATTGTTATTTCGGCCGCCATGGACCCGGCGATCGCCGACACCATTGTTCCCCTGGCTGGCACCCTGGTGTGTTTCTACCTGCTATTTCTGCCGCGGATGGCATCGATCGCCGACCTGTCCGCCTCAGTAATGGGATTGTTTTACTGCGGCTATTTACCCAGCTACTGGGTACGGCTACGGGTGGGCGGTGGCTTAATCACCGCAACGTCAGCGGAAAATTTGCTGCCCTTCAATGGCTATTGGCCAACCAACTTGGCTCTCAACACTTGGCCGACGGCCTTAACCGCCACTTTGCTAACGTTTGCCTGTATTTGGGCAGCGGATATTGGCGCTTATGTAATGGGCAAATGGTTAGGGCGCACCCGACTGTCGGGCATCAGTCCTAAAAAAACGGTGGAAGGGTCCATTTTTGGACTTTCCGGCAGCGTGATTGTGGCGATCGCCGGGGCAGGCTATTTGCAGTGGCCCCTGTGGTTTGCCTCGGGAGCTATTTTTGGGGCCATGGTGGGGATCGCCAGCCTGTTGGGAGATTTAATTGAATCATTAATGAAGCGAGATGCCGGGGTTAAGGACTCAGGGCGGTTGATCCCCGGTCACGGTGGCGTATTGGACCGCACCGACAGCTATATTTTTACCGCGCCTTTGGCTTACTACTACGTGACGCTGTTGCTCCCCGTATTTCAAACCATGGCAGACAAAATTTAAAGAAGGGTAAACTTTCCTGGAGCGGGTTGGTAATTATTTTGACCACTAGCTTGAATTGTCGGACCATATCGCTCTGAACGTTTCACGACAGTGGATTTTAATAGCCGTTCAGCGCTGTCTTGATGTTCTTTAGGGAATCAGCCTCTCATTCCACTGTTGTTGTTTTGCCACCATCGCTGGCCGTCTTTGAAGGAACGTAACGAAACTTCCCTTTGACACCGCAAAAACAGTTAAGTAAGGTCTTGAAAATCAGAAAAAATGGAGCCAATTTCTTCCCTTTTCAAGGGTTAATTCACGTTAAAAACATAATGTCTACATAAATATAGTTCTTTACCAAGACGCAAAGCTCTGCCAGCATATGAGTCATGGGAAGAGCAGGAAAAGCACTACAAAATGTCTTAACCACCTACGGAATTAGCCAGAATCGGCTGGCTGTTGCATTAGATGTTCGTAGGTCTGTGGTTTATCGCTGGTTCCACGAGCGAACTGATCCAACTGCCGAGACAGTGGCGACGATCGTCACGGGATTGAATGAAATCAATCCAGAAGCGGCAAAAGAATTTATCGACCTTTACTTAGGAAGTATTCTTAACGATACCGCCGAGTCGCCAGTAGCTGATACAAACCCCTCCTCCAGTTCCCTTCACCCACCGCCCCAAACATCAAGTACTTAAAGAGTCAAATTACTTATACTTTTAATCGACAGAACTATTTTATTTTTTATTCCGCAGTCAGCCTCAATTTTTCAACGGTGTGCCCCTATCCTCCTCAAAAATAACAACTATTAAATATCTGTAAGCTGTCTTGGTTGAGCTGCCAATAAAGGGCGCGACTTAGTGTTGAATATCCAGATCTGATGGGACGTTGCAATTGTGAAGGGTGCTGTGTTCTTCCAAGGTCAAGGTAATCGGCTGAGCAATACAGGGCCGGCTGAGATACGAGGTCTCTAGCCACCTTTGTAAGGATCGTCCGCCTGCCTCTAAAAATCTTCCTAGGGATTCACCGGCTTGGGGGCGATAGAAGCCACATAGGGGCTCCCAGCGATCGCCCCAGCGAGGAACATAGGCAAGAACTTCAGGGGCTAAGTCGTCTAGGTGTGATCCCCATGTTAGAAGTAGCTGCGGATCAAGCTTAGGCAAATCGCAAGCTAATACTAAGGTCCATGGGTGGTCAACGGCGGGGGCTAAGGTGAGAAGCTGGGCGATCGCCAAGGGAGGACCGGATCCAGGGACAGGGTCGGGACACCAATAAATGTGGGCTACCAGGTCAACAGGTAGGGCTGCTTGGTATCGCTCAGCCCATGGAGTGACAACAGTGCAGCGATCACCCACAGCGAATGCCACTCGCGCACATCGTTCTAGGAAAGTGGCTCCTTGCCATTGAATCAGAGCCTTATCCTGTCCCATGCGGCGACTTTTTCCCCCTGCCAAAATGATGACGTTTAGGGGGGAGCCTGGCAAAGACTTTGCTGGGGGCGATAGGAAGTCTTTGAACATTGACGGAGGGGTAGGGCGATCGCAGGAAGTTAGCCAAGGAAGGTGTAAATGGCGCGTTGAACTAAGTTTCGCAACAAAAAGTTCAGCGGAGGCTAAGTACTATGAAGTCGTTGATACAAAATCAAAGCTAGACCAGTGGCTATCATTGCCTTAATTTACTGTCAATAACCCTAAGAAGTACAAGTAATTTTTAGTACTTGTTTTCGAGCCCAATGATTGCATGGAAAGGGTGCCATTTTGTTGAAATAAAGATTGTCAAAGAATAATCGTATTTCAACGTTGTGATGGGTTTTACGGTGCGATGATCCGGTCTTTTAGGCGTTTTTCTTCGATTATAAGGAAGCAGCCTTTTAGGTTGGAGGATGGCGTAGGCTTGTTTTTGGGCTATTTTCGCAGTTCCTAATTTTCCTTCTATTTTTTATTTCCCATTCCCGTTCCCATGCGCATTGAGCAGATTCAAGCATTTTTAGCCGTAGCAGAAACGGGAAGCTTTCAAAAGGCGGCGCGTCGATGTGGCGTTACCCAGTCCACCGTTAGCCGCCAGGTGCAAGCACTGGAAAATCATTTGGGATTGTCGTTGCTGCGCCGTCATGATCGCGCGAAATTAACCCCCGGCGGAGAAATTTTGCTCGCCCGTGCCCGACGAATTTGTCAAGACTGGCAACAGGCGGTGGATGACATTGCGGTGTTGCTGGAGGGGCGACAGCCAGAGCTGTGCGTGGCGGCAATTCAGTCAGTGTGTGCCTATCAGTTGCCGGTGATTCTGCCAAAATTTTTAGCCGATTATCCTAAGGTGCAGTTGCGGGTGACGGCGTTGGGGAGCGATCGCTCTTTGAAGGTGCTGCGGGATGGACTGGTGGATGCGGCGATCGTAATGAATAACCGCTTCTTAACGGCTAACGTGGACACAGTGGTGGATCCCCTGTATCGAGAGCCGGTGTTTGTGCTGGTGGGATCCCAGCATCCGTTGGCGGAAAAAACGGCGGTGGACTGGGAAGACTTGGCGGCTTATCCCCAGGTAGTGTTTAAGGATGGCTATGGAATGCAGCGGCTGGTGCAGGAGCAAGCTAATGCCAAAGGGGTGGAAGTCGCTGTGGCTCTCGAGCTGAATACATTGGATGCGTTTCGAGGGGTGGTGCGCGAGGGAAATTTTGTGGCGCTGTTGCCGGAGACAGCCCTGGAGGAGGTGCGGGAAGATCCGCGCTTTGCGGTGTTGCCCTTTGCGGGGGCAAATTTAGAGCGAGAGGTGGTGTTTGTGACTAGCGCGGATCGCCTCGAGCTGCCGCCAATTCGTCGTTTCCGAGAATTGGTATTAAAGCATTTAGGACAGTCTCAGAATTTGGGGTCGCAGAAGGGCACTGTGGAATTGGACACCGAACAAAACAGCCCAAATAGCCAACTGGAAGATAGAACGTCTCTGGATCACTTGCAGTCGCCGATGGCTTCAAATTGGTAGTGCCCCCTTACAGTCGCACAGTCAACGCAAGGACTACTGGGATTTAGGCAAGGCGTCGTACCAGGAGCTTAGAGAACCCAAGGTATATGCAAAAACAGGATGATTTTGAGTCGCTTAAGCGAAGCTGAATCCGCATAATCGGAGTGAATCCGCACTATTGGCTTTTGCCAACGCTTCGCGAACGATGACCTTTAGGCTCGCTGACTGTTCTGCGAATTTAAGAGTCGATCATAATGGGCGATCGCTCAGGCTTCCCCAAACACAGATGCCGCTCCCAAGATGTCGCTCCCCACTTGAATAACGAAGATATAGAAAAGCCAGCCCTCGCGATCGCGATTAAACACCAATCGTTTGAAACGACTGAGCTGCTGATGCAAGGTGCTGACTTAAATTTCCGAATAAACAGGCGGAACAATATTATTCCGCCGTTGGATTCGTAACGCTGAATTTATAACGCTACGGCAGGGGCTTTTTCCATTTCTGCGCTGGCTTCAGCCGCGATCGCCACATACAGCCGATTCAACGCAGCGATATAGGCATAAGCCGATGCCACCACAATATCCGTATCGGCAGAATGTCCCGCAAAAACACCTTCGTCGTGGCGCAGGCGAATTGTCACCTCACCCATAGCATCAATGCCCTTGGTCACCGACTGCACCGAAAATTCAATTAGCTCGTTAGGAATATCCACAATGCGACTCACCGCTTGGTATACCGCATCAACGGGGCCGGTTCCCACCGCCGCGTCGGTTTTTTCGGAGCCATCGGGAAGGCGCAAGGTAACCGTTGCTGTAGGCGCTGACGGATTACCGCAGGACACCTGCACCATCTCCAGCCGGAACGACTCCGGCACCTGACGAATTTCGTCGTTAACGATCGCCTCCAAATCCCGGTCCGTAATTTCCCGCTTCTTATCGGCCACCTCTTTAAAACGTAAAAACGCCTTATTTAAATCCGTATCAGACAGCTCAAAGCCCAACTGCCGCAGGCGAGTGGCAAAGGCATTCCGCCCCGATAGCTTGCCCAGCACAATGTTATTTTCCGTGCGCCCAATGGTGGCCGCATCTACAATTTCGTAGGTGAGCTTATTTTTCAGCATCCCATCCTGGTGAATGCCCGACTCGTGGGAAAACGCATTGGCTCCCACGATCGCCTTATTGGGCTGCACCAACATACCGGTCATATTGGACACCATGCGGGAGGTTTTGTAGATTTCCTCCAGGTTGATATTGCTCAGGGGATCCTCCGCCCCTTCCGGCTTGCCAAAGAACGGATTGTAGAAGGATCGCCGCACGTGAAGGGCCATTACCAACTCTTCCAACGACGCATTGCCCGCCCGTTCGCCAATGCCATTAATGGTGCATTCAAGCTGACGCGCGCCATTTTGCACCGCCGCCAAGAAATTGGCCACCGCCAAACCCAAATCGTTATGTCCGTGGACGGAAATAATTGCCTGGTCAATGTTGGGCACGTTTTCTTTGATGCCGCGAATAATGCGCCCAAACTCGTCCGGCGTGGTGTAGCCCACCGTATCGGGAATGTTCACCGTGGTGGCTCCAGCAGCAATCACCCGCTCCAGCACCTCGTATAAAAATTCTGGGTCTGATCGCCCTGCATCTTCTGGCGAAAACTCCACGTCATGGGTGTAGGTTTTGGCGTGGGCCACCATATCCTCAGCGATCACCACCACCTCTTTTCGAGACTTGCGCAGCTTGTACTGCAAATGAATATCTGACGTGGCAATAAACGTATGGATGCGCCCCTTTGCCGCCGGTTTCAGAGCCTTGCCCGCCGCGTCAATATCTTTCTTCGTCGCCCGCGCCAACCCACAAATGGTAGGTCCATCGGGGGTGCCCACCAAGTTGGCAATATTTTGCACCGCCTCAAAATCTCCTGGACTGGCGAAGGGGAAACCCGCCTCAATAACATCCACTCCCAATCGAGCTAGCTGCCGGGCGATCGCCAGCTTTTCCTCACCATTTAGCGACGCACCAGGGGACTGCTCCCCATCTCGCAGGGTCGTATCGAAAATAATGACGCGATCAGGCTGTGAAGTCATAATAAATTCCTCCTAGGTTCGAGGTCGGGGATTAGCGGCTGTGGTTGGACCGGCTAGCCCTTCTATAAAAATCTAAATACCTAAGGACTCTGGTTGGAGTTCTCAGACAATACCTTAGACAATAACAATGAAATCGGCGAAATAGCGATTGGCAAAATGGCACCAATGCAAAAATTAGCCGATGTTCAAGTGGGACTTTGCCAAAGCAAACGTCGCTACCGGATACCCCCGAATCGTGGTCTTTGGAAAATTTACCCTGAAATTCCCCTTCCGCCACCGTCCTTAGTTCGCCCAATTATCCGCCAAGCTTTTTATCCGTCACACTACCCATCAAATTTCTCGATGCGATCGCGAATGGAATTCAAATCAATGTAGCGATCCGCAGCATTGCGCAACTCCCGGGCAATCATCCCTTCCGTAGACACCACCGTAATATGAGTGCTTTTTGATCGCAGCAGCTCGATCGCCCGCTCGAAATCCCCGTCGCCACTAAACAAAACCACCCGGTCATATTGCTCAACGGTGTTAAACATATCCACCACAATTTCAATATCCAGGTTCGCCTTTTGGGAATGGCGTCCCGAAGTGTCGTCGTAGTACTCTTTCAAGATTTTGGTACGCACCGTGTAGCCCAGATTAATCAGAGCATCGCGGAATCCGCGCTGGTCATGGCTATCTTTCAAGCCGGTATACCAGAAGGCGTTCACCAGCTCGACCCCTGGCTGCTCAGCAAAGTAAGCCAAAACTCGCTTGGGGTCAAAAAACCAGCCATTCTTTTGCTGGGCATAAAACATATTGTTGCCGTCCACAAAAATGGACATGCGCTTATACAAGCTCTGCATAGGTAACACTTGCAAGGATAGGAAAGTAGACGGGACAGAATTTCAGCAGCATTCAAAAACATCCACCGGAGCCGCAGCAAAGCGGTGGCAGCACAGCGCTGGAACCACAACTTGCCCACGGTGACTATCCACTGGCGGCAATGAAAGGCAGTTTAAAATCGCTAAAACTGCCGAGTTGGAAAAGTCTGTGGGATGTGGCGATCGCCGAGATGAATTTTTGGCAACATGCCTAAAAATGCGGAGCGGAATCGACAAATGAGCTAAAGGAAACAAAGCGAGACCGTGTTCAGCCCTGCACAGCACCTGTGCGATGAGAAACTGACTTTAGTGCCGCCTTTAAACGGCTTTCCAAGTCCAAAAGAACGAGTCGAAGGCCGCAAGCACCAGGGCGAAATCGAGATTGGCGGTAGCAATAGGGGCTGAGTGAAACGAAAAACTCAGGCACAGTGCACACATCCAACGTCGTAGAAGGCCCTTTCAAAGCAGTGGGGCATCGAAGGAAAAAACGGAGCAAAAGTTTGAGCCCTAGGAAGCACGCTCTGGCAGTGATTTACCTAGAGTGACCTGCTCAATATGGGCGGCTCAGTGATGGCTGGTTTGGTGCGGGTGCATACGACGGCAGCAAATCAACGGAATAAGCTTGGTCAAAGCTTAATTCTGCAAAATTTAGATGTGATAGGCGCTAGGTTTCACGAGACTCAGCCTCACTAGGGGCTGTCATCATTTAAGTCTCAAAGCCTCTAGCCGTAAGGGTTTCAGCCCCAGTTTTTTTTGCTTTAAAAGGGCGTGTATTTCCTACTACGTAAGGCTTCTGACGCTCAATTGGTGACACGCCCTAAGCTTAAATCGTGTAATCCTTGGACCTTAGCTAAATCTTGTAGGACCGGGAAGGTAAAAGTAAACCTTAAAAGACCCAATAACTGGACAAATCTA
This sequence comes from uncultured cyanobacterium, assembly GCA_937883785.1. Taxonomy (GTDB): domain Bacteria; phylum Cyanobacteriota; class Cyanobacteriia; order CACIAM-69d; family CACIAM-69d; genus CALGDE01. The sequence continues at coordinate 36,203 of CALGDE010000158.1, forward strand.
AGCAAAATGGGTTTCAGCGTCCAATTGCTTTCATCTCAAATGTCGGCACCTTGCAAACTTTTGAGATTCAGAGCGACCAAATCAAAAACCCTTGAAATTAAGTCCTTTGATTTTCTGAAGGCTGCACCACTTTGATTCGGAGGTGTGTAAGCTATTGACTTTTAATTTTTACTTTTTGTTACATATCAGCTTGACATAAAGTTTGCTGTACTGCCTACCCTCATGACAAATTTTTCTGCGGTCCCTTCAAATTCCCCATCCCTGCCCTCGGCATCGGTTGTCGTCATTGGCGCAGGGCTGACTGGGTTGGTTGTAGCCCAAAGTTTGCGACGGCGAGGATATCAGGTGCTGGTGCTGGAAAAGTCCTTTGGGGTTGGGGGGCGCCTCAATACGCGACGGGTGGACGGGGCGCGGGCAGATCGAGGAGTTCGGCATCTTGACGGCAGCGAGCCCTTGGTGTGGCAGCTGATTCAGCCCCTGGTGGATCGAGGGGTGGTGCAGCGGTGGGCGGGCGTGGGATTTCAGTATTTGCCATCCCAGTTGAAAACCGTTGACACGAGCGATCGCTATTGCGCACCGGAAGGACTTTCCCAGGTGGCAAAGGCGCTGGCTCAGGATCTGGATATTTTGTTTAACCATCGAGCGATCGCCCTAGCCCGCCTGCCCGATGCTCCCTCATCTAGTGCCCCCTCATCTAATGCCAACGCCCCTAATGGACGATGGACCATTTACTGTGATCACCCTCGCGAGGGAACACCGCGGGAAGGCAATCAGGGAATTTATGAGCAAATCCAGGCAAATACTTTGGTGGTAACCGTTCCGGCTCCCCAGGCAGAGGGACTGTTGGCAACGGTGGATCCGGGACGTTATGGAAACGTCTCTAAGTTTTTAGAGGTTATTGCCCCGGTTCGCTATGCTCCGTGCTTTTCGGTGACGGCCACTTACGCGCCAGCACGGGATTTAGACCCGCCAGCGCTGCGAAACTGGCAGGGCATTGAGGTGTTAAACGACAGTGCATTAGCTTGGGTAGCGCGGGAAGATCGGAAATCTGCGTGCGATCGCCCGGTGGTGGGTTTACAAAGCAGCGCTGAATTCGCTCGGCGCTGGGTGGATGCCCAAGATTTCTATCCCATTGGGCGCCAGCTTCTCGCCCAGGCAGAGCAAATTTTTAACCTTCCCTTTCGCCATCCCCAGGAATTTCAGGTGCACCCCTGGCGGTATGCCCAGGTGATCAATCCCCTAGACAATGCCTATTTAAACGATGCAGCGGCGGGATTGTGGATTGGCGGCGATTGGTGTGGGGGAAAAAACGTAGCGGGGGCGCTGGCGTCGGGGCTGGCGATCGCCGATGCCGTTGACCAAGCTAATGGCTCCAGCAGCATTAATCCCAGCTTAGGGGAGCTGGTAATTTCCGTTGACACCCCTGCTCCTTGATCAGGTCTCTGATAACGCCCCAGTCTCGGCATTGGCGCTGGCGAAGCAAGAAGGTCGCAAAGGAGGCGCGGGCAGTTATTAAATCGTTAATAAATAGCTAGAAATATGGCGCGCAAAGAATTCTGATAGCCATGTTAGACTGACGGGGTGACAGAGTAGGTGAAAGCCTTTTTAGCCATGACTTACAGCATCA
>CALGDE010000159.1 GCA_937883785.1 uncultured cyanobacterium
TCAACAAAGTAAAAAACTCGCCATGCAATGGTTTCAGGGATTTTGGTGAAAATAACGGTGCAAAAAGCGAAGTGACAAAGTTCTCCCCAGTCCGATAAAACCCATCGCCCTTTCTCAAGGCGCAAATGAAACAGCACCTCCTTTCCTGTGGGAAATTTGACAGAAGTTCTGACCTCGTAAAGCCACATGTTGACAGGAATTAACGTGAAATGGTGTTGCGGGTCGTAGTTGATTCGCTGATTGACTGGCGGCAATTGATTGCCTCGATGGACGCCTTCAGGATTTGCCAGCACCTTCTTGTTGTCATTTATGAATTCTTGAAATTCACTCACGGAGACTGCATTTATTTGTCCGTTTGAAAATGGAATCCAAACAAGATCTTCGTCACCTCGTTCATTGCTGCTGTAGGAACTAATGAATGAGATTGCTTGATGTGGGGACATTCCACCCCCAAGCAAGATCCGAAATAGTCGAACAGGTCTTATCCCAACCCCGTGCCCTGTTGCTTCTGGTGCCGCGTGTTGTAGGTAGTCTTCAAAGAGTTCTTCTGTTGACATTGTGCCAATAGTCTTGGCCACGTCTTCGGCGACGCTTACTTCCAAATTGCACAATGATAAGGTGCCGGGCTTATTTCTAAGGGATATTTTTCCTTTCTTCTGGACAAAATAATGATTCCATGTGTCCTGGATGGAATGGAAAGAATCATTTTCCAGAAGCCCATTAATCTCCTCAATTAATGGGGATGAATCTACAGACTTTATGTTGCCGCCAATACCCCAAATCTGGTGACGGCACATGGTCCATCGTTCAAACAAATATATTCCTACGTTGACTGAGGTTTTCTCTGCCGGTACTCCTGAATGCCTGGCAATATCTTCGACCAAGATGCTGGTGACGGCGATCGCTTTTTCTAGGCAGAATGGACGATACGGCTCACTTCGCAGCATGTCCATGACCGTGGCTTGCATGGGTTTAGGATTCAGCATCTTGGTCTCTTCTATTGACAGGCTTAGCGATCGCCATTATAAGCTGGCGCATCAGTTCAACGGATGCGTGTGGTGATCTGAGTAGATCAGAATGATCGTCCAGAATTTTATGAAATCGCGCAATCAATAGTTCTTGCATTTCGCGTCCCAGAAACAGGTCTGAAACATAGAGCTGAGAATCCCACGTGACACCGTCTTCTCGAATCACAAGATTTGCTTCCCCAAGTTGGGACAGTACGATTCTGTCGGATTCACTGACCTCCGTCTCGGGGAATATTTCTTCAGGAAGAAAAGCTCCTGCCCGAAAGGCCCACCATCGTGAATCCACTTGCTGTGGATCTATCCACCCATTCTTTTGGCAGTATTTGGCGACATAGGGTGGTATGTGGGCAGTGTAACTAGATTCCAAGATCTCTTTGTTCCGGAATATATTCAATGGCAATTCGCATGGTCCCAGAGGTGGGATTGCCCGCTACATAAACGTAGATTTTTTTCGGCAACATCGCCTATCTGAGGGAATGCTAAGTCCTGGATGCTGTTATCGCCCGCATCGCAGACATTAATTTGTTTGGAGTTGGCGATCATTTCTGTGTCAATACTAGACCCAACGCTAAAGCTAGTTGACTTTCCCCATCCTTTGGGTGTCATGACACCTAACGCAGTTCCAATGGACCGTGCAGGCATGGTGCCGATCTCATAACGTCCACTGGCATCAAGCTCGTTAAACGAGAAGATGTCCCTCAACTCGGAAACTCGTTCGACCATGTTAGTGAAGCCTTAGGATTATGAAACACAAGGAGAGGCGTGAGACGAGGGTTCAAGATTCTCCCGGTCCAGAAGATGTGTCTTGCCGCAAGGCCTCACTGGATTTCTTCAATTTTAGCAATTGCCTTAGGTGACGAACAATTGCTTTCTGATATTGCGGGAAGTTGCCCACAATGGAAGAAATAATGCGCCCTTGTACAGACTGAGGATTTCTTCCACGAAGCTCTTTCTCCAGAACTTGCACCGCTGGTCCAGTGGCGTACATTTCCACAACAAAGCGCATCCTCACCGCCACGGTGCCATTTTTGGCGCGATCTAGCTCAAGTTTTGTAGTGAAACAATGGTTGCCGTCATCTCCTATGATCAGCTTCCCATTTTCATCAGTTAGGCGATCGCCCAACTGATATGCGGCCAACGTATATGCTGCGGGCGATGGTATCTGGTCTTGTGGATTCTCTTCGGCATTCATGCGTTAACCATGTTGCGTTGCATGTCCAAAAACTCCTGTGGAGGCAATGTCCAGGAGACTTGGTGGGGCAAACAGTACACAGAAGGGAAAGTAGTGTGATGACAAGTCCCTTGCATCCTGGTGCGCAATATCATGCCCAATCCTAAGCGCATCAACATCTTTCCTTGTTCAATTGTCCCTGTTCCAGGTTCAATTTCATAGGGAACAGCAAATCGAATTAACCCTACATTAGAAGGTAACGTCGGGATCTCTGCATTTTTTGGGGTGGACTTGATTGAGGGCAGCGATCGGTCTCGTGTCAATTCGTACCCAATGGCCAGCAAGATTGCCCCCATCGTGTGCAAACTACGTTCTTCTTGTGGGACAGTCTTGTACCTTCCTTCAAGGATTGCTTCAATGTTCGTGCTGTTGACCGACCCTGGTGCCATTTCGGATGCCTCCAATACCTAGTTAAAAGCCCTCCCCTGAATAAATCAAGGGAGGGCGCAGTGTCTTTCCCGAACTCAGTTCAGTTGCTTTGCTGATTACGCAGTCAAGGGAGCATACTCAACAGCAATCTTCATGGTCCCAGCGGTGGGGGCACCCGTTACGTGGACGTAGATATTTTCGTCAGTGCCACCAACCTGAGGTAAGGGCAGGTTTTGAACATTATGGTCGCCGGAATCACGTCCATCGATATGATCGGAGTCGGCGATCAGTTCTGTAGCCACATCAGAACCAACGCTAAAGCGAGTTGCATTGCCCCACCCTTGAGGAGTCACGACACGAAGCATAAGCCCCATGGAGCCTGCGGGCATGATGCCAATCATATAGCGCCCATTGGCATCAAGATCGCTGAAAGAGAAGCTAGCCGTCAGAGCCGAAGTTCGGTTGGCTACAGCAGTTTCCAGGACTGAGATTGCATTTTCCCGAGCCGAAGCTTCATTGAAAATGGCAATATCAATTTCGTCGCTTCGAGCTTCTGCTTCCGCCGCGATCGCTGCATCTCGGGCGGTGGTTTCCGCCGAAATTGCAGTATTGAGGTTGTTTACCTCAGTGTCCAGATCAGCGCGAATCCCTTTGGCATAAGCAGTCGAAGTTTGAATTGCCGCTTTGGCAGTCATGCCAGCGGGCAATACATCATCTACAGATGCCCCAAAAGCACCCAGGTCGGTGTCTGACTCTCCAATGCCTAAAGCATCGGTGGCATTTGCAGCCTCTTGAGCCGCATCGCTGGCAAGATCTTCAATATCGGTCAGCTTCGACTCGATAGAATCACCGGAAGAAGTCGGAATCGCCTCAGCGTTTACCTGTCCTGCACCAGTACCCAAATCAAGCTTGCTGGCGCCCAAAGAACCATCTTTGACACGAATCCGGGTCTGTCCATTTCCATCAGTGAAGATGTCAATGGTGTCATCATCAACCTGAATGTCAACAGACCCATTGGCCGGGTTGTAAATCGTTGCTTGTCCAGAGCTGAACATTGCCCGTACAGCAACAGCGTCCAGGTTGGGAACGTTGATTAGAGTGTAATCTGCCGCCGTACCTGAACTTCCACCATTGTGAATATAAACCTGAGCGGTGGTAGATAGGACAACAAAATCACCCTCCTCTACAGTTTCAGAAGTGCTGGCAATAAAACCATCCAGATCCGAAGAGGTGGCATCCATGTAAACGTTGCTAACGGCCAGCTTACGCAGACTTAGCTCATTGTCTCCATTGATATTTAGTAGATCAACGCTGTCTGCTGCGATCGTTAGCTGACTAGCGTCAACATATTGGCGCAAGCTGACATCTTGCGCATCAAGCTGAGATAGAACAACAACGTCGTTGCCGGTCTCAGCCTCTTTCGCCCGCCACAATCCAAGATTGCCTGCGCTGTCTTTAACTTCAAAAATGCCGCTGGAAGCGTCTACGGAAGGTCCATCCTTCGCAAATTCGACAACTGAGCCAACTCCAACTAATCCATAATCCTTGGACACAGGAATCCTCGCTAATTCTTATTCTTTACGTCTTTGCCCCAACGTTAAGAAAGATTTCGACGAAGAAAAATGGGTAAGTTTAGGGGTTTTTAACCATTGTTTTGGCGATGAATTCTATCGCTTGAAGTTGTTTAAAAGGCACAATGTAGGCACAGCATTTTCCTCAACCTGATGACTCAGAGTTTAATTGAATTGCTCGCAGGGGCAGATAAAGCCGGGCAATATGCCCAGGATCAAATTGGACGGTCTCCGTCATTAAAATTTGGTGTTGTTGCTGACAATTCAGATCCTCAAAAGCTGAGACGAATTCGAGTAACTAGCGGCAGCAAAGGTGGGTTAACCAACCATGAATGGGCAATGAGGGTTTTACCTTGCCCATTTTTTGATCCCCCAATGCCTACGTCTAGCCAAAGTGTTTCTTTCGCTTTCTTTGAGGGAGATCCTCACGATGGAAATTATCTGGGTGTCATTACTAATGGTGTAAATCCTCCATTTCAAAAAGAAGACCGTGAGAAGGATGGGTATTGGTTTATCCCAGGTATTTGGACTTTTGAAGTTGGTGGCAACCAAAATGTTTCTGTTGGTGGTGTTTCTACCTTGTTGGTGGAAGAGGAATGGAATATCACAACAAAGGAAACACATCATTTTTCCGAGTTTTATCATCACGATTTTGTTCGCTTGCCGTTCAAGGAATTGCCTGAGGCGAGTGAAGAATATCGAGGCAAAGTTGTAGTTGTTCCCGGAACTCCAGATATTGCCTATATTTGCTTGCAAGGTGTTGATCCTGGAGCGTTTAAGTGGGAAAAATGGGCTAAAGGAACGGCAAGAAAACCCAGTGGCGGTCTTTTGGGTGGTGGAATGCTGGGGTCGATCGCCAGCGTTGGTGGATTGGCTGCCACCGTTGCATCTGGCGGTGTTGGCGCATTGGCCGTGCAGGCGGTTGCGGGTGGTGCATTGTCAGGGGGGCTTGCTGGACCTTTGTCAGGGGCGCTGGGCGGGTCGATGGGACCCCTAAGTGGACTGACTACCGGTGTTCAGGGATTAGCTACGCAGGGATTGGCGATCGCCGCTGGTGGTGGACTTGGACCTGGTGGATTGTCCACCATGCTCAGCACTGTTTCTGGGTTGTCAGGGGGAGACCTTGGTGGTGTTTTGGGTGCGGCCCAGCAGGCTATTGGTGGCGACTTTAGTGGTGTATTAGGCGCTGCGGAAGGATTGATTGGCGGAGAAGCGGGGGGCGTATTTTCGCAAGTTCAGTCTGTAATGTCTGGAGCCCTTGGTGGAGACTTGTCTGGCGTTACGGATTTAGTGGGTAATTTACCCATTGGCGACGTTCTTGGCAGCATTGATCCAGGCGGTGTTCTTGAGCAGATTTCTGGGGCTCTGCCGTCATTGCCTGGACTCAACGATTTGTCATTGCCAGGGATGGGAGACCTGGGATTAGATCTTGAAGGCTTAGGCGCTATCGGAGAACTGTCAAGCACGTTTGATATTTCTTCGATGTTGTCATCGGTTCCTTTCCCTGCTTCCGGTATGGATGCAATTACAGGGATTGTGGATGCAATTGGCGGTGTCGATGGTGGAATGCTGCCCCAGGTCCTTAGTGCGATCGCCCCCACAGGGGACGTTGGGACAGCTATTGACGGAATTTTGCAACTGTCTGACGGTGGTGGGATTTCTTCACTGCTGCAAGGTGCAGGGATTGATGTAGAAAACCCTTTAGCGTCTTTAGGGGATTTGCTTCCTGGTGAGCTTCCCTCGTTAGACAGCCCTGATGCATTGTTTGGCATTTTAGGCTTTGCCTTGCCCGGAACAATCACGGAGGATGGCCGACTTCCTGGAGAGTTTGTCCCTAATACGCGATCGCTTACTCCTGTTGTCTCTCAAGATCCAACATTCGTTAAGTTCAAGGTCAGTCATCCCGAGCTGATTTTAGATCCTGCTATTACGTGGTTGGTGCAACCACTGCTGGAAGACTATCCCCGCCCTATGATCACGGCGTTGTTTGCTCCTGAGTCTGACGATTTAGTGGTAACTGGATTAATCGCTTCGGCCCTGGCAGGAGAGCCGCCCTCATCTACGGTTATCATTCCTGAGCCGACAGAACTTGAACAGAGTTCAGGGGATGAGCAAATCGACATCGCCATTTCTGCTGCCATTGATCAGGAGGTGGAAGACCGTGACGAGGCGATCGCCGATGCAATGCTGGTCCAAACCGTTGAGCTTTATACGCAGATAGAGGCTCTCGAAACAGCTTTGGCAATTGAATCGTCCAACCATTCTGCCGAAATCGCTGATCTTCAATCTGCAACAATTAATTGCACGTCAGTGCTTGCCTGTAGTTTCGATTATCGAGATCTGGTACCCATAGGACATGATTACAGCCGCTGCTCTATTGGGGTTCTGCCGGGCAATACGATGGCAAGAATTTTGCAGATGACTGTTTCGGAAGAGTGGAGTTATTTGGACTCATTTTCCGTTGGAACCCATCACGACCCTTATTGGATTGCTGGAGCGCAAGATGTTTCCGGACAAGACGTTGGGGAAGTCTATGTCAAATGGCTTCCTCTCACGGGATTTGAAGAGGACCGGGAAATTTTTGTTTACGTCAACGGAGAAGCTGCACACGGAGCAATGCGGGTGATGATTGAATATGCGCATACACCTGTCAGAGGTTAGAAATACTTAATTGAGTTTGGCGCATTGATGTTTCTTTCTTGCACCCTCAATACATTCTTGTCCATAGGGTTTTCGTCTTCTCGTAACTGGTCATATATAGATCTAATTACGGATTCAATGATGTCTGCACTTTCGGGTGACAAGTTGGGGGATGCACGAAAATAAGCAGCAGCTTTTGATATTGGATCGGATGAGATTTCCGTGGGAACTTCATGCTGCACGAATGAATCAACACTCAATTTAGACCAAACGGCTAAAGCTGCCATACTTTCGACACTAGGACTTTTCCCCTGAGACACTCGAGTTAGTGTTGAGGCGTTAACTCCTGATATTTCTGCAACCTGCTTCCAGCTCATTCCCTGAGACCTTCGTTTTTTGTCCAGTGCCATATAAAACATTTCCGTGTCAAATTTCTTCTTTGGCATTGCGAGGCTGGATTTAGGTGACGCTTGGTTAATGATGAATTTAGACTTGTTTAATAAAATCCATTTAAAGTCAATCAATATTGAATTTAGATTGACACCTTGTTCTGTTTACTGTTGTTTGCGTAGAGAAAGAGTTGAGTTATTGGAGTTGGTTCTCGCCTTCCAGCAGGATGAAATTGTGCATGAGTTTATATTGTTTCCTGCGCTCGCCGTATATTCCTTTTTTTACGAAGTAGAGGCAATGAAATTCTACTTTTGACTGGGTCCAGTTTGCTTGACGAGGTGGAAGAATAGTCGTTGACAAATTCTAAGCTGGAACATTGAAATACTTTCATTCTTTTGAAGGCTAGAATTGAAAAGACGAACTTGGTTTCCTTGCAGCTCAAGGAGTTTTAAGGTTGTGCGAATCTTTTTCGACTTTGAGTTTATTGAAGATGGCATTACTATCGACCCTATTTCTCTCGGGATGGTCGATCAATTCGGTAGAGGGCTTTACCTTCTCCACAAAGACTGTAACTTAAGCAGAGCTAACGCTTGGGTTGTTGAGAATGTGTTCCCTGGCGCGGCGATCGCGGACGGTAAGTTTACGTCAGAGGCAGAGCCTTTTCTGTCCACTCGGGAGGAAATGCGCCAACAGGTTCTGGGATTTATTGGAGACGTTGTCCCTGAATTCTGGACATATTATGGCAGCTATGACTGGGTCGCATTCTGTCAACTATTCGGAAAGATGATAGATCTCCCTAACCTTTTCCCCCGCTATAGCAGGGATTTAAAGCAGGAGGCAGATCGCCTGGGAGCCGATTTGTCCTCATTTGACCCGCCGCTAGAGGGGAATGAGCATAATGCACTTCGAGATGCCCATTGGAATCGACTTGCTTACGAACACCTAAAGAATCTGAATGGAATTAGCTTGGCGGAGCGCTGGAAAGTTAGGCAGTAGCCGCACTTTTTATTCGCTTGGGTTTTCGTGGTGTCTTAAGATTTCGGACACTCAAAGAGAATAGCGCCCCACCAATTTGTTGTTCGTTTTTGCTTGCAATATAAAGTTTTGATTCTCCGTGTATTTGTAGACCTCTCCATTGGACTCAAATACGACAAAGTCTCCTGGACTTATTTCATCTCGAGTGCGAACCAAAAACTCGTGCAAAGATTCTCCATGAACAGCAATAAAAATACTATAGAGAACTACGCGGGAAGATTTCTCTGGTTCGGGCACTTCTAGTGGGATAGGTATTGCTGAATGTGGAGGAAACCCCCACCACTTCCCGTCAACAAATTGAGGTTCAGTAAATCCGTTTTCTCGGCAATAAGCTTGAACTTCCTTTGGTGGCATGGCGAGGGTCTGAGTGAGTTAACTTTAAGACTTAAAGAAAGCTGGACGGCGTACACTCTTCATCTCTGAAAGAGGATTTTTCTGAACGTATTCTTGCAGTTTATCTAAAGTCATCCAGCGCAGCTTTCCTCCCTCAGACTTCTTCAAAGAAAAAAGCTCTTCTCCTGTGGATTTTTTCGACATTGTTGCGTTTGTTTTTATTCCCGAAATTCTACCTTCTTCGTCCAGATCGGCAAAATGGGGGTAATAGCATTTCATGTCGTCCAGAAACATAGAATGCCTAAAAGATAGCTCTTTGAACCTATGGCGCTGCGCATTCTGCCAAGGAATTTCGTGACGAATTAATTGTTCCAACTCTTCAGATGCAAAAGGTCCGTAATTGTCAACAACCAGGTCCAAGACCCATTTTTCTTCTGGCAACAATGAGATTGAGATTGACCTTAAATTGTTTAATATTTCTCGTGATTGAGGAATAGTTGGTCCACTGTCAGAAAATTGAAACTCTTGTTCAAAGACAGGGGTTCCGTAAGTTGCCAGGCTCCAAGCCTGCGCATAATAAAGAAGCTGCTGAACTTTGATCCTGTTTGGATTGAAGAATGTTGGGGTGCTTAGAAGGTGGAACTCGCACTCTAGAACTTTAGACATGGATAGTTTGTATACTAGATAATCATTTATTTGTTGGAGGTTGATTATGCCAGTGATGATGCAGGGTAAACCAGACGACGTTTCTGGCAAACTTAGCAATAATTATCAGTTGCTGTGGAGGATGCTTGATGCGGGTGAAACTGTTGTTGCTTGGGTTGGTGAATATTTATGGGACGAAAATCGTATCTTTGCCAAACCAGAATGGCAAAAAGTAGAAGCAAAAATAAATGATGGGCACTTCATGTTTGGCTCGTCAGGAGTTAAGCAGGTAGCAAATATCGACAATCTTGAGCGCTATTACGAAAATTTTGGGATTTGGTTTGTTCCTTCAGAAGTAACTCCTGAAGGTGGATAGTTGCGATTATCCAAACCGCACCGTGGACGGGTACATTGCCAGTTCGCGATGGCAGAATTTAACCAAAAGAAGTCTGAGATATGCACTTAGCGACCATCCATGGCGCCCGCAAAAAACCTGGAGGGCCACTTTCTCTTCCGGGTAGACGTATACGATAAACGGCAAGCGATCGCCCCGCATTACTGGAACTTTTCTTATCTTGGTTTGCTCGATCCAGAAGCGATCCTTTGCATAGGATTTTCCTAGACTGCGTACTAAGGATGATAAGGACAGGGACTCTTCTTCTGCAACTTCAAGTCCTTTTTCTCGCTCTTTTTTTGTTAGATAAATTGCGATTTTTTCGGAGCGGTGGCGATTCTTTCTGGGGCGTGCCATGTGCTGAGCCCTGCTAAAAAGCAGCGTCTTTTGGGAGGCTTCTTCAAGGTGCCAATCCCCCGCTGTTTTTTTTAGACTTGCCTAGGAAAGGCTTGGGAATGCCAAAGGCTGAAGCTGAAGGTGTCAGGATCGCCTTCTAATACGATGTTTTGCTGCTTCATTGCTTGAGAAGTGCTTCCTAGCAGTGCGGATAAGGAGCTAATGCTGTACTGGCGGGACTTCCATCGTCGTTCTTCTGGACCCTCATCACTCTTGTTTGCCAGGGTCAGGGTGACAGAACCACTTGGGAATTTTTTCGAAGGCCGGTTGACTCGAGTAATTTTGCGGCGCACGCCACTAACCGATGAGATGATGCTTCCTTTTCCTCGCACCAGTAATTGCGCCACAGCATTGCCATCCATGTTTTCTGGCAGATCAAAGGCGGGTTTACGATCCATCCATTTTCGAACTCGCTTCGGAATAATTCCATCATTCGCTGTCACGCTTGGCATTAGTGCCCCTTTCCTTCCCTGGGGGGCATCCAAGGCTTCCAATGTTGCCCGTGTTTCGTCATGGCGCCTTCGACTCTGCTGAGCCATTTTTTCGGATTGCACTGCTTTTTTTTGAAGATCCATTTTTTTTATAGACCCTTCTTTGGACTCTCGAGCTTGTTTAAAAAGAGAGGATGAAAATCTTTCTGCCCTTTCCAGTTCTTGCTGTGACTGTTGGATTTTTTTCTCGGTTTTTGTTTGAGGCGATCGCCCCTGCACGGATGATCTTGCTAAGGAATTTCCCAGTATGGCGATGGCGGAATCACGAGCATTGCTGCTTTTGACAATATCAAATTGATTCGACCATTTTTTCAAAGGACGCTCAATTGCTGCCAGTTCTTTTAGTGCTTTCTCCCTCCCTGGAGTGCCAGGCTTCCATTCATTCCGAAGAGAGGCGATTTGCTTAGATAAGTTTGCTGGGCTTTCATTGTTGCCGCTTCTCCTAAGTCGGTCAGCGAACAAGGAGCTCTTTTCAATATTTTTCTGTGTGTTTTTCCTCAAGCGACTAAGCTTTCGTCCCTGAACACGCTGTACTTCTTTCACTTGTTCGTCGAGCTGCCGCATTTGTCGATCTGACAGCCCATATTCATCCTGCAACTTAAAGAAATTGTTTCTTTGCTTGAGAGAGTCAATATAAGTTTGACGTGAGCGCTCCAGTCCCTTTATTCTTGTTTCGGCTAGGCTACCTTTCTTCGCTGTTTTCGGGAGGCGGGCAATGGTTTCCCTCAGTCTTGGCAGTTCGCCCTCATGCTTTTTAATTCTTCTTAGCAACTCTTGAGCTACAGTATCTTTCTTCGTCCCTGGGGCTAGAGATTTGGTAAGCCGTTCTCGTTCTCTGGCGAGCTTTTTCTGTCGCCTTTGCCCTTGATGGCGAGCTTCTTGGCCGCGTGCGAGTATTTCACGGCGATCAATGTTTCGACTATCCTTGACTAACGTTCGATACTTAGAGCTATCTTGAAGCCCAGCAGATCTCATTTCTGCCAGTGTTTTTCTGGCAAGACTCGCCGCCCTTCCTAGTGATGCGGCAGAGCAACGCTTTCCTTTTGTAATACACGAATATCCACAACTAGCCCCTCGGGAGCAAACTCTTTTTTTTCGAGACTTGGAACGACGCGCGAAGTCGTGACGTCCGATAAACATAGATATTATGGGAGGTGGCATGAAGTTCTATTCAATTATCGAAGTGCTGTTTTATCGGTTTTAGGCTTGTCTATGTCCACGGCATTGCTATATCACTCCCGTAAGCCACCCCCGCCCTTTCGGCGTGGTGTTTCTTATCCACTGGCAATCGTTGACGGACGATTGCAGCTATCAAGCGATCTGACCTTAGTCCGTGAGGCGATCATCCAGGTTTTAGAAACTCGTCCATCAGAGCGAGTTATGCGCCCCACCACTTACGGAACTCCTGACTATACGTTTACGACAACGTCCGACTTCCAAGTGCAAGTGGAGCAAATCCGCATAGCTCTCGACACTCAAATCTTGGCCGTCGACAAGTTTATTGTCACGGGTCGACTAGGTGAAGATGGAGTGGGATGGGTAGAGGTTCAGTGGGTTGTCCTGGGTATTCCGCAGCCTCCCATCAATTTTGAGCTGCGTCGCTAGTCTTTTCAGTTTCTGTCTGTCGAGAGCGCACGGCAAAGTCAAGATGGATGAAGTAACGTCCGATTTTGCCTAATCATCCGACCTGAGTCTCCCTCAGATCGGATCTAAGTCTCTTGTGCTGAGAGCTGTCGGACATCCCCTGCGATCGCATCTCTGCCATGGTTCGTACGGCTAACCTTGCAGCTCTAGTCAGCGAAGCACTTGAACAGCGTTTTCTTCGAGCAATGCAGGTGTACCCACAACTTGCCCCTGTAACGCACGCTCGCTTTTTTCGGCTACGACGACGTGCAGCAAATTCTAGAGGAACAGCAAGTATGGAGCGTTAAGGGCTAAAAAGTGTATCGATAGGAATCTTCTTCCGTCACCAAAATAATGGTCACTTCCCCTAAAGTTGGTGCTGACCATGGGTAAGGCAACCTGATGTTTGTTGGAAGAGGAGGGGAAACTGTCTCAGACTCAACGCCGGGTGATCGCTCACGGAGGGCAACGCTTTGGATGAATTCCACTCCAGCGAGTCGAGCTTGATACTCAATTTCTTTCAGGACAATGGTTTGACTCTCTCCCCAGTCTTGAGGTCTTAGATATCGGTTCAGATTGGAGTAAATGCTAGAGGCCGTAGATTCTGGGGACGTACCTTTGGCCAACTGGGCTATGACTTCTACGTCAATTTCATGGACATCGATATTGCTCACCCACACCCTAATGCCGAGCAATGATTTTTGAAGCAAGCGATCACCCAACTCTTGAATTTGAAATCCATTCAACGCCGAACCGTCCAGGTTTCGAGCAAAAACATGAACCGAACCTTCTTGAATGGTTCTCGGATCTTGCCCACGTGAACCGATCGCGAGGGCGGGAGCCCCTTCTCCCAGGTACTCTTGCGCCTCATTTTCGTAATCATCTGCTGAAATTAATCCCCGCCGGCGGATTGCTTGAAATGCCCGCAGCTTAACTTCACTGATCGATTCCTCTTCTGTCCCTCCAGCGCCCGGATCTGGATTCCAAAGCAGTGACAAACCGGTTAGGGGTTGCAATACCCGAGCGATCGCCCCGACGGGCACATTGCCAACCAGACCGAGTTCGGTGCAAGTTACCCCTACTCGTCCAACGGTGTCTCCTGCTTGAATGATCAGCTCCTCATTGCAAGTAAAAGTAACACCACCATTGCTGACGACAACGTAGCCTTGTGGGATCGTGAACGGGATAGGGCGAGCTTCAGAGAGCTGGAATTCTACAGTTGTTTGGGCATAGCTCCCTAGCCTCCGCTGGATGCCAAACAACTGAAGCCAGTAGATCAAAAAGGCTTCAGGCAATTGATTTAGGAAATACAGAAATTCTGCCTGAGCAAAGCATTGCCCTTCAATGAGCGCTGTTATAGGAGACGATGGTCCTAAATCATTGATTGCACCTTCAGAAACTTCATAAACCCTGGCAGCGGCTGACTCAACCAGTTGCCTTTCGCTGCGGGAATCTAGTAATGGTGCAATTAGTGGTTCAAATTCGACTGTCATCGTCCTGTATTAGTTACTTCTTGGATTTTTCTTCTTTTGACACAAATCCCAGGGGTAGGGACATTTTTGACTGCATTGATTTTGTTTTCGGAGGACTCTTTCGCTTAGGCAAAGAAGATTCATATTGATCTAAGTCGTCAAACGAGCGAATGACTATTTTTCTCTCCATCCTTTGCACTAGATTTGTTTAAATAACTTAGCTCGCTAGTCAACCTTTTGTATTCTTTAGAATCAGCAAATCCTTCCTTTTTTAGCTGATACAGGAAGCTCCACACCGTATAGAATTCCTGCGATTTTTTGTTTTCTTTGGCATGTTGATAGTAGTGTTCTATGGACTGTTGGCGAGAATGATCTGATTACGTTTGTGGTGAAGATGGTCGAGTTTCCTGGTCTGATGTCGTTGGACTGGGTCCATTACCAGCTTTTTGTTCTGTCTGGAGGATAGTGGCCCATTGATTCTTTTCTCCTTGCGTAAATTCACGTCCATCCCATCGCCCTACAACACCGATTTCTCTTTTATTGCTATCCAGCATGGTTATTGCGCCGGTGGCTTCGTCGGTGCTAAGGAAATAAGAATTAGAGTCAACAACTCCTTTCAATGCTGGAGGTAGTGATTTTTGGTTTTGCCTTAGGTACTCCTTAGCTGCGTTAGAGCCTTCTTTTCGCTGGCGCTCAGTCAGTTCTTTGGGCAATTTGGGCGGGGTTTTGGCGGATGCCTCTTTTTCCTTATCTTCGCTGGTACGCCCTTGCTTTTCCGCAGGCACCAAGGGATCCGCCCGTTTCTTGGGGTCGCGCACTTCAATCAATGTGAAATTCAGGACGGCTCGTGCAGCTCGCCCACTGTGCCATCCCGATTCATCCCAAGAAACTTCTGTGATCACGCATGGTGCAAATCGACGATCGCCCCACACAAAGCTCAGGAGTGGCGGCGCATACCGCTTGTTAGCTAAATCCGCCTTGGTAAGTTCATAAATCCCATCTATCAAGGGCTCTACTAATTTTCCTTGCTGCCAAGTGTCGAGTAATATTCCTTGAATCTGGAGGGTTCGACCCCCACTAGTGAAATAATGATGGTCGTGAATTGCGGCGGCAAAGGTTTTGTTAGATCCATATTCCGCTGCTGTAGAAAAGCTCAGCACCTGAGGATTCGTTAAAAAAGTCCAGAGCCGTGCTGTTGCTGTCTCGGCTTGGTTGTAGTCCAATAAAAACGCTTCAGGAGTTTCGGGCGATCGCGTTCCATCCGGCAACTCAGAATAAGCTGTCTGGCTGAACCAAGATGGGATTGATCCGCTATTTACTTGGGCATCGCTAATCCTGTTGCCAGCTTCTTGCCCAACAACAGATGAGGCAGTACGAATTGGTTCCACGATCCTCTACCTCCATTCAACCCAGCATTTGCAACGTACTCTGCACTGGCATTGCTGAGTGGGCATAGGCAATGAGCCAGCTTTTTGCCATCCACTAGCTGCATACTGAGGGCAATCTTCACAATGATCAGCGGCGCTTAAGTGGCGACGCATTTCGGTGTAACCTGCGGCGATCGCTGTGTCTTGTTCCCCTGCCCAGAAGCTTGTGGTAGCACTATCGGCGTACATCTGAGATCGAGCTAACAACTGCCGTTTGGACAGTTTCTCAGACTTGATATCTCGAGCAAATTTCCTTAAATATGTGTATTGACGCTTCAGTTCTCTTCCTACGGATAGCCAGTTGTCACTGGACACCAAGTCAATGCCACCTCGCCCTAAAACATAGTTTTGAACGTGGACAACTTTTAGAGACGCTGCCATTTCTCGCTGCCATTCAGTAAAAGACAATTCCCCCGCAATTAATTGCTCTGACAGTTTGAGGATGCGACGCTGATACTTTTCAACATTGGCTCGGTTTAAATTCCGTGTTGCTTCTCCGAACGAAATCGGAAGGCGATCGCTTAGTATGTTGTCCGCCCTCCGATTCATTATTTTTTCTCCAGTGCTGCATTTTCACGCTGCACTCTACGGTTGTGGATATTGAGTAGCTGAAACCATTTCCCAAGAGGCATTTGTTCCAGCTTTTCTAGCTCTACGAAAGAATTGCCGTTCATGGCATAGCAAGCCTCATAGAATTGGTTCGCTGATGGCAAACTTGCCAATCCTTCTATTGCAAGTCCTGCAAGAGCTTTCCCAGCACAATGCAATCTGCAATGTGCAATTCCTCAAGGGTTTGCATAGAGACTAAGTCGAGGTCTTCGGACTTTTCTGTGTTTCCCCATTGAGTGATTAGTCGATGCGCCATTAGCAAGACCATTTTCATCTCAGGCATTTTGGCATAGTTGTCCATCCATTCCAGATCCGCTCCAGACAGATCACGGAACCGCACCGATATTCCGCTGATAGGCAGGGTTGTGGACCGAGAATAGTCTGGGTGATCTTCAATGGGAACAACTATTACTTGCGGTACATTTGATAATCGCTCTTGATCTAAATGATTGTCAGAAACAACAAAAATTCCAGAGTCTGGAAGTTTAGAAGCAAGCAACGTTTCAGTGTCGCCTTCCCATACAAGGCTTAGATCTTCAAGCAAGTATTCATTGATCCTGTTTAGATCTCGAGCGGATGTTCGCCTTAGCTTCCCTCTCCCAGCAGTTTTTTTATCTCCCCACCGGACGCAGCATCGGTCCAATAGCCCCAAATTTTTGGATTGATTTCCACCACCACCGTCAGATTGAATGAACACCATGTCCGCCCCATTTACGGGGCGAAAATGCGTGACAGTCCCATCTCGAAGTGTGTGCTTATGAAGTGATGAGTATTCTTGCTGAGTTTGCTCAGGTAAAGCGTTTGCGTCATAGCCAGACTTCTCAGATGCTTTCTTTTCCTTGATTTGAACCATAATTAGTCAATCGAGTAATCTTCCACTGCGAACTTAAGAGTTAAGCGCTGAACCTCATTACTACCCTTATCAATTTCGGCATAGCCTGTTGCATTAATAGGCTTGCACCCATAAAGGGTGTAGGAAGGTCCGATCGGCTCTGGGTCGGGACAATACTGAACTGATTGAATAGTCAGCGTGATAGGGTCGTCGCCAGTACACCAGTTTTTGTACCATCGAACAATTTCCCCATCAGTGGTTGGGTCATATACCTTGGTAATCTCCACGTCTTCCAGGCTTTTAGGGCCCATGTGGGGATACTGTCGGTTGCTGTGACCATCGTTGTATTTTGAGACATCAGCCGGGTCGCTGATACCGCTGAATTTTTCCCAGTATCGTCCATCTAATGCAGCCGCTCCGGCCGTTTGAACTAGCCATTGGCTCTGAGAAATTGTGGTTGGTTTTCGTGTCATGATTTGGGGCAATGAGTTCTGCCAATTGCACCCTATCCACAGAATTAATCCGGTTTAAGACTTGCCTAATGGGCTCAAAACAAGAGGAATATTCTTGAGATAAAGCATTGGACTGCCTATCTCTATGAAGAAAATACGAATTCCCAAGAACTTAAGCTCTCGCCAGCAAGCTGCTGCTGGAGAGGCGATGATCAAGACAATATTGGAGGATATGTATACGGACGGCGTGAGTTCCGTTAATTTTCGCTGGGGAGAGGGCAATGTCATTGCCTTTGGCGAATTCACTGATCGAACCACCGTCAAAGGGAAGAAGGTGACGAAAGTAATGGAGTTCACTCTCCGTGATCCATCCGCTTCTGTCCCTTTGGAATACAAGTTGATTTCGATGCTGGACACCAAGGGTAACGAAGTCGAATTCCAGGAAGGGGTAGAAAGTGATGATCTTTGCGAAGTTGATTTTTCGGAGCCGCTAAGTGAACGGGAACGATTGATAGAACTAGAACGACGATTGAATGCGATCGCTGCAACTGCCCATTAATCTTTCTGCCTTGCGCTTCTTCAAAAAGAGCCCCGCTTTTGGTTTTAGACAAAAGCGGGGCTCTTTTCCCATGACGTAATTTCATGCAGAAAATTTTCTAATAGGGGTGTCATGCATTCCAGTCAATTTCCCTCATTTTATCTAGGTCTCGAGATTCAATAGCTTCTTTTGCTCTATTAAAATTCTTGAGTCGTCGTGCAAAGTCTGGATTAGAGCCTGCTTGCTCTCCTTCTTGCCGAAGTAATTGCTGAATCCCTGATCGCTCAAGGGCTCCAATTATTCTTGTCGTTCGCATTCCTTTTGGAGCGTATGTAATTCTTTTCCCTGAGGTAAGGTCTGTCAGGACCGTCCTGCCATCTTTCGCTTGATGAACCCCAATTCCCCCATAAATTTTGCCCTTTACAGTCCGTCTTTCTGTTACTCCTTGAGGGTTTTTAGACTTATTCGTAACATTGATTTGAAATTCACCGGACCGCCCTGGAACAGAGGTGCCAGTTAGATCTTTCCACTCTGCATTGATGGCTCTCTGTTTATGGGATTGCTGCCGTTTTGTCCGGAGCTTTTCTTTTTCCTTCCTTTCAATGCGTCTTTGGGATTGACTTCGGGCGACTCTATCTTCTTTGTCCACTTGCCTCTGCAATGTTGCTGTTGCTTCAGTGCTGAGTCCAGTAAAGTTTCTGGGCAAGCGAAGTCCAAAGACTTCTTCTCCCGCCTTTTTTTCTGCCTGCTCCTGAGAAGCTCCAAATATCTTATTGGTTTGAACTCTAGACTGATAAAGCCTAAATTCTTCGCTGGTTATTCCTGCCCTTCGCACAGAAGCAATTGCTGCATCCATATCTGGGACCCCATTTGCCATGGGAAGCTTCAGTTCCTGCCATGTAGAAGGAAAGTCGAACCCTAATGCTCCAACACTAAGTTCGTCTGACTTTTTATTCACATGCTGGGTGATTTTTTCCCTTGCTTCTCCTTTTGTCCATCCTGAGTGCCCAAAGTCGCCAGGGTTTGATTTTGAGTGTCCAAAGCCGCTCTCAATCTGTCTTTTCTCTCTGTACAATTGCGTGTTCGGCTAATGCAAGATGCCCCACAGCGAATTCCGACGGAACAACGTTTGGGGCGTTTGCTTTTTTTCGAAAACTCAAGTGAACTTGGACTCATGCTATGCGGCCGATAATACATTCTGAGCCGTAATCTGAACCTGACCGATCGCAGTGCGCAGGACTTTAATAGGCATCCGCTCCATTAGAGGAGCCGGAGCAACATAAGCCTCTAAGTTGACAATCCCTTCTTCCAGAGAAAGGGCGGGGTTATTGATCTCTCCACAAATTACTTCGTATGCATCGTTAGGGGTTGCACCATAGAGCCCACCATCTTTCCAGACTTGATAAAGGATGGCATTGGCCGTCATCTTCAGGCGAGTGAATAACACGCCAGCGCCATCTACTGCGGTAAAGATTTCGTTGGTGAACGCCTCTTCAAAAGTTTTAGAGATTATTGATAGCACCACAGGAATATGGACAAACCTGAAGTACGGATTGTCAGACCGTGTACGAGCGCCATATACACAAGGGCCCACATTGGGCAGATCCCGTGGAACATTAATCCCTTCTGGATTTAGCACTTCCTGGTGAGTTCGCTTGATCGGCGGACCCACGATTCTGGTAATTCCTTGGATCGGGTATCGAGTGCCGGCTGGCGGGAACTGAAAACCTTGCTCTCGGAACCGTAGCAATGCAATTCCTGCAACGGCGGCAGACAATGGGACTTCAATCCCTTCAAAATCTTCTACGTAACGTGCGTAGTATGCCAGCTCACCTTGGGAGGCGGTGTAGCGCTTGCCATCTTCCAACATAGCTTCAGTGGTGAACAGATCAGGCTTCCCATCAACCAAGGCAACCCAGTTAAATCCAATCCTCCCCGCATGTTGCCCCATTGCTTGTCCCACAGATGTTGATTCTGGTCCTAGTTCTGAGAACGCTTCTGGGGCGATTAGATATCCAGGGCGATTTTCGTCGGGGTCGTAGCTAGATTCAATCGTCCAGATATAGTCTAAGTCCCGTGGCTCAATCCCGGTGACGTCCGTCACGTCAACATCTCCTGAGGTGGTGGCAGTTAGCGCCGATCCGGTTGGATCCAGTGCCCGGAGGGTTAAAGTGTCTGACGATGAGGGCAAGACATCCGAGAAAACAAGCTTGGAAATTCCATTGAGAGGATTGTTGATTAAATCACCCAGTGCAGCGGCGATCGCGCTCGCATCATCTCCAGCTTCTGCCGTATAACTAACTGTATTGCCGTCAATCCCTAGTTCAAAGGTTCCAGAAGTATTCGTCACTTGCACCTCGAAGGTTTGGGCGATCGGAACTCGAGAGAAAAACATTAACCCTTGGGGACAGTTTCGAAAAAATAATCGAATTGCCGCTGCTGTAATGCCCGCAACTCCGAATACATTCAGCGCATCTTCATAGCTATGGATTTGGATTGGGCGACCATACTCACCGGTTCCAGCAGGGCCAACCATGTAAACCCGATTGAAGGGGATGATCGATGCTGGGATTAACCCGGCAGTATCTTGTGTTACGTAAATTCCAGGAGCTTGATTTACGCTGGCATTAAAAGCTGTGGGCATGGACTAAACCTCGACTCTGCCCCTAGCGTCCCAATGATATGGAGCTTGTTCTAGACTTGCCCTGTTCTCTAGTCTTCCGCGTCCGTTGTGATGTCAATTTGCTTATAGAAGAATGAATCTTGCCCTTCTTTGAAGACTGGTCGCCCTGGATATTCAGGCACCAAGGTGCGGTAAAGTCCAGAACGGATCGTAATATTGTTCTCCAGCGCTTTGAATCGCTCGGATCTCTGCTCTGCTTCCCTTGCTTCTTCGGCAGTTGCTACGGAAAGAGGGCTTTCCCCTTGTTCGATTTTGGTTTCTACTTCGTAAATTTGGCGATAGATCCACATTCGATCAACAACATCGACAAATTTTTCACTAGCGATCATTAAGGGCTCAGAATTGTTGAGTGGCATCCGCAACCCCAGCAAGGCTTCGCGGGTGCTGTCAAGGACTTGCAACACCCTTTGGTGGGTGTGCAGCCCTTGCGCTTCAATTGTTACCTCAAAGCTTAGTGTTGCTTCAACACTTAAGGCGTAGGTCGTTCTAGCACTTTGCTTGAAAGATCCGCTCGAGTAAGCGACAAAGACATTTGTTGACGTTTTTGCCGCTGGAGATTCATCCGGGTCATCAGGCCAGGCTGAAACGTTAACACCAGAGAGAGCGATCGCAATTTTATCTACGAGATAGTTTTCTAGCTCTTGAAGCATAATGATCGCTAAAAACTACTTTTCTTGGAATAAACTGGTTTGACCTTGGTCTTCTTGCAGTGTCCTTATCTCGGATGGAGTTAGTGGGCGATCGCTATTTTTTGTTATCCACTGTAGGTCGTTTTTTCGAGACTTTTGATCAGATGACTCAAGCTTTCTAGAAGATGCGTTGAGTTCATTGGATGTCGCCGCCATCAACGATCTAAAAGCTGTGGGACTTTTTACCCCCGTATCAGAAAGAAACTGTTCCACTGAGGATTTATAAATCTCCGATCCGGATAGGGCTCTACCTACGGTCAAAGAGTTGACCGGCTCGATGGAATTGCCATCCTCCAGTAGGTCTCTCCGTTCTTCCTCGTCTTCAGTGAGTTCACGCCCTTTTGTTTTGCGATCAAACTCTATTAACTGGCGTTCAGCTCTGGTAGCGTCAGCTCCCCACATCTTCCCTTTTTCAGGTTCTCCAATGCCTAACTGAGCTTTGGCATCATGTGCTGTTCTGATCAGTGATTCTCCTTGAGACTTGGCATAGAGTTCTAGGGGGACCCGCCCTTGTCTCGCTGACTCTATGAGCTGCTCAGCCCCCTTCTGAAATTTTTCCGGAGACCCGCCATTCTTTTCTGCCAGCTCACGGCTTAGTTCCTGAGCTTTTTTTCGTGAAGTTGCCGAAATTTTGAGTGGAGCGGGATTTACCGCATTGTTTTCTGGTTCCCGCAATTCACGGTCACGGCGCTTGAGGAAAACAGAAACCGCTGCTTGAACCTCTGGATTTTTATCCCTCATTAATGAGTCCTCAGCCGCATTGCGCTCCCATCCTTGCTCTTCTACATCTCTCAAGAAGCTGCGTGAGCGAAGAGATAATGACCGCTCATCTCTTGCGGGATTGTCGAGGCTTCGAATTCGGTCAACTTCCTCTCGTACCCTGTCCTCATCCCCACTCTGGATTGCCCTTTTGAGAGTATTAAAGCGAAACAGAGCGTCTTTGTAGTCTTGACGGTCTTCGTGCCCTTTCTTTTTAAAGTGTTTGTTGTGGAGTTGTGCAAGCCCAGAAGACTGAAGGGCCGCTGCCATTAACTCGGCTTCTTTCTTTGTCCTCGCCCTAGCAAAATGGGCTCCACTTTCCATAGAAGTAACATCAAATCCTGCATTCTTCCTGGTATCCCCAGCAATAGTCCTTCGTCCTGTTTTAGGATCAACTTTGTCTTTTGGTCCCCCAATCATTCGTTGCGGGCGGTGGATGCCTATTCCGTTATAAATATTGCCAGATATGCCCACACCCTCACGGGGATCGACTATCGGAATAAAGCCGCGCTTTTCATTTCCTTGCAACGGCATCATCTGACTTAAAGACTTGGGCTTGGGTGAGGATGGTTTAACTGTTCCATCCCGTTTGCGCCCTTCATTTAATGTATTTCGAGCTTTCTTTAAGTCCCCATAAAAGCGCTTGTACTCGCCACTTTCTGCCATCCCCTGAGATTTCATTTTCTTCAGGTGATTGACCAATATTTTGGTGCTTTTTTTTAGCTTGCCGGTCGTGCAATTTCGTTTGCGGCTGATACACGTTGCACCACAACGAGTCCCTGTTGAACACTTCTTAGGGCGCTTACCACCACGGCGTGACTTGCGGGCAAAATCTATAGGTGCAATCGTTATGGTCATGAATAATCTCCGTCGTAGTCCCCATATCCTTGAATCTTTGAGGCGAACCGGCTTGGGGGAACATCAAAGCTGAGTAGTGTTGACTTTCTGCTAGACCCAGTGGAATCGGACGACTCACCTTTGCGTGGAACAGGGTTTCCATCTTCGAAGACGAGTAGCATCCTGCCAGCGGCGATCGCCTTCAATTGTTCGATTGCTCGGTCATATTCCTTAGTCACAAAATCTCGGGGGCGGATTCGATCAAGAAAACGGCGGGCAATTCGACAAATCGACTGTTCAACCAGTAAAGGCACTCGGTCCGTGGGAATAGAGAAGTGAGCAAGATAAGGAAGCGCCTCGCCATGGGCATAGCGCAGCGCTTCTTCTAAGGTGATAGAGCTGGGTCCGGTTTCGCTGGGTGATTCGGGATTGGAAAGGGCGATCGCCTCAGGTTCTCCCAGAAAGGCAATCAAGCGATCAATTGTGGCAAACCGTAGAGGGATAGAAGCAGGAGATTCCTCGAGTATTTGAGTGCCTGCTTCTGTTGTCACCTCAGTGCTAGAGGGCTCCTCAGGCATGATATTTAAGCCTCTTTGGAGTTGTCTTTATTCGCGGTTTTGGTGCTGGATGCGGTCTTGGGAGGAGTCTTCGTCTTGGGAGGCTTGTTTTCGTCAGCCTTGGGAGGAGTCTTGGGAGGAGTTTTAGTTTTGGGAGGAGCCTCCACTGCCTTAGGCTCCTCTTCAGGTGGATTGAGTGGGTCAATTGCCCCAGTACGATCCTCGGTTTCCTCTAGGGATTCAAGTTCTACCAGGCGAACGGCATGTTTCGGCTCTAAAAGGAGCACTGCCCCTTCCGTGTAATTACGCTTATTGATGCGAACTTTGCCTGGGCAGATAACTTTGTATGCGGAGTAGGTGGTCGCCATCTAGGATGTTCTCCTTGGTTGGTTTATAACGTGTCAGTCGTGAGTTTATGCACTGGCAACATTGCGGATAAGAACCCCAGCGCCAGGTGCAACGATCGAAGGATGGCGCTGATAGGTCACTAAGGTCTTCTTGGTCTTGGTATCTGCACAGAACCGAGGCTTGTCGACATAGGGGTGACCCTTGCGCACCTTGGTATATCCGAAGCTCTGGCTGTACCGAGAAATACGGCTGTTACCTTCGTAAGGAATGCGCCCTGTTTTAAGCGCGGTGGGGTTTACGTAGGCCAGGATTGCGATATTGCCCCAAAGGAACGATGGGTTGGACAAAGGTGTGTTCATTCCGACGGCACGACCAACTACCACCTTCTTCATGTTGAACATGGTGCCCAGCATGTCTTCGGTCAGCGAGTTGGCGTTGGTGTGAATCATCCGAGCACGTACGGCTGCGCCACCAGACGTACCGTCAAAAGCTTCATTGCCAAACAGCAGTAGGTTGGGACGCTTACCAGTCTTCAGGGTGATGATGGACGCGGCTTCACGCATTAGAGGCTCGGGGTCCGTTTCATCCCAGTGCTCTCCAGGTCCCAGGTCAAACACATTGTCTGAATCGTAGTTGGCAGGATTAGAGGCAATTTCCGCCTGTTGAGATTCCAGGCTTAGCCCGACGCCATTCATTAGGTCCTCAGGGACTAATGAACCAAGGTCTAAACCAACAATACGAGCTTCTTCTTCGGATTCTTGAGTGAATGCTAACTGAAGCCCACGGTCTTCCAACTTATACGGACGCCCTTCGTAGCCGAATTGCATCTCAGGGTATCGAGCCCCAGGCGATCGCAGATCGTTCATGACCTGGAACTGAGTTTTCGAAAACTCATATTCGATGCCAGAACGTTGTGAAACGATTACGGTGGGAAAAAGGTAATTGCCTACGAATTCAGCATTGTAAAACCGTCGGGCGAGGGCGGTCATCGGCACGTGAATGCCAGCATTAGCGTTATCGGGATTAGGGAAAAAAGATAGAGGTGCCATGATTTCAGGGATGAAAGGGCGGTCAGTGGAGGCGCTGTGTCTCGATTAAGCAGTGGTGAGATTCAGGATTACGGTGGCGTAGTCGTCATCTTTTGAGGGGGAAGAGCAGCGCGGGTCTAAAGAGGCAACAACGGTCCCACTGGTCGCCGCAATCACCTTGCCTTCTGCGGTAATTTGGAGCTTGGATAAGTCGCCCGCAATAGATGCAAACTGGACAACCATTCGTCCAGCAGAGATTGCGAGTCCAGGGCGTCCTTTACTGACGTCGGTGTCAGACACACCTAAGACTTGTTCGTTGGCGGCGCCAGTGGCGTAAGCTCCAGCAGTTGTGGTAAATCGCTTTGCTTTGATGTCTTCGAATGCGGTAAAGCTAAAAGTTTGGTGTGATTCTTGACAGGTGCCTGCCATAATTCCTCGGGCACATTGTGCGTAGATTTACAAAAAAATGAGGGGATTAAGCTTGTGCCCCTACTGCGGTGAAAGCGACGTCATAATCGCAGTTGTGAGCATCTTGATAGGCGATCGCCATTTCATGAAACTTGAGTGATTCTGGGTCGACACCAACACCATCAGGGAGCATCATGTTGACGGATGGAGGGGTATAGGTATCAGGAGTTCCTGCCTCTTCTTCAAAGGAGGGAGATGGTGTCTCGGCAATTTGCACCAACCCGGTAAGTAGGTCCTTGAAGAACACCAGTTCGTCTTCTCCCAGTGCAGTCATGAAAGACACAAGGTCCATTTCTCCGGATTCACCACCCATAAAGTTCAAGGTGCGGGGACTGGTCACTGCTTCGGGCAAGTTCAACCCAGAGACAAAATATTGAACTGCCTCTTTTCGGCGTTCCGCCTGTAGGGCTTCTGCCTGCTCTTGGAATGCCTGTATTTGAGATTGCAGATCTTCGATCTGTTGCTCTTGGTACTCAATTTGAGTTTTTTGGTCGTCAATGACCTGTAGGTTTTCGTCCATAGAGTCGTCTCCTGGTGTTGGGATGTCATCGCCCATGTCAATTCCGTCCTCTCCAAAGTCCGGAGAGGGCAGATCTTCTGTGGGTGGAATTTCGTCGTCGGACTCTTGAACGCTGTTGTGGTATGCGTCGAGTTGGTCCTGTAGTTCGGCAAATTGAGAGTGCAGTGATCGCAGGGAGCCCATCATTTCGGCGTGATTGTCGCCGCCGTCAATCTGGTGCGAGCCATCTTCGTAGTCAGCATCCTGGGCAAGGTTTTTGACTTCCTCGGCAACTTCTCTCAGCTCAGCGCGGAGGCGCATTACCTCACCGAACAATTTGCTGGTGCGCTCTGCGTCGGCGTGGGCCGCTTTTACCATCGCCGCCGAAACAGTTTTGTCTGCTGCTTCTCGCCCTTGGCTTTCGATTAAATGCTCGCGAACCTGGCTGAGCGCATCAGGGATGGGAGAGCAATGGCACCAAAATTCGGCGGTGTCCACCTCCTCTCCATCTTCTTCAAAGGCAAAAAATTCGGAGAGCATCAGAGGCTCAAAGCCCTTTGATAAAGGCTCTTGCCCTTTGACGGCCGGCGCTGATTTGCCCAACATTGCCACATGGCGAAGATGCCATTTACCTGGCGTTGGATTGTGGGCGCTATGGGGGCGATAAACCGAAATAGAACGATCTAAAATTTGACCGTCCTGAATCCAGTTCACCAGTTTGGGGGCAATGCGCTTACACGCGGCCTTTAGTCGATTCCCAACTCGCCGCAGGCTAAAGACTTCTCCAAAAGCCAGTTCGGATTCAACAATTTCGTTGTCAGGTACCCCGTTGGTGTTGTGGGATACGATAATCGGTGCCCGGAATGACGCCGGATTATAACTCTCGACAATTTGATCTAGCTCGGCTTCGGCGAGGCGGGTGGGGTTGCCTCGAGAATCTAGGCGATCGCCACCGATAAAAACTTCAAATTCGATCAGAGAGTCAACACCACCCTGATCAAAATTATCTGTAGTTGTTACTTTGCTAGTATTTGTCGAAGGGGGGGTCTGTTTTTGTTTCGCCATAAGTCCTTCGAGGTAGCTATGTTAAAGCTCACCTCAGGTTGCTGGCGATATCTAGGATTGCCCCAATGGTTACAACTCCAATAAGTTTCGACTATCCGCAGATCAATGGAACAACGCTGATGTTGCTGCGCATGTTTAAAAACATGACCCAGTCGCAATTAGCCAAGAAAGCGGGGGTCGACCAATCATATATATCTCGCATTGAGAGAGGGGGACGGCACCCCAGGAAGAAAGAAGTCGTCAGCTCCATCTCTCAGGCAATGTGTGGAGAATATCCACTGCTTGATTCAGAGACTTTGTTTCTTCCCTCTGAAGACCGAAGTGTCATAAGTTTCTTGCGAGAAACTTATGACAGTCGCAGTGTTGATGGTGGATATTCCCAGTGCCCTATTACCCCTTTTCGTCTATTCCGAATCAGCGCTGGCATGACATTGTCTGAGGTTGGGAAAAAGCTTGGGTGTCAAAAATCGTGGGTATGGAAAGTGGAGGTGGGTGACGAAGAGCCCACCTCTCAATATGTTCGTGCTGCTGCTCGATTATTTAATGTCGCCCCTGGAGAACTTTGCCCTGAACGATTTCGTGTTTACCCACGGTGTGCCACTCTGGCTCGGCTTCGTATTGCGGCGGGGCTAAGCCAGACTAGGATGGGCGTATTCATGGGAAGAGAAGGGCGTCCGATTCAAGGGACCTATGTGTCTAAATTTGAGAATGGGCAGCAGTTGCCGTGGCGCGGTGCAATTGAAGGCGCGTGTGCTTTTTTCAAGAAAACCGAAGACGAAGTATTTCCAGAATTAAAAGATGTTTTATCCACGCGCCGATCGCACCGCACCTTGGGGTGATGACTCCCGCAATATTATTTGTTCTCCCATTTGGTCTCGACTCCCTGCGGAAAGCCAAGGGTATAGAGAAGACGACGGCGCTGATTTCTACGACGTTTCTCGAATGCTTACGGCGTTCCAGGACGAGAATTTATGTCGATTGAAGGGCGAAGTCTACGCATTTCCCGACAATTACCTCAACCCAGAAACAGCCAGGGCTGATGCACTGGACTGGCTTGCCCAAGCGGTTGGGATGATTCGTGAATATTGGAATCCGGAATGGGATGAAGGTTTTAAGCGCTGGATGATTGCCAATTCCATGAACCTGTGGCCGGAGCGGGGTAGTGGTCAAGCATTGGAGTTAATCCTAGAAGCCTATGGCACAACAACCTGCGTTACACCTCAGGTTTGGTTGGTCCCTGACTTTGTGGCAGGTGAATCTCAGGCGGCTGCATATATTCGTGGGAATCCGTACATATTTTTTGTTCGGGTTCCTTTGGACGCGTATCAACGGGATGGGACAGACTGGCGTGAAATTCGTCGATTTACTCGGCTTTGGTCCCCCGCGTGGGTACGTGGCGTTCTTTGTTATTGCTACTTCTATGCTGGTGCGTCTGTTGCAGGAGACGGAATTTTTGACCCCGTCTTTGAATTGACTGACCCTGTCCTTATTGAGTGGCGATCGCAAAATCCAGTCATCAACGAACGCAATGCAATTGTCTTCGACTATGCCCATGCTTTAAAGGTGGGCCTTGACACTATTTCCCTCCCAGCGACTACTACCCCCTACTATTTATTTGCAGCGGGTGATAGCATTCCTGCTTCCCTTGGCCCGGATCGTGTTCATGTTGTTGTCGATGATTCTGTTGAGTTCCGCGGCCCGCTCTGGAAGGAAGGATTGCAAGTAGACAATATATGGAAGCCGTACCCGTTGGCCGTTTTTGGGCGATCGCAGTTTCGTGCTGGATTTTCCCAGGCTGATCAGTTTTTAGCTCCCGGAATATTACAGCAGGCGGATTGGGGTGCATTCCCCATAATTACTGAAGGTGATCGCTGGGACCAAACTGTTGAAGACTTGCGGGCACTGCTTCACGATTTTGCTTTAGATGCTTTGGTCTTGCGCCAAGGTCCCAACACTCCACTTAGCAAATCATTGCCTTTCAATATGATTGAAAGTGGAATTACGGCCTATATCCCAGACCCTGACGAAGGTGATGAGCTTCGAGAAAATCAGAGATTAGTTCTCCAGGCGGTAAGTCTTATTGAAAGATTCTATGGGGACATAACGGTTGCTCCCATGGCATCAGATGCACTGGAAGAACTGCGCAATGCAGAACGCGGTGACGGGGTCTGGGCTCCTAACATTGTTGTCGGCGATCGTGGCGGTGCTGGGCAATTGCAAGCTGGGCAATGGTTCACTGCTGGGATTTTTCACTTAGTTGACTGGACGCTGTTTCCTTTTTTGGATGCTGGCGATCGCTGGGCAAAAACCATCCCTGACTTGCAATACCTTATTGATGAATTTCAGTTAAATGCATTGGTTCTTTCCCAGGGGACAACTGAGAGTTCTCCGACCACATTGCCCTTCAATTTCCGCCCCCCTCGTCAAATCTCTGTTTATTTCCCTACCCCCCATTCCACACCTGGAAGTACTGAGAATCATCGGCGGTTATCCCAAGTGGTTGATGCAGTGGAGCGGGTCACTGGAGATATTCAGCTTTATCCCATGGATGAACTGTTATTAGAGGAGCTTCGAAATTCAGACAGGGGTGATGGAGTCTGGGCTCCTAATATCGTTGTGGGCGATCGCGCTGGGGCCGGACAACTGCAAGCGGATCAATGGTTCACTTCTGGGATGGCAAGATTGGTCGATTGGTCTACCTTCACCACACCCACGGAGAGCGATCGCTGGGAGCAAGCCATCCCGGACCTACAGCAACTGATTGACGAGTTTGAGCTAGACGCCGTCATCGTTTCCCAGGGCGGAAATACCGACAATACCTTGCCACTACGATTCAACCCTTCGCGACAAGTCACGGTATACACCCCAGACCCTTCGGAGTCAGAGGATGCGTTCACAAACTGGACGGAACTGAAGGAGGTGATCACCCTAGTCCAGCGCCTCCACGGGGATATCGCCCTGTACACCCTACCCTCACCTGAACTCGAACAACTTAAGACCCTCTCTCTAGGGGACGGCGTATGGGGTCCTGACATTTCAACACAGTTAAATCACCCCGCGCTTGGGGTGATGAAGTTGGGGCAATGGTTTAATTCCGGGATTGAGGACTTGGTGGATTGGGGGTCTTTACCTGATGAGCCTGGCGATCGCTGGGACCGCGTCAAAGCTGAAATTGATTTTTTGATTACTCTGTCCGGGATTGATGCAACGACTGATCGCCAGGACCATTCCAGGGCAGGGTCCGCAATTCTCCCTTTTCATTTACGCCCAACTCAGGTGTCTATATTTTTGCCTTTGCCTGACGGAGCCACTGCTGTTCCTGACGACAATTTAGGCACACTCGTTTCTCCGTTAGAGGGGGATTGGTTGGTGGCCGTTCAGATCCTTGATCTGGTTCGCCGCGATCGCTCCGATGCCAAGCTTTACGTGACTGGAGATGACCGGGGTGGAGTTCCCCCTGCACACCTGGACTAAGTTCCTTGCACTAGCCTAGAAACTTTTGGCAGTGCATTGCATATTCATGGATGTCCACAAAACTCCACAGATCACGATATGGCTAGGGCGTCAAAATGGGCTCACCTGAAATTAGAAGCTCTTGAAGCATTTAAGGGCGGACTGTCTCTCTCTGAAGCTGAAGAGAGGTGGGCGGACGTCCCTCGTACTACATTGCGAGGGTGGCGTGATTCTACACTGCCAAAAACAGAAGACTTAGAGCCCTCTAGCGTTATTCGGACACAATTCGGACAAAAACCGACAAAAACCGACACCCTTGCCCTCACTGGCGTTAAGAGGGATCCCCCCCCTACTAGGCGGGCTCGCGCTGTCCCTGAATTGTCGGTGATCAATGGTGGCAAAAATCCCATCAAAACGGAGTCATTTCGAGGCATTTGGGAGCGGTTGCAGTACCTACTTCAGAACCCTGGCTTTGATGGCAAGGAAGCGATCGCCGCTGCTCAGGTAGTGAATTCCATGATGCGCTTGGTGGAAACAGATCAGAGGCTGGCTGAGGCGTTAACAACGGAAGCATCGGCAGTCTGGACCGAAGAAGACGAGCTAGCGTATCAAAATTGGGATTCATTGCCCGAGGATGAGCGATCGCGGCTTTTATCGGAGGCATTGCTCGGCTAAGCTTTTATGTCTTGGATTGAAGGCGAGGTTTCTCAGGCAGAGGCGCAGCGTCGCCGGATAAAGACTTATCGACTGGCGAGAAATAATGCTCTGGCTCAGCGAGCTGCGATCGCCGAAAGCCGCCGCAATCCAGAATTTTGGATGGACAACTTTGTGTGGACTTATGACCCACGCCGAAAACCATCATTAATGCCGTTTATCCTCTTTCCCTATCAGCGAGATTATTTACGGTGGCGTATTGCTCGTTGGGAAGGGAAAGAGCATGGGTTGGTAGAGAAATCTCGAGATGCAGGGGCAAGCTGGATTAATATTGCCCACCATGTGTGGTGTTGGTTATTTGTCCCTGAATTTGCAGGATTATTGGCCAGCCGCAAGGCGATGTTGGTAGATCGAATTGGTGACCCTAGTAGCTTATTTGAGAAAGCACGAATGGTGATCCGCCACATGCCAAAGTGGATGCTTCCCAAGGGATTTGCACCAGATAAGCATGACAATTACTGCAAAATAATCAATCCCGTCACTGGTGCAACAATCACGGGAGAGGCGGGAAATAATATTGGGCGTGGTGGTCGGGTTACCTTCGCAGATATCGACGAAGCAGCATTCCTAGAACGCCCTCAGTCGGTCGAATCAGCAGTTTCGCAAACCACCCATACGGTGTTTTGGACTAGTACCCCCAATGGTGCTGGCAATCTATTCGCGCGAAAACGCATGGGTGGATTACTTCCAGTATTTACGATGCACTGGAAAGATGACCCGCGAAAAAATCACTGGGAAGCTTTAGATGGTTCTGTTGGCAATGGACGCAATGCCCCCGCCGGTGCTGTTTTTCCTTGGTATGAGAAACAACGCCTAACCCTCGAGCCGGTAACGATCGCCCAAGAGATTGACATTGATTACAATGCCAGCGTTGAAGGCGTATTTATCCGTGCCGAACATGTGCAAGCGGCAGTAGAACTCGAAATAGAAGAATGTCGAGGCGATATCTGGGTCGCTGGTCTGGATGTGGCACATCAAGGGAAAAACCGAAATGTCCTGGTAGTGCGCCATGGTCCCACCGTTAAAGGCATCCTCGACTGGAGTGAACCCAACTTGGCTAATACCGTTTATCGCGCTCGTGAAGAGGTGATAACCCACTTCCCTGAGGTCGAAACGTTGATCATTGACGCCGATGGTCCTGGGTCCGGTGCGTTTGGATTGTTCAATCTAATAGAAGATTTACCGTTCCGCGTGCAAGCGTTCCATGGAGGAGGAGCCTGTACTGACTATTGGTGGCACGACTTGCAACGCTCCAGCAAAGAACGCTTCCGAAATGCACGGGCAGAAGCCGCTGGGAGGATTCGGCAAAAAATCATGGCCGCTTATGCCCACCGGACGGGCGATCGCGAAAACCCAATTCACCGCGATGACTTAATTTCAATTCCAAACCATCCAACACTGATTGCCCAGGCATCTCAAATCAAAGCAAAATTCACTGATACTGGCAAAATTCAGATTGAGTCGAAGAAAGATATGTCTGAATCACCAGATTTTTTCGACGCCCTTTGTTATTCTTTTTGGCCAGTTGAGCGTTCAGGCATTGGAACGTCACTTGGCAGCTTGTGGGTGGAATAATTACAGCTCTTCAATATGCAAGCAGGTGAAAACGTAGTGCTTCCCTTTAATGGAAAAATAAGCTGCAACTCCAGAGTCTGAGGGCTCTGCAAATCGGGCATATATTTTCCTGTTCTTCTGCACTGGGGCATTAGAAGAGATAACCCAACTTTGCGCTCCCAACTTACGGATTGACTCGATCAGGTCATTTTGGGCGATCGCTGTTGACACCCGAAACTGAGATTGTTTTGGGGTTGGAGTTCGTGGGCGATCGCTTGGCCAACACAAGGGGAAGGGGGTGACTGCGTTTAAATTCATGAATAACCTCTAAATGCACGACTGGAAAAGTCTGGAGGATGAGTTATTGAGAATCCACGGGTTTCAGGGTTGAAAGCGATATCCGTAGGATGCACCTGTCGATTGGGCAATATGTGAATTACCCGCTGAACACAGGTATTGGCTTCCCTGATCACCTCTTCTGGAATTTCGCTAAAGTCAATTGGAATCCAGCGATCGCTGACTTGACAGACCATCCAGGGAAATGATTCCAATATTGATGCCAGGCAAATGCTACTACCTGGCAATCTTCGATGCTGTAGGCTTGCTTTCCATAAAACTCATCCACCATCTCAGAATCTTTTGGATCAAGAATCAAGATGATTTTCCACGATTTAAATGCATTAACCATGATTCAACTATTTGTAGGTTTTGCTTTGGGCAAGTATCCTCGAATCCACTGAGACATCAAAGGAATACGTATTTGATATCCAGTCCCAACAGCTTCAATTAACTTTTGACGTACCATCCAGGTGATCGCCAATGACAAATAAGGGTCACGAACCTCAAAGTTTTTTCCATGAGCCAATGCTGTCAGAAAACCTTCACCGGGGAACCTGGATGCTGGGGTCGCGTGCGGAGAAACAGAATGCTTCCAGTGACTCAAAAAGTAAGAAGACCCAGTGAACAGCGCCTCGGCAGTAGCCACTTCAAGGATGCGCTCATCACAGAACGTTGTTTCAGTGTCGCAAGCAGCCTCAAAAATGGACCATCCCATCAACTGAAGCAGGTGGGGGTGGCAATGAGTTCTGTATAGAATCTTGTCAACAATGCCTGAAGCATAAGAAAGGTTGAAGCCTTTCACGGGAGATACAAGCACAGAAGTTGCCGCGTCTTCCTCCATCTCTTCGATTTTGAGGGGAGCAGAGATCCCTTCAAGTGGAGAGCCCCAAGGGCATCCTGAAAGCAAGACAGACACCTTTTTGTCTCCACAAGGCAAAGACCTGAGGTGGCTGGTGACGGCACAAGAAATGTTTCCTGATTTCAGTTTTGCCCCTAGCTGATATGCGTCGTCTAGTAACAACAAAACCCTTGCTCCACTTAGTGCCCCCCGTGGCGAAAACGCATCATCCATCCATCTTTCTAATGTCCAGAAAGGGTCTTGCATGAATTCTTGACGAGATGGCTCGGCAGGCAGGTAAATTCCTTGCCTCCCTCCTTCATAAATAAATGTACGAACAAGGCTGTGGCAGTAATTAACGTCACTTGAAAGCGCCGACGCACTTGAAAGATTCAAGTAAAAAGAAATTACCCCTTCTGGGAGAAAAGACGGAAGATTTAGCAGCAGAGAAGTTTTACCGATCGCACGTTCTCCGTCAATAAACAGAAAAGGGTGTGCATTCCCAAGGGCAAGGCGCTTAATTTCGTGAATAACATAACGTCGCCCTTTGAACATTGGAGAATCACCAGACAGTGGCGCTCCAGGAACGAATGGATTTTCAATCATGCTTTTAACGCAGTAGCTGAAACGAGCTGCACATACAAAACCTCAGAATTATGCCGACGAAATTCCATATTTTTACGGCAATGCTTCTCTACTCCGTCCTTCACCATCCTGAGCCCTGCTTCGGTTCCATCCCATTCACATGCGATTCCGACGCTTGAAGTAAATCTACTCTGCTGGGTTGGTGAGTCACAGATTTGGACTGGTGAATCGTAGATGATGATGACGTTGAATTCAAAAAAATATTTCTGGGGCTCAAAAAAACGATTACTCATATCACTTTCCAACTTTAAAAACTGTTAGTCCCCACGGACCATTCTTGAAATCTGCTTCGCGATCGCCCGCTCAATCCACTTTTCATCCACTCGACTCAAGCGCCTCGACTCAAGCAAGGGACGCTTTTTGTGGGCATAGGGGGCATAAGCAGTGCGGACTCCTAAGTCAACTCGATTCTTGCGGATGCGATACCCAATAGAGTCGCGAGTGTCCCCAGTCCGCGTCCAAACCTTTGTGCTGTAACCTTGCTGACGTTTGCGCTGGCGGTACACCTCAGAAATGGGCGGCCATCGATTGCCATCAGGATCTGTCTCTGTATCGAACTGCCGCCTGAGTCGTCGTGTGCGATGCACCGCAAACCCCTGCAATACACCCTGAGTATCAATACCCTGACGCAAGCGACGAACCAGCCCTTCCGAATCTCCGTTAATTGTGATTCTTAGCATTTTAGGGTGTCCGCCCAGGTCAACGTTTTCTCTGAAATCCACTCTGACGAATAGCTTTTAAGTCCTCACTTTCAATTGCCTCCATGGCATTTCGATACCTCCGTATTCGCTGCTCCCACTCTGGATGTTTACTAGATTCACGTCCTCGGGCTTCAATGATGCGTTGAATTCCTGTTTTCTCGAGGGCTGCAATCCCTTGCTTAGCCTTGCGAAATGTACTGAAACTTCCAACAATCAGCCCCGTTCCCACATCCACAACCGCATTTACATCTTGTCCTTTCAAGATTGCGGATGATCCAAACCGGGTCATTCTCCTTGGGGAATCTTCGCCGTCAAGGTATATCAAATCTACCTTCCCTTTTTTCGACGGAGACAGTCGCTGGTCCCACTCATCTCGAATCCTCTGCTTTGCTTCTTTTTCTTTCCTTTGAGACTCTTCGAACCTTCGTCGCTCTTCTTCCTGCCGTGCTTTGGCATTTTTTTTGCTTTTTTCGTCAGAAGTTCTAACCTGGACCTCCATCTTCTCTGTTGTTTCAACATCCAACCCTGGAAATCGCTCGTTGGGGTTGAGACGAAGCCCAAAGGCTTGACGCCCAGCTTTGTCTTTGTCTCCCTGATTTGTTTGGAGTTCTTGCTTATAACGACGATACTCATCTTCCGTAACTCCTGTTCGCTGCAATTCCTGAATAGCTTTTTCCATTGAAGGACGCCCCCACTCTCCAGTAGGTAATCCGAGTTTTTCCCAAGCACCTTGACGAGCTGGATATCCTTCTCCATGCTCTTTGATAAGCCGTTTTTCTATGGGGGCGATCGCATTTTCAATCCTCCTTACAACAACAACCTTAGGAACTTTACCCATCCCAATCTGACTAGCATTCATTCCAAAAGAATCTCTGTCTGGTGAGCGTCGAGACAAGGAAAGCTGATTTTTTATGCGGATCGACTCAGAGACGAAACGCCTAAATTCAGCACTGTCCCTCATCCCTTGCCGCTTCATCGCTTTCAGGTGGACCGCCAGAATCCGGGAAGATTTGGATAGCTTGCCAATAGAGCATTTTTTCTTACGGCTAATACATGAGGCTCCACACCGAATAGAAATCCGACATTTTTTAGGAATAGATCGCTTCATTGCAGCTCACGAGGTTTGACCAGCAAAAGATACGCTGAGCCCCCAGAAAAAAAGGGAGACTAGTCTCTCAACTCATTAAATCCCTGTGGGACTCACGGGACCTGATTGCGAGAAGCACACCCCACAAATCTTTTGTGGGCGATCGCAGGTCTGGAACCTCGTATCGCCCTCTGTATTTCTTCAACTCATCTCTAATCTCCTGGCGGGACATCCCCCCAAACCTATTGCGCACAGACAACTCCCTTTCCTCCCTGGTCCGGGAACGCCGCGCCTTCGCCTCCTCGGCAAGGCGCTTTCGGTGCTTTTTTCGCCATCGCTTTTGGCGATCGCTCTTTGCCATGGGACACTAGACCAATGTCTCTACGATTTATTTTAGCATTGTTTGCAATTAAATCGTAATGACGCTATATTAATTTTGTCCACGAAAAACCCGCCCATCGTTTCAAGTGGAGGCGGGTTGGATGGAGGTCTTTATGGATTTGCTGGAATTGATTCTGGAAATCGTCGTTTATCTATGTTTTTGAGGTTGAAATGTTTTATCTAGATGGTTCTGCTGTTCGCTTTTTCGGTGATTTTGTTGCGTTGTCTGAACCAGTCGCTGAAGTTGTTGATGTTTGTTGGCGTATTACAAAAGCAGTTTGGCGCTTGGTTCAATATTTAGCCCCCAAAGCTTTTCGGTTGGTCGTCTGGTTCATGATTGCCTTGATGGTGGTGGGGGTGATGCTGTTCCGTCGTGGTCGTGAGTTTCGGCAATGGTGCGATCGCTTTATTGCTGAATCTCAATCTGCATTGGGCGGTGAGACCCCCTCTGAGGACGTGCAGGTGATGGTTGAGGTTGTCGTTGCTTGTTTACCGGTGTGGAGTGGCGCTAAATCTTTCACCTTCCGTGCTTGGCAGTGGGTGCGTGATCGCGGACTGGAGTTCTATGGCAGGACCAAGAGCGCAATGTAATTGCCGTGTTGATTTTTTGAGTTTTGGTATTTTTGGGTTTTGATATGAAGCAAAACTACTCTAGCCCGAGTCCTGTATTGAAGCTTTTTCGGTGTTTAGTATCTAAGATCGATGCGCTTGACGAAGCAATGCTGAGAGAAGACATGCCGCCTTTGCGCCATGGTTACTCTGTGATGGCAGCTATCTGGTTGTGGGACTTTGACCCATGCGATCGCCCGGAAAGTGTTGAGTCTTATGGTCGCAGTCCTGACTTTAAAGCGCAGGGTTATGATCCAATGCCCAGTAAGCTGACCGAAGAACTGAAAAACTTATTTGCTTGTGTTGAGTTTATTGGGACGGCGATCGACAACGAGGTGAAAGTTGAGTCGTCTGAGAAGCAGCGAAAAGAACTTCGACGAATGCTTAAGGACTTATTGGAAGATGTATAGCTAGAGAAATAAACGATGAATCCTTATTTATTGCGACTCTGTGTTCTGTCGCTGAGAAAGCATGTTCCCACCCTGAGGGACGTAGAACTCCAGTCTGAAGATATGTATGCATGCTTGGAGGCACTGCCCGTGGATCGCATGTTTGTCACGTCTATGTTTGGCAGCGCATACAGGGCTAAGTTCTTCCTGAGGGTTGAGATGGGTATAGAGTTCAGTCTCTTGTGCTCGTTGAGTGAGGACAGCAAGTCGTGTGAATTCGAGTGGGTTGCGTCGCTCAAGCACCCCTCAGGTAGGGGAGGATTTGATGCCAAAGAGACCCACATACGAATCTCGAGCAATTTAGGCTTGTCAGAGTTTTCTCGATACTCCTCTGAAGAGCAATGCGACAGGCTTTGCGATCACCTTAGGTTAGGGTGGGACACAGTCTTCCCATATTTTTTTAAGTCTTTTGGGTGTTAGTTCCATCCCGGGATAGTTTTGCGGCAGCTTTGCGATCGCCTAGGTGGCAATAAATAAAGGGAAGGAAATCAGTATGACTACCGAAATTGCAGAAGAGCGACAAACCCTAACAAAGGCATTGTTGGATGTCAGCGCATCTGATGGAAGTCTGTGGGAAGTGTGGGTAAACCCTGAGAATCCTGAGAAAGAATTCTCTACCGATGTTCCCCGCAACTGTGGCTACGAGTATGAACAAGATGGATGGGTGTGCATAGGGGATCATGCACATCTGGCATTTGATTGCATTGAGGAGGTGGAGGCATTTATCGACATTGACCTTCCACGGATTATTGATGAGCATGAAGGGATGAAGGTGGTGGAACAAGACCTGGAAGAGGTGCGAAGCCAAAAGTTATGGAGTAATTGAGCATGGGCAAGGATATTGATTTAGATATGCCTCAAGATTTCTTCAGTCCTGCGATCGCGCGTGATTGGCTCAAGGTACTGTCCCAGTTCCAAAGTTCCCCTAAGCAGAACCTTGCTCCCCCGTACGAAATCAAATTCAACGTTTCAACCCATGTTGTTGCTGAGATGTATGCTTCTGCTAGAGGAGACAAGCTTGGACTAAAGTTCTGCTGCACCGGATTTATTCTGGGACTGAAGCGCAGATCAGAGTTTTCCTTGCCAGAAGGGCAAACATTTATTGATGCTTTTAAGCAGTCCTGGCAGATGGTTGTCGTTGAAGGGAATAAGTCAGACCTCATTGAGCTTTTTACCCTGATCCAGGAAGGGTGGATATCTCATTTTGGAAGAGATCTGGATTTGCCCGGGGAATCAATAGTAGATGCCAGAAAAAAGCCCAAGAAATTTTGAATTCCCATGGACTAGAGGAGACGGAAATTAGTGAGCGATTATTCCTTGGCAATATTCCAACAATCCATTAAAGGTCTCCCTTCAGTTGATAAGGAGATTGAAGGAAGCTTGCGCATACTGAAGACCATCCACAATGGCCCACTGGAATTAAAGTCCAGATATGGCAAGGAAAACTGCGGACAAATCAGCGGCAAAGGGTGGGGTTGCCAAGTTTTAATACTCAGAGCATGGCGAGGGCTTAACTTTTTTGTGACGGCTTGGGGGTGTGAAGATGTAATCAGGCTTGACTGGGAAGTGGAGGGTACGTATGCCCCCGTTTTTCTGGACAACGACAGAACCCCTCCTGGAGTTGGAGTTACAAGCAGGAATTCGGTAGCTTCCATAGATTTTACTCCTGTGTCTAACTGGAAGTGTCAATTCATCTCAATTTCGGAGGTGGGTGTTGATGGAGTGATTTCGGCGATCGCTGATCAATAACTCAAATACTTAGTCCTCAACTCATAAGCCTCCCAAAAACGCTCTCGATCCAAGAATCGACGTGTATCGATTGGAGTCCACCGCATGGATTCAACGACCCAGGGGAAGAACAGCTTTGCGATCAGCTATTAGATGATCTGTTCACAGGGATGGTCGCGTCTATCGATCAGAAGTTGGGGCAAAACAACGTAAAT
This sequence comes from uncultured cyanobacterium, assembly GCA_937883785.1. Lineage (GTDB taxonomy): Bacteria > Cyanobacteriota > Cyanobacteriia > CACIAM-69d > CACIAM-69d > CALGDE01. Next base: position 39,123 of record CALGDE010000159.1, read on the forward strand.
CTTCGGTTTTAGGCAAGTCTAAGCAATAGCGATCGCCACAAATAATCTGGTATTAGTCGTCCTCTAATGCCAGCCGTGCTTAGCAAAAGCCTTCAGACAGAAATTGTTCGCGCCGAAAATGATCCGAATTATGGGTTGTGGCAAGGCGGCTTTGCCCCCATGGAAGATCAAATTCTTGCGGGGCATTGGCGAGGAGATATTGTCCACTGGGTGGAACTCAGTATGGACACGGCGGTCTCTTCAGGGATGGACCGGCGCGTTAAAGGAGTTACGGCACGACCATGGAAAGTAAAGCCTGACAGCGATCGCCCGGTAGACCGAGTCGCTGCATTTTTAGTTGAAGATGTCTTGCGGCGCTTACTATTCAACCGGTCCTGCGAACATCTTCTTTATGGAGCACTGCCAGGGACAGCAATTTGCGAGCTGATGTATGACCGGGCTCCTATTCAGTTACGGGCCGCAGAAGATCCTGACTCTCCAGAACTAATGCGCACTGTTAACGCAGTAGTTCTCAAAGATATTCGTCCAAGGGAAGCAAGGCGATTCACTTTTACCCTTAACCCGAAAAGAGGCGAAGCAGCAGTTGATGGATTTGGATTGCGACTCCTGACAAGAGATGCCCCAATTTTTGGGCGGCCGTTGAGCGATCGCAAATTTATTGTCCACACCTATGGATCTCAGTCTTCAACACCTTGGGGGATGGGATTAGCTCGAAAGCTAATCTACCCTGTCACCTGGAAAAAGGAGATTATCAAAGCCTCACTGGTTTATGCAGACAAATTTGCTCAGCCGGGGTTGGTCGGAACATTTGACCCAAGCAAATTAGCTCCCAGTGAAAATGCGGATGACGTTGTCGACGCTATTAAGGCTTACCTGAAATCATTTCGGGAGGGCAGTGTTGCGGCCTACCCCAACAATATTGATATCAAAATGCTGGAGGCGCAGCGCAGTGGCACCACTGGCGTTTATGAATGGCTTCTGGCGTGGATTGACAAGCAAATTTCCGCAGTAATCCTTGGGGAAAGTTATGGGGCCGACGCTAATCAAGGGTTGTCTGGGGCTCCCAGCAAAGCAGATGGAGATATGCGGACGCAGATCAGCAAGGCTGACTCTGACTTGCTGACCGCCACACTCAATCGAACCGTTTGCAAGTGGTTGGTTGAGTTTAACCGCGACTTATTGGGAGATGCGAATCCTCCGACCATTGAAAGGTCATTCGAGCCCATCGAGGACTTAAATGCTCGAATCTCTCGAGATGAAGCTCTTAATCGCTTGGGATATCGCCTTCGATCTGACGCTGTTAGGCGTATTTACGGTGATGATTACGTTGATACGTCAGAGAAAGAACAGAGCAACCCCTTGATGTCCTGGCTCACTGGGGACGAGCCTGAAGTAGAAGCGGAAAAAGATCCGTCAACTAAACCAGAAGAATCCGCTCCTAGCGAAGAAGACTCTAAACGCCCAGTCACCGTCGAATCAAATTCCGATAACGAGGCAGAAGAGAAAAACCAATCCCTGGAGGAAACTAAATCCGTGGACGTTACCCCCCCAACACAATCAGGGGGTGACTCCCCAGAAATGTCTGAACCTAATTCCTATCGAGTGGGGTACGGACATATTAATTTCACTCCCCCAGCGATCGCTCAGGAATCAGCACGCCGGGCGATCGCTGCTGACATTGATAATCCATGGTTAGTTCCTGCGGATCTTGGCGACCCATTAGCACCCTCCCATGTAAAAACAATTGCTCAATGGTCCCCCGATTCTCCTATTAAAACCCAGGAAGATTGGCAAGAAAACGATGGCTACCTGGGGGACGAAGGGCGCAACTGGAGCAAGCGAATCTGGCGACAAATGGAGGCTGCTGATGCTGCTTCTTCCCCGGCGATCGCCATGTCAGAAGGTGTTGGGATTCAGGGGAATGGAGAAATAACGGAACAAGGGGAAGGTAAAGTTGCGCTTCCCAGATCGATCGCTCAACGGCTGACCAAGGGGGAACGTTCCGCGCTGGCACGCGCATTTTCACCCCCTGAGACTCCTTTGAATATGGCAGAGCCATTAACTGTGGAAGGAGATGTTTTAGACGACGACGAATTTTCTTTTGAAATAAGCGAGCGAGACATCAGAGGAGCGATCGCCGACTGGATGGAAGATCCACCCACCAAAGCATCTAAGAATGCTCTGAGAGGTGGAGGTGACGCCTAATGGCATCCTTGAAATCGGATTTTACGGTCAAGTTATCGGTTTTAGCCTCCAACAAAACAGGGGCAGCATTTAAGGCGATCGCTGGGCAACTGGGCAAAACCATTAAAGGATTTACTCAGTTAAACACCAAAGCTGAAAAGACCAATGCCCTTCTAAGGGAAACGTCCACATTATTGCCACCAATCATCCAGCGAATGGAGCAGATGGCAAACGTAGGACGTTCCGCCAGTGACTCCATGGCAATGGGGTTAAAGGATGCGGTGAAAGGCATGAAGCCCCCTAAGCCGCCTCGAATGGACGAGCCGTTCAAACAAGAGGGGCGGAAAGCTGGGGAATCTTTCGGCGATGGCGTTGGGGAGGGGGCTAGGCAATCCAACGCCAAATTTGGGGAAGTCGCCCGGTCGATCGCCACAAATTTTGGCGACATGCTGAAATTCCATATTGCCGGACGTGTTGTGGATTTTGGCATTGGCAAAATTCAAGAAGGATTTGCCGGGCTACGAAACGCTTTTGAGCAAGCAAAGGAATTACAACTTAGCGCCGTATCAAATGCATCGACACTGGAGCAACTGGCAAAAAACCTAGATTATTCAGGAGCAGAAAACGCACTAAACGGGCTAAATAAACGCCTAGCAAAAGCCGCCGCTGCATTGCCTGGCACCACGGCAGATTATGTATCGATCGCCCAAGGAATTCAAGACAATATTGTTGAGGCTTACTCTGACCCTCAAGGGAACTTAAACGTAAAGGGATGGGAAGACGCCGCCAGTAAGCTCGCCACCATGTATGGCGTAATCCAAGCAAGTACACCTGGGGTTACGTCTGATGCTGTGGTCGCCACCTTAAGTAAAGCCATGGGCGGCACCAGCTCCATGGCCGAAATGAAACAGCTTGACCTGTTCCAAAAGAATCCAGTCTTAATTTCCAAGTTAGAAGAGGCGATCAAAAAAGAAGGGGGCAAGGAACTAAAAGATCTCACCATCGATAAGCGCATTGCGGCTTTAACCAATGCAGCAGAGGTGATGGCTTCCAAGGAGTTTCAAGAGCGAGCCGGGCAAACCGTTGAGGGATTGTCTCAAGGTTTTATTAGTTCAATCACTGACCCATCAACCGGATTGTTCGGATTATTCCGTGACCTGGACGAATCGACGGTCAAGGTGGAATCAGCTTTTGAGGCGATTAATGACATCTTTAAAACAGCCTTAGGAGAGGGCGGTTTATTTGGGTCTTTAGGGAGGCTAGGGAAGTCATTGTTTGGGTCGGTAGACCCGATGAAAGTATTTCGATCTGGGCTAGAGCTGTTCAATAAAGCGTTGCAGTTCCTCAATGACCAGGTGAAGCTGATAAATCGGGGGCTCAAGGCGGTCACCGGAAAAATGAACGCTGGTCAGCAAATTTCGACAATTGCTGAAAACTGGGGCAAGTTTATTCCCTTAATTGGCAAATTTTTCAAAAACATTATGGTGCGGGTCCAAGCTGCAATCCCCGCCGCCCAAAAGTTTTTGTCCACAGCAATTACGACATTTTTTACCACTGGATTGCCCACTTTAATGAATGGATTATCTGGGTTAATTGTGCAAGGCACCAACCTGGTCAGCGGGATGGCAACAGCAGTCGCCACAGTAATCCTCGGACTGGATTGGGACAAAATTTTGGCGGGGCTATGGAAAGGATTAACCAAGGTTGATTGGCTACAGGCGGCCAATGCTTTCGGACGAATCATTTTAATGGCCACCTTGGCCTCTAAAACCATTGTTCTTGCTGGAGTAGCGGGGTCTTCCGCATTGGCCGCCGTCAAAGGAACATTGGTTTCGATGGTGGTCAGTGCTGGCACTTTTGGAGCATCCAAGCTGGCGGGGGGAATGAAAATTGCATTTAGTGTGGCGGCAAAGGAAGCAGCTAAAACTGCTGCTGCATCTCCTTTGATGAAGGGATTGGGCAAGTTGACTTTGCCATTATTCGCTGCTGTCAAGGCTGGATTTCTTAAAAGTGCGGCTTTTGTTGCTCTGAAGTTTGGAGTCGTCACCAAGGGGATTGGGATGCTGGCGATCGCCACAAAAGGGGTGATTGTCAAATTTATAGGCGCCCCACTTATGGGGTTAATTTCCAAAATTGGGCTTTCTCTATCTGCTGCCCTTGGAAAATTACTGTTTGCCAGTGCCGCCGCTGGCGGGATTTTGGTTGCCGGTGCGGCGGCTTTCTACGGGACCCTCAAGTTAATGGGCAATGAGCACTTACTAGAAGAGTTGCCCCAGGCATTGGCAAATGTGGGCAGCTTACTAAAAGCGCAAATCAACCATATCTGGCAAGTGGGCGTCATTGAATTCAACAAAGCCAGGACCAGTTTTATTTCCTTCTATACCAACCTCCACGCTAATTTCACCAGAATTTGGGCTCAAGGAAAGCTAGCATTCATTTCAATTCGTGCCGCTGTCACTGGATTCTATGGAGGCATTGCTCAAGGGATTTCCAATGTATGGAATATGGCATCCCAAAAAGCAGCGGAAATTCATGCTTTTGGACAATCTTTAATAGCAGCGGCGATCGCCAACTTTACATCCTTCTATTCGGGGTTGTTTGCTGCTGGAGTAACCCTCCTATCTCAAGCACAATCCGGTATTGCCACAATCCAAAGCGGTGTAACAGGGTTCTTCACTGGCATGTCTGAAGGATTACAGATGATTTGGGGCTTTGTTAGCCAAAAATGGACTGAATTTACTCAGGTGGTAGAAACAGCAGCCTCCCCAATTGTGGTGTTAATAACCAGCTTCTTTCAAGGGATTCAAAATATATTTTCCCAGGCGAAGCAAGCATTATCTTCAATCGCCAATCCAATTTCTATGATCACGGGCAATACCGCTGCCCCAGTTATGGCAACACCAGCGGCGGGGGCGATTGCCACAGCAACGAGCGGTTCCACTACTGAATCAAAGGGCGACCAGAGTAAATCTGCCACGGTTGCCACTACGCCATCATCTACCAACGCGGGGTCTGTCAGTGGTTTCGCTGCCGTCACCCAGGCGGCCAGTCAAAAGATCAAGGGCGCCACTGCTTCATTCTCTGGGGCGATTCCACGAATGGAAGGAATCTTCGGGGCGATCGCCAATGAATCCATGAATAAACCAGCAGGTTCCAGCTTGGTGGTAGCGAACAGCAGTGAAGCTGTACTACGTCCCGAGCAATTAAAGTCAATAATGGCCAGCTCTGCCAACGCCGGAGCCAACGGAGTTGCAAGCCAAGGGGGCATCAACCTGGGAGGCGTCACAATCAACATTTCCGGCGTTGAAAACCCGAAAGCGATCGCTCAGCAAGTTATTGCAGAAATTGAAGCTCAACTAAGAGCCCATCAAGGAGGAATGCTGGCATAGGGGGGTATACGGTCCTGCACAGGGACTGAAGTGGGCACTGTTTATCCAATTGTAAAGGGATGATACTGGATGTGTTGTTACTCATCCTGGGAATGGGGGAATTGACGGAGGGCAGTCATTAACTGCCCTGAGGAAGGATCAAATCTCCTGAATAGCAAGCGGGTTAGCCCGGAAAATGTTGTCCCGACAGCATCAGCGGAATGCAATGCCCAAGCATACTCAGGCGGAGAGAGGTAAATCTTGCGAGGCAGTGTTGAATTAGTGCGAGCACTAGATCGATGCCCTCGTTTTTTTTTGACTCCCTTGCCAAAGCTAATCCTATCTAAAGTGGCAACGCCAACAGGGAAGCGCATCAAGCGGTCTTCACCGGCGTTATATCGCAATAGCATCCACCGCCCCATTCCAGAAAAAGTGCGTCCCTGGGACTTGGAAACCTGTTGAGCCCAAGCATATTCAGCTTCGGCCATGTAGACCTTTCGTAGGGTTCGCTTTGACATACGAACTGGCTTAACTCTTTTGCCGAGCCTAAGTCCGCACTCCCCTCTCCTTTAAGGCTTGCCCCATGAAAATCCAAAAACTCAATGGACTGGAGACTGAGTTTTATCGAGTTCTAGTAATTGAAAACGTCGATCTTGATTTCGATGTAATTGAAGAGCTTTTTGACAAAACCAGCTTTAGCGTCCCCCTCGAGGGGGAATCTATCAGTGCTCGACGGTTTCGAGTAGACCGTGTGGAGTCAGTGCAGGAAGGAGTCGTAGAACTTAAAAACCCTGCATCCACTTACGATGCTGTTTTGGTCAGCACCAAAGTTCCTGACAATGACGGGGTACGGGCAATTCGCCTGCTCACTCAGCTTGCTGGGTTTGCCCCTGTTCTACCGCTGGTAAATATTGGCGATGAAGAAACAGATGTCAAAAAGGCGCTCCGAAATGGAGCGATCAGCTTTCTGTCGAAATCGGTGATTCTCGCTCGAGGTGCCCAGTATCTAACTCGGGCTATTTTGCAAGCGATCGCCGCAAAAGAAGGGCGTGAATTGGATGTTGATGAAGGTAATCATCGACTGCTTCGGAATGTTCGATTTAAGCGTGTATTCTTCTGCGCCGTTGTCGCTGGTTTTATCTTCGTCGGGCAACCATCCTACATGTCCAAGCGGTTTGCGTGGGATCTAAGTCAAGGGCGTCGTGAACTGACGTTTGTGATCTGTACTCTTGCCTGGAGCGGTAAAGCTATGTCAATCCTTCAGGTATACAGAGAGCGCCGCCGCCGTACCAAATACTTTGCACAGCAGAAGGCGATCGCCCAAGAACGCCTTCGCAAGCCTAAGCAGAAAAAAGTCGCTCCTATCGCCAAATAGCCATGAAACTGCAACAGAACATCTTTGAAGCCCAAACTCAAATCCAACGCCTTGAGGTTTTAGCGAAGCGGGTTGCTTATCTAAATCGCAAAGATCTTGGGATGGGGGAATGGCAGCGATGGCTGCACTTTGCTCAGCTCAATCTGATCGGATGTATCGACCATTTTGCTGGTACTTTTGCCTGGATCTTCCAATGGGGAGACGAAATTGTGATCTGCTTCCGTGGGTCAAAGCAACCGATTGGAGCAGCCCTAGACACCCGAAGTGAGCAAGAGCGCACTTTTCAATACGAAATAGCACGCTCTGAGATTATTTCTTGGTTAGGGCATCGCCCTGTCGTCTGCGTCGGACATGGGTTGGGAGGGGCGATCGCCCAACGAGCCGCCCACGACTACAGTCCGTGGGTCTCCAAATGTTTTACTTTCAGCGCCACTGGAGTTCCGACTTATTACGACGGAAGTCGCAGCGGCAATACTGAGGTAGAACACTATGTAATCTTGGGCGACCCAGCATCTCGACTGGGAGATGTGTTCATTTCTGGATGGATTCAGGCTTCTGAACTGATCGTCGATGACGATGACGATTTACTGGAAATGTCGACCCGCTTAGCGCTACTACCTCGGCAAACTGCCTATTCAGAAGTCCTTTCTCCAGAGAGGTGGGAATCTATGCGGCGATCGCCATCTCTCTCCCAGGTCCCCCTGCCGTCCAATGCTTGTGTTGCCCAGGATGAATAGAAGGAAGAATCTTGGGACATGCCCGCCACCAGGTTGATCCGGACAGACTCCAGGAACAAGCTAAGATGAAAGGAGGAAAGGTGTTTCTGGTCCAGCCTCTATCATCCGGAGTCGAGGTCTAGCCAGCGGCAAAGCCCTGGAGTTGCGGTACAGATTTCTGTGGGTGCTTAATCCAGGGATCGGAGGAAGGGGATTCCTTTCTGTAATGGACGGTGCAACCGGAACTGTCTTTGTGCCCTATTCCTCCCCTTAATTAATTTGGCTCCTAATTTTCTGTCCTGGATCGCTCATAGTTCCTAAGACATTTTCGGCAAACCTGAGCATCTCACGAGGATCTTTAGTCCAGCAGATGGGGAATCCGCGAGGAGGCAACTCAATCAAAGGTGATTTTATTGCAGCATCCATGGGCATCAATACAAGTATTGATAGATGCAAAGGCATTTAATCTCCTCTTCAGAAGTCCTTTCCTCACCCGCCAAGCGAACCTGAGGCATTAACTTCATTCGGCGCCATGACAGGAACACAGCGCACTTGTCGATTTTGCTGCACAGACGAGCACTGCCCCCAGGGACCGGTCCGCTATTTTTGCTCTCTGTAAATCAATACAAGTATTGACAGGCTCAAAAGCATTTAATCCCCTCATTCAAGACATGGTTGACAAATTACCATGGGTTTCGCTGCGTTTTTGTCAACCATTTCGGACAATCAACTCTCTTCTGTTGACCCATGAGGCGATCGCTTTTTTGCGTCTCCGATCAATGCAGGACCTAGGTTGTTTTGTATGTCACGAAAAAGAGTGGCACGATGATTGTATCGAAACAAGGAGGTCGGCATGGCTAATTTTTTTCAAACCTGGAACCTGCCGGGTTCTCAGTGCTTTGACTACATTTACTTTTCTGCCAAAAGCCGTCGTGAGGCAGAAAAGATTGCGGGTGTTCGGCTGGACAAAAAAATAGCGGCGTGTGTGACAGGCGGGCATATTGCTAATGGGCTCCAAGGAAGCCTGGTATCAAGAACAGAGTCCAGTTCTTGGAAGTATCAGGGCGGGAATCGGATTTTGCGGGAAGATTCTGGGCGCGAGACTTTCTATTATTTTCAGTGTGTCAATGATTCCGAGCTGAGTAAAATTGAGGATCCCAATAAGCACAAGTTTGAGGGGTGCAACAAGAGCCCGGAAGAGATTGCCGATGCCTTGGATGCTTACACGGGAGACAAGTTTGGGGGGACGTGATATGGCTGTTGCCGCTTGACACAAGTATTGATCTGGGAGCGAATGCTTTCGTCATCACCTTATGTGATTTCGGCGACACTTTGTTTTTCTATCAGCCTAGTTCTAAATCGTGGAAATGGAAAAAATACGAGCCTGAAGATGTGCTGGGCTCCTGAATTAGTGACAAGCCCTAGGAGCTTCGCGCTCAGTTCGTAGAGAAAACTCAATGAATTACACCAATATTTCTGTTGGCGGCTTGACTTGCCAAACGCAGCTCGAAACTGGGCTTCAATTTATTAATTTCAATCTGGTGTCCCCTGGTCCTTTTGGCGACGATGCAGGTCGTGATCAGTGTTTTCAGGGACTGTTTGCCGATCTTCGATCCAGGGTTTCTAGTGTTTTCGATAAGCGCCCTGAGGCTTTAGAGTGCGTCCTCTCCATCCTAGATGGCGAACTTCGGCTTGATCTTGTGGAGTCGAACGAAGTAAACGATCAAGGAGAATCTGTAGATTGGTTTTGTCCAGTCCAAGTCTCGAGTTTTTGCTTTCAAGATAAGGGAATAGAATTAAGCCTCTGTGACTTGGACTGGACCCCTATTGGGTCCATGGACTGGGTCGAAGACACCCCACTTTAGTTTGATGGCTAAGGACTTATCTCCATGCCCCCGCTGCGGGTCTACTGAATTTACCAAGTCAGGATTTCGTAAAACCAAAAAGTTTGGGTATGTGCAAACTTATCAGTGCAAATCCTGTGGGCGTCGAGTGTCTGAGGGCGGGCGGCGCAAGGGGCGGACACCTATAGGCGATCAGGCGATGTCGGAAGCAGAGCGACAGCGTAAGTGCAGGACTTCAAAAGAAGAAGCCAGCGACAAGGATCAACCATGAGAAACAAATTAGATCAACAAACAGCGGCGAGACTCATTGAACTCATGAATCACTTGGCAGAAACAAATGATGCTTCAATCTTGCCTGTCAAGAAACCCCTAGTTCTGGTAGATAGTCCGGATGAGCGGTCGCCCAATGAATTTCATTTTTCTGAATGGGACTCATTTGTTGAAATCTACCAGTACCTAGTAGACGAGAATATTTTGCCTGCATCTTCCGTGGATTCAAATATTGAGCACATTTTCCAGCAATGGCAAAAAGCCCAATCGCTGGGGTTTGATGCGAGAAGCTTTTATCTTTCCTTGTGTCAAACCGACCCGTCAGCACTATATCAGGTCGCTCCTGGGGTGATAATTTCTTATCCCGCTTCGCTGTCTTGGAAAGATTCTCTGTATGCCCGTCTTGAAGTAACAAAGGCAGTAGATGTTTTGTGCGAAGAGGATCTGGACTGGATCGCGGCACTAGAGCAAGAGATCAAAAGGTTGGGAGGCAACCTATAGGTAATCGCCCAATGACAGAGGCAGAGCGACAGCGCAAGAGCAGAGAATCAAGAAAGAAAGAGACAAAGGCTAACTATGAAAAACGAATCAGAACAACAAACGACGGGGCAACTGATCGCATTCATGAATCGTTTGGCAGGAATGGATGGCAATGAAGTGGTGGAGCATGTTATGAAAACTTTGCTGACATCAGCACCCAAAAAGCCTTGGACGCTAATTTTAACTATTGATCGTGGGAACTCCTTTGGTCCACAGACCCATGCTGAGACCACAAAGTACGAAAGTGTCAACCCGCTCCGGTCAAAAGAAGATGCTCAAGTTGCAGCATTGCTTTGGATTTCACAGTATCGAGGTATGGGTATAACTGGATCTATTTGCGTGGAAATCGCCACCCCCGAAGGGAAGGTTTTCGAGGAAACCTTAAAAGGGATGAGCAATGCTGTGATTGAGGAATACCAGAGAGAGTTGCGGCGACTAAATGCACAGACAACGAGGGTTAGCTAAACAGATAATTCTTGCAGCGATCGCGGCATACAACTTGCTGACGGTGATTAAGTTTTTGTCGATCACATGTTTACCCCTGAAAATCACTCCATCGCTCATTTCCAGTGAAGCACACCCAACTTTGCCTATTTCATCCAGAAGCCTTTGAGGAGACTTGCTTCTTGTCCGCCATTCAAGATGGGCTAGATTGTGCCGTCACCTATTTTAACGAAGAATATCGCGAGAATAACGCCTGGGCTTCATGGCAGAGATGCCTGCCCCACGGAGAAGAGGAACCTGCATGGAAACTAACTCTCCACAAAGAAATTATTTCTCCACTTGGCAATACATCTTTTGTTTCCCGAACTCAGGAATCTTTGAAGGTTTCACTTACGCTTTTTCTCCGCAGGGGGACGCTTGATACAAGAGAAGGGCGTCCACGCTGGAACTGCCGAACCCTTTGTCGTCGCGCCTCGACCTCAAGTCTCATGTTTTTTGAGAATGCGTATTTTGGGTATACATCCCCTAAGGATTCCACTGAATAGACAGAGGGATGGCAACACAACACAAAAACAGTCCCAAGACTTGAATATCGTAGTCAATTTCAGCGTCTTTTGAGTGTCAGCACAATTAGTGCCCGCGAAAGAACTCAACGCCTTGAGCTTTTATCCCTTTCGTGTCTGACAAGTCTATGAATTTCTCGCGGTCAAACCGACAACTCTTGCAGCGATCGCAGCATACAACTTGCGGACTCAGAAGATAGTCCCAGTTCTTCCAAGGCTTGGACTGTTTCCGAAATAAACGTCAGGTTGTGTCGGGAATCGTCGCCCAAGGATGGAGTGTAGGCCAAGGTAGCGATCGCTCCATACTCTTCATCTTCTTTTGGTGGGTACACCCATGCGATCAACCCACTCGTCAATCCTGTCTCTCCTATGTGGATAACCTGAACAAAGGCTGCGCCTTGAACGCCTCGAGAATGCACTGCTTCCTCTACCGCTGCTTCAAGCTGGGTCATTTCCACCTCTACCAAATTGCGATTGGGAGGAATTGCAAGCGTATTGTCACATTCAAGAGTGGCAGAAGATAATTGGAGCAGAACTCCAACAATGGTAGCGAAAGGCATGAGACAACTCCAAACAAAACCTGGTCAATCATTGGGGGCGATCGCCGGTGAGTTCCTTGGTGACCCGATGCGATTTCGAGAAATTGCAGATGTCAACGGGTTGAACCCACTAGAGCCGCTTCCAATCAATGCTACCTTGGCTGTCCCTGACATTGAAGGACCGTCCAGCGCAGGAGAACTACCGATTCTTGGCTCTTTATCTGGGTTAGTCTCTGGGGGTGGAATTGGGGATGTAGACTTTGGGGCACTAGTAACAGGAATCACTGGCAGTGAAGGATTACCAAGCCAACTATCGGGATACCTGCAAACCGCCCTGCAAAACCCTGGCGACTTAAATGGGGTTGTTGGTGACATTGCCCAGTCGATCTTGGGAGATGCGATCGCGGGATTAGACGGGGAAGCAGGAAAATATGGGGAATGGGGGACAAAGTTGATCGATTGGTTGCTTCAATGATCGCCAGCAAGCCCCACAGTCCAGCAGATTGGGTTTATGGGGTGGATATTGCATCTGGCGAAAGTCGCATCACGTCAACCATCTTGTGCCTGTGTCCCTCAACCATGAATTCTCAGCAACCCCCTGACGTTCTATCCAGTTACTGCGAAGAGCGAGGGTACGAAAACCTTCAGTTCATTGAAGACGAGACAACGGAGCTAGATCGCTTCAATGAATGGTTTCCAGCAGCTAGAGAA
>CALGDE010000160.1 GCA_937883785.1 uncultured cyanobacterium
CTCTTACTCAAGCGGCTGGCGTCATAAATTAGACTTTTCAGACGTCCTCTAACAGTACCCATACAACAATTAAGTGATGTGATCAGGCTGAATTAAAAGACTTGTTTCTGCTAAATATTGTGGTGTCTATCCGGACTGAGCTGAAAGGTCTCTGGGTCCAGCTAGACCTTTAAAAGGGTAGTTGCCTAACAATAAATCGGGAGGAAAATGCAAGTCTTACTAAGACGTAAACTGTCGACATATGCAGCTCGTGATCGCTTCCAGCCAGCAATATTAGCTGGATTTATCGTTGTCCACCTAGGGGCACTTTTAGCACCCTGGTGTTATACCCAATATTCGATTCCACTCTTGGTGGTTGGTTGGTTTCTGACCGGCTGTCTTGGGATTGCGATCGGCTACCATCGCTTACTGTCCCATAAAAGTTTCGACACCCATCAGTGGGTCAGGTACGCGCTCGCTTTTCTAGGCACCCTGTCTGTACAAGGCGGTCCTGTTGAATGGGTTAGCTATCACCGAACCCACCATAAAGAAAGTGATAAACCCCTTGATGTTCACACTCCCCAAGCTGGCTTTTGGTGGGGACATATGAACTGGATTTTCTTTAAGCACCCTGCCTTGAGTGATGATGCCCTATGGAGCCGAGCTAAGGACCTGGCGAACGATCCATTTTTCAGATTCCTTGACAAGAACTTTGCGATTGTAAATCTTGTTTTGGGAGTAATATTATTTGCCGTTGGGTTTGCTGTTGGGGACATAAAAACAGCCTTTTCCTTCCTGGTTTGGGGTGGTTTTTTGCGAGTAATTTTTACTTGGCATATTATTTTCTCTGTTAACTCTATGTGTCATAAATTTGGCTATCGTAACTTTGAAACACCTGAAAATAGCTATAACAATCCTGTCGTAGCTATATTTTCATTCGGAGAAGGATGGCATAACAACCACCACGCCCATCCTTGCTCAGCTTCTTTCACCCATCAGCCCTATGAGTTTGACGTTTCCTTCGTCGTTATTCGAATTATGGAAATGATGGGATTAGTTTGGAATGTGCGGGAAGCAAAAGTAAAAGACGCAAAACGCTCTACTTCTTGATAGACAAATTATCGTTTTAAGCGTGGGGCTTTCAGGAAACACTAAATAAATTGAGTGTTCTCTTTTTCCGAGGGCGTACAGGAGCTGAGGGCGCACAGGATTTGATCTATGGTCGACTCTTGAGTTAGTAGAACAGTCAGGGATCCTGAGGGTCACCGTTCGCGAGGCAAATAGTGTGGGCTTCGCTTCGAGTACGCGACTCAAAATTGTCCTGCTTTTGATCAAACTGACCAGATGGCTTCAGTGTCTCGGGAGCATTTAAATGAGTTGTCGAGACACAAAACTCGTGCCAATACGTTTGCGTTTAGCTCTGTTTCACCCTTTCCATCATTTCCTTAACACCAGGACGCTTCCATTGGTGGGGAGTAAATAAGCTCGCGAATATTGGCTTCGATAATTCGATAACCTACGTTGCCATTGAGGCGCTGGCGTCCTTCGTTGAAGATCATCGTGGGGCTAACGTTAACGTCGTAGTCGCGCACCAGGTTGAAGTCCCGTGACAGGGCAGCGTAAGCAGCGCCACTGTTAATCTGCTTCTCCAGCTCGGCGGTGGAGAAGCCCAGGGCTTCGGCGATTTCGAATTGCACCTGACGGTTGGAGACGTCCCGCGCTTCTGTAAAAAATGCGGTGCGGCAGGCAGCGATCGCCCGTTCCACCGGCTGCTCCATCGGGTCCACGTCGATAATGCCCTGGTCTCCTAATAGCTGCACCGCCTTTAGAAACACGTGACAGGTGGTGGACGACTGGGGAGTGTTGGTCAGCCATACGTTCGGGTGCAGGGTGATATGGCTAAACTGACTGGCGATTTTGTGAATATGCTCGCTGTAGCCTTGGAGACCGCCGCGATCGCCCCACTGAGTTTCAAACTTTTGTTGGGTGTCGCCGAATACGGGCACGCAGTGGTAATCCAGCGCCACCCGCTGTTTGAAGGTGGATTTTAATTCTTCAATGCGCACCTGGGCGATATAGGACCAAACGCAAAGCACATCGAAAAAGTACAAAATTTTGATGGGGGCTTCGTCGCTGTCATCGTCGTAGGCGCTATGGGAGTCTGCCTCCGAGTCCACCACATCAAACTGCATCAGGGCGGCGAACTGTTCGAAGCTGACGGCGTCTAGGCTGCTGGTGTTCGCTACAGTGGAAACGGCGGCGCGGATTTGGTCATCGCTGTAGTGGCGCCCCAGCGATCGCAACACTTCCCCCAGTTCTTGTATGTCCAGGGTGCCGCTATTGTCCAGGTCAAACTTGCCGAAGGTGTCGGTTAAAAACAACAGCTTTTCGGTGCTTAGCAGCCGAATTAGCAACCGTAGGCTGTCGTCTTGGGACGTATCGTAGGAACGGGGCATGGTAGAAACCTCTGCCTACCGGCAGGCGACGAATAGTAGACAAGCACGCTGTGAAAAACCGAAGGACTCGGTTAGCGTTGGGGGCATTAGCACCGCCGCTTTGAGTGTATCGCCATCTTTCGCCGCTGCTGGTTCCTGTAGCAATAGGTTTACAACCAAAACTGGATGGGTTGCTTAACGCCCCAGGGTTAGCTCTTCTTTGCGCCCCAACATGCCCTGGGGACGTAGCATCATTACCACAATCAAAATTAGCCCAATCACCATAATGCGGAAGGCTCCCAAGCGGGCATCGTCAAGGGGGAGAATCGCCGGTAAGCCAAAGCGGGTGAGGGTGGTGTATGCCCAGAAAATCGCTGCGCCGAGCAGGGTGCCAGTATTATTGCCTGCGCCGCCGAGGACCACAATGGTCCAGGCTTGGAAGGTCATGAGGGGAATAAAGCCGTCGGGATTGATAAAGGTCAGCTGCCAGGCGTAGAAGGACCCCGCGATACCAGCGATCGCCCCCCCCAGCATTAGGGACTGTAGCTTGTACCAAAACACATTTTTGCCCAGAGCCTTTGCCACCTCTTCGTCTTCGCGAATGGCTTTTAGTACCCGTCCCCAAGGCGATCGCCCCAGTCGCTCTAGCTGGCTATATACAGCCACTAGCACGGTGCTGGCCAGCAACATTAAACCAGCACGGAAGTTAAAGCCATACAAGGCAGCAATGCCAACGCCATACAAAATAATTCCGGTGGTAACGGTGGCGGCTCCCACCATCAGCCGACGCAGGGGGCGGGATTTGTTACGTTCGTCGGCGGTGCGTTCAGCGCGATTCCAGCCTCGGGTCCAGCCCCACAGTTTTTTCAAGCCGTAGGCAAAAATTAGGGTCCACAGGGCGATCGCCCCAATGCGCACGGGCCAAGTGGCGTCCAAATCTTCCAGGGGCAGGGGATAGCTTGCCACCCCCCGTGCCCCTCGCGTTAGCCATTCTTCGTTGAGGGCCACCAGTCGTACCACTTCCGAAACGCCAATGGTGACGATCGCCAGATAATCTTCCCGCAGGCGCAACGTTGACGCCCCCACAATTAACCCCAGTACGCTGGCCAGGGCCGCCCCCGCCAATACCGCAAACACCAAGGGCACGCCGTTAGAGCTAAGCAACACCGTGGCGTAGGCACCAACGGTCATAAATGCCACGTGCCCGAAATTAATTAGCCCGGTCATGCCCCACTGCACGTTTAGTCCAAGGCTAAATAGGGCAAACACGCTGGTGAGAGTGATTAAAGACGTTAAGTAACCGACCATAGGGATCCTTCAGAACTGTCGGCTAGTTTACCCCAGACGGTTTCGCTGAGGTTTTCAAAAATGCTTGCTTTTGAAGTCCCTACGTTGGGAGAGGTGCTTTGCCTTGAGAAACGTCACGGCCCCTATAGATCACAGCCTTCCAGCACCTGGGGAAATAGACCCGAACTCCACCACACCCCTACGGAAGAGCAAGAGGGCAGGTGACCCGTGGGAGCCTTGAGCCCGGTGCTCCCCTTCTTTTTGCTCAGCCATCCCAGGCGATCGCCAAACTGACACCACGCTTCCACCTGACTGGTGCTGTCGTCAGTTACGTCTAACCACAGCCTTTTCTGCACGCTAAAGCCAAACTGCTCCTGACTGTAAGCGACCCATAGTCGGTCAATCGCCTGTAAATCCGCCGCCGGAAAATTTTCAATATCTTCAATGCGCAGCCAGCTGGTGGACGTTCGCCCAGCCACTTTCAGCATTAGCCGAGTGGTTTCTCGATCCGCCGCGTTCCATTTCCCCGCCGCCAGCAGCTTGTGCAGCTTGCGGTAGCTGACCCCTGCTTTAGAGGAGTCAGCGCTGGTTTCGCTGGTATCGTCGTCTCCAGATTCCGTGTCTTCGTTGCCCAAGGCGGTGTCTGTGGCGATCGCCAGGTCGGTCAGATCTAAACCATCATCGAAGGGGGAATCCCTAAACGGAGCATCACCGGTGGGGGCGATCGCGCCATTGTTTCGCGCCACTGCGCCCCCTTCCGCAACCTCTCCATTGAGAGGAGCTGGCAACGGGGTTGCCCCAGGATTATGGGGCAGATTTCTGATCAACACCGACTGTTGCTGCACCTGCCGCTGAAGGGTGTGCAACGCCGCCAACAGGGTCGCCTCACTAGACGGAGACAGGCTGCTATTGTTGCCCTCTCCGCTTTTGTGTCCGTCGCTCTCAGCATTATTTCCCCCAGTTTTAGTGTCGCTGGATTCTGGGGCCGCCTCTGAAGACGCTTCCTCCTCGGAGGCAGGATCGGCGGTCACCGGATCAATTGGGACCGCTTGCTTCTTTACCAATTCACATAGTTCTAAGACCTGGGCGTAAAGTCGCGCTCGCTCTTTGTGGGCTCGCCGAAGCTGCCGCACCATCAAGGACATATCCCGTCCCATGGATCCGAGCTCCTCTTGGAGCTGTACCTTTTGCCACATATCCCGCGCCCAGGTAATTTGAATTTCCTCGCGAGACGCCAAAAATTGAGACATGGCCTCGGTCATGGGAATGGACAGAGATTCCAAATACCAGCCACAGGTGGAACAGCGCTCGGGAGTAGCGTTGTCAGAGGTTTCGGTGCCGCAGATTGGGCATTGGGAAAGGATCATGGGGCGAGCTAGGAATATGGGTCCTGAACGATGGAATCAGGAGCTATGGTGCTTTTTTCGTCGTGTTTTAACTACACCCGCATTAGAAAGTTTGGATTCAAAAAAACGGATCATATTGGTGACTTATTTGTCACTGTGCCCATTCTATTCTGGCTTTTTTCATTCGTCCGCCAGGGTAGGCTAATCGGGTCTTGGGGCGATCGCCCCAAGGATGGGCACTAAAATAATCGCCAAAAATTCGGTCGCCAAAGATTTCTTCCTCAATATCTTTCTCTAAAAGTAAAATCTCTCCCTAAAAGTAAAAATTCCAAGACATAAAAACCCTGAAGCGCCCTCTAAATTCTGGACCAGCCTCAGCATCGCCAAAGGGACAAACATCCCGGCACCTTCAGCACAGTGCCCTGCCTCCCCTTCCAAAAACATCTACTCAAAATTGGCGGAAATGCTTTTAAGGACGGGACGTTTTGCCAGTCCGTTGCTAGTTTTTAATCATCGCCCTTGAGACGTGCCCCTTGGACGTCGCCTTTAAGACTTCGCCTTTAAGACTGAGTTTGAAACATCACCCCGTTAGGCTATGTCGCCAATTAGATTCCAAAAGCTATACCCAGTGAAGAGTACACGCCCTTCAAGGTAAAAGGCGCTAGGGGATGGAACCTTAGCGGCCACTGATTTTGAGATTTAATTGACGACGGCCCTTAGATACTGATTTTCGAGGATAGAACGGAAATATGACTGGAAACATGGCGCTTTGGCAACGGTATCAAAACTGGCTTTACTACAACGCCGACCTGGAGCTGTTTGTGGACGTGAGCCGTATGGGGTTTGATGACGGTTTTGTGGCGAAGATGCAGCCGCTGTTTGACCGGGCGTTTAAGGATATGAAGGCGCTGGAGGCAGGGGCGATCGCCAACCCGGACGAAGGGCGACAGGTGGGGCACTACTGGCTACGGGCTCCAGAGCTGGCTCCTACGCCGGAGCTACGGGTGGACGTTGAGCGGGTGTTAGATGATATTGAAGCGTTTGCTGGGCGAGTTCACCAGGGAGAATTGCTGACACCCAAGGGAGAGCGCTATACGGATATTTTGTCGGTGGGCATTGGTGGTTCGGCGTTGGGACCCCAGTTTGTGAGGCAGGCATTGGCACCGACTCAGGCGCCGCTAAAATTACACTTCATTGACAACACTGATCCCGACGGCATTCAGCGGGTGTTGGACACGGACGACGGGGGCGGACCGTTGCGGAGTCGTCTGGGTACCACCCTGGTGCTGGTGATTTCCAAATCGGGGGGGACGCCGGAAACCCGCAACGGCATGGTGGAAGCCAAAGCTGCCTATACTGCCGCTGGGATTCATTTTCCGCCCCACTTTGTGGCGATTACCAGCCAAGGCAGCAAATTGGACCAGCTGGCTAAGGATGAAGACTGGCTTAAAACCTTTCCCATGTACGACTGGGTAGGAGGACGCACCTCGGAATTTTCTGCAGTGGGACTGGTGGCGGCAGCGCTCCAGGGCATTGATATCCGAGCCATGTTGGCGGGGGCGAAGGCGATGGATGTGGCTACCCGCGCCGCTGAGGTGAAAGGTAATCCGGCAGCGCTGTTGGCCCTGAGCTGGCACTATGCGGGCGACGGTCGCGGGGCGAAGGATATGGTGATTTTGCCCTACAAAGATCGGCTGCTGTTGTTTTCTCGCTACTTGCAGCAGTTGGTGATGGAGTCGCTGGGGAAGGAGCTGGACCTGGACGGCAATCGGGTTTACCAGGGGATTGCGGTGTACGGTAACAAAGGATCCACGGACCAGCATGCCTATGTGCAGCAGCTGCGGGAAGGGGTGCCTAATTTCTTCGCCACCTTTATTGAAGTGCTGGAGGACGGGGGCAACTCCGATCCGGTGTATGTGGAGGGCAGCAATATTACCAGCGGTGATTATCTGTCGGGGTTATTGCAGGGCACCCGTAAGGCGCTGTATGAAAACGGTCGTGAGTCCATCACGATTACTGTGCCCCGGGTCAATGAAACCATTGTGGGGGCGTTAATTGCGCTGTATGAACGGGCGGTGAGTTTTTATGCGTCGCTGGTGAATATTAACGCTTACCACCAGCCGGGGGTGGAAGCGGGCAAGAAAGCGGCGGCCAGTATTTTGGATCTGCAAACCCAGGTGGTTCAGGTGCTAAGGCAGGCGATCGCGCCCTTGTCCTTGGAAGATTTGGCCACCCAAGCGGACGCTGCTGAAGATATTGAAACGGTGTACTTTATCGTGCGCCACCTAGCCCAGAACAAGCGCGGGGTTACCTGGACCGGCGAAATTGGTAAGCCCAGCACCTTAAAAATCGCCTGGACCGACTAACGCCGACTTAATAGGGGATTCCAAAGGGTCAATGACCCTTTGGTGGGGGTTCGGGGGCAAAGCCCCTGAGGGTCAACATCAAGCGTCAAACCCAAGCTCCAACAAAAGCCGCTCAACTTTAGCGCGATGATTTGCCCGCCAAACTTCCAAAGTGGTCGCCTCATCCCCCTCCGCCCGCTCCTTGGCCCGTAGCCAAACCTGCTGCTGCTGAGCCGCCGGAATCACCGCGATCCCCTCCTCATCGCCCACCACAATATCCCCAGGATTAATCGCCACCCCGCCGCAGGTGATGGGCTTATTCAACGTGCCCAACGCCTTTTTCTTGCCAGGAATGGGCGATACTCCCCGCGCGAAAACCGGAAACTCCGCCTCTCGCACCTCCGCCACATCGCGAATTACGCCATCAATCACAAACCCCGCAATTCCCCGCTGCTGAGCCGTGGCACACACATTTCCCCCAGACATGGCATAGCGCCAGTCCCCCGCCTGCACCACAATCACTGATCCTGGCTCCGCTCGATATAGGGCCGCGTGGAGCATCAAGTTATCCCCTGGTGGGCAGCTCACTGTGTACGCCGGTCCTGCAATGGTGGGGATGGGGGACCACATTTCCCGAATGCCCATATCCATAAAGCGATCGCGCCCCAGTCCCGCGTCGGCATAGAACGTGGGCGCAAGGGTAGCGAACTTGACGAAGTCACTCATGGCTTTTCAAGAAATGAGACTATTTAGGGGTGAATGGGTATGGAGGAATTCGCCTTGAAGACCTTTGTGAAGTGGGCGATCGCCTCCATCGCTAGTATTTCTATGCTGGGCGTTGCTTTCTACTTCTACCTGTTTTTTGGCGCGGATCTTCACGACTACTGGGTGACGGGGGGAGAATTTGATCCTGTCCGCTGGAAAGAGGCGGCAATTGCGACGGGCGATCGCATCCGGATGGCAGATCTTTTGCTGGAGCGTGAAGAGCTAGTCGGATTAACGCGCCAGGAAGTTTTATCCATGCTTGGCACCCCTGGCGGACTAAAGGAATCCAATGTGATCGATGCGCCCCAATGGACCTATGCCCTGGGGCCAGAACAAGGCTTTGTTGCCATCAGTCATGAATGGCTGGTCCTTGAGTTTGACGAAAATGGTGTCGTTAAGACCGCACGCAAGCGGATATAAACGCACTGATATAAACGCAATATAAAAGCACTGCCTGTGGGATGGTTGATAACCTTTATGACAGCTCCAGCCCCTTTGTGGCCAAAAACTCTGGATTCCAAAGCTTCGATTGATACCGCGCGCCGCCGTCGCACAACACCGTCACAATGGTGTGCCCCGGTCCCATTTCCTTCGCCAGCTTCACCGCACCGCCCACATTAATTCCCACGGAGCCGCCCATAAACAGCCCCTCTTTTTTTAGAAGCTGGGACAGCACCGCCATACACTCAGGGTCCGTTACCCGCACCGCATCATCGGTAGGCACCCCTTCCATATTGGCGGTGATGCGGGAGTTGCCGATGCCTTCGGTAATGGAGTTCCCCTCGCTGGCGATTTCGCCGGTTTTTACATAGCTATAGAGCCCGCTGCCCATGGGGTCGGCAACCACCGTTTTTACGTTGGATTTTTTTTCCTTTAGATACAACGCCACCCCCGCATAGGTGCCCCCGGTGCCCGTTGCGGCGACCCAACCGTCCACTTTTCCATCGGTTTCTGCCCAAATTTCCGGACCGGTGGTTTCGTAGTGGGCCTGACGGTTCGCCAAATTATCAAACTGGTTTGCCCAAATGGCATTATCCAATTCCTCTGCAATACGTCCCGACACTTTGACGTAGTTCTCCGGGTTGCGGTAAGGCACCGCAGGCACCGGTCGCACGTCCGCCCCCAAGGTGCGCAGCAGGTCCATTTTTTCCTGAGATTGGGTTTCAGGAATGACGATGACGCACTTGTAGCCCTTGGCGTTGCAAATATGGGCGAGCCCAATGCCCGTATTGCCAGCGGTGCCTTCCACCACAGTGCCACCGGGTTTCAATAAGCCTCGCCGTTCAGCGTCTTCGATAATAAATAGCGCTGCTCGATCTTTTACGGAGCCGCCGGGGTTTAAAAATTCTGCTTTACCCAAGATTTCGCAGCCGGTTTCGTCGCTAAAGCTGTTGAGGCGAATTAGGGGCGTGTTGCCAACGGTTCCTACAAAACCTTGTTTGATGTTCATGGGTACTTGGGGTTCGGCGGTTAGGCTCGCTTTTCAAAGATAGATTTTAAGACGGACAGTCTAAATAGCGCAGGCGATTTGCCTTGATCAGCTTACCGGACCGCTGGCGACCTCCCAAGTTGTGGTGAGCTTTTGACGCGGATTCGCCGCCGGTGATTGACATCAGTTTTTGCCGAGGGCGATCGCCCCCCTAACCCCCATGGCACAATAGAGCTATTTTACGAGCGCGTCCCGGTTACGTAGGCGGGAAAAAGACTGGCTAGCGGCGTAGGATTTCGGTCGCAGGCGCACGATAAAAACAACAAAAAGATTGGGATCGAAAACGAGAAAACCCATGCCTCCTATTCGTCGATTAATCCGCTGGTTTTTATTGGGATTAATGTTGCCGCTGGCGTTTTTAAACGGCTGGGTGCTGTTGCAATTTTTCGATTATTTTCAGTCAATTTTGACTATTGCGATCGCCGCTGTTTTAATTTCTTTTATTCTTGGATATCCTGTTTCCTGGCTAGAAAATTCCTTTTCCCGCTACGGTATGAAACGCCCGCAGGCGGTGTTTTGCATTATGGCATTGACGGTGGGAATTGTGGCTATTGGTGGCGTGATTTTGACGCCGTTATTGTTGGATCAAATTCAAAGTTTTGCCACCGGTTTGCCCGTTTGGATTGAATCGGGCGATCGCAGTATTCGGCAATTTTTGCGGTGGCTGGCGCAAAATAACGACTATATGGTGAACCTGGATTTGCAGCTAGAGTCGCTGATGGGGCAAGCAATTTCCCAACTGTCCACCCAGGTGCAAAATTTAACCAGCCAGCTTTTGGTATTGCTTTTTGAGGCGGCGGGGCGGGTGTCCGAAGTGCTGATCACCTTCGTAATTGTGGTGTATTTGTTACTGCGTGGGGATGCCCTTTGGGATGGGGTTATGAGTTGGTTTCCCCCTTCCATTGCCGACAAAGTGCGCCATTGTGTGCGACAAAACTTTCATAATTACTATGCGGGGCAAGCCACTTTGGCGGGACTAATTGGTGGCACCATGTTGGTGTTATTTCTGATTATGGAAGTGCCCTTTGGACTAATCTTTGGATTGGCAATTGGCATTATGGCGTTTTTGCCTTTTGGCGCCGGAATTAGTATTACGATTGTTTCGGTTTTATTGGCGTTTAAAGATGTTTGGTTGGGCGTTAGGGTTCTAATCTTTGCCTTTGCTTTGGATCAGCTCATTGAAAATGCGATCGCCCCTCGATTATTGGGACGATTTACGGGCTTAAACCCGGTGTGGGTATTGTTATCAATTTTGGCGGGCTTTAAAGTTGCGGGGGTTTTAGGTGTCGTCGTCGCAGTGCCGTTGGCGGGAACCATTAAATCCTTTGCTGATGCCAGCCATCCCCGAGGGGCGATCGCGGCTGGGGATGTGGCTTTGGAAAAATCAGCGCAGGATATTGTGGTTGAACAAAAGTCATAGCCAGTGAGACTGGGGATGATATTGCATTCCGATTTCCTCTTAGAATTAAGCTGAATTTTCAATTCATTGAAATGACCGTATTCCTTCAGCCTTAGAGCAAATTTCAGGCTGGCTGACAATGTGAAAAAGCCAACTACAAGAATCGGACAGAATTGGAATCTGATTTGAATTTCAATCAACTCAAATACTGCCTTACACACGCATCCTGTTTAGGACTCTAGACGCGCAGCGTGAGAGAAGGCTTGTCGAATATTTAAACCTTTAGTTAATTGCCGACTCCTATGGAAGTACTAGCAATACTGATTTCGGTGGCAACTGTACTATGCCTATTGCTACAGATTCACCTTCAAAGGAAAACTATGGTCGCTGATCATGAGCGAAGGAAGAAACAAGCCACCATAGAATATGTCAACTCTGTAAAAGTAAAATACCGACCAATTGCTGAGAAATTAAATCAGAAATTTGGCGAGAGAACCATTATTAACATCGACTCAATAGATGACGTTCTCAAGGAAGATATAACCGAGATTCTTTCAACCCTCGAGCACTTGGCTGTAGGTATAAACTCCGGGGTGTATGAGCTAAAGATTTTGGACAGAATGAGCGGAACTTACTTTGTGAATGTGTTCGAAAAGCTGTCGCCGTATATCCGGGCAGCCAGAAGACAAACAGACAGGCGAAGACTCTACTATGAATTCGAAGAAATGGTTGAGGATATCAGAAGAATGAGAAGTCTTGACGCCAAGAGAATTAGGCAGCCCGGCAATATTAGGCATTCATGATAGCGAGATTTCTATGATGACCAAAAATCCTTTTTTCTCTATTGCTTCGACTCCTGAATGATTGTGAGACTTAATGCTTTGTCCAAATCCATTCTTTGCGCGATCGCCCTGGGAGGCAACCTGAACAACCCCGCCGAAACCTTTGACGCTGCCCTAACCCGCCTCAACGACCATCCCCGGATTTCCGTTACCGCGCGATCGCCCTGGTATACCACCCCGCCCATGGGACCGCCTCAGCCAGATTATTTAAACGGTTGCGCTCTATTGGAAACCACCCTGGATTCCAGTGAGCTGCTGGCGATGCTTCTGGATACGGAAACCCAGCTGGGGCGGGTGCGGGAGGTGCATTGGGGACCGCGCACCTTAGATTTGGATTTATTGCTATACGGCGACTCCATCATTGAGCTGCCCCATTTGACTGTGCCCCATCTGGGGCTGGGCGATCGCGCCTTTATGCTGAAGCCCCTGGCGGATATTGCGGCGGATTGGGTGGACCCGCGATCAGGCAAAACCATCAAGCAACTACTGCAAACGATAGACTGTTCGGAAATTCACCTCGCCGTAAATTAACATCCCCCAACGCTATGACCCTGGGCCAAGAGCACGCCGAAGTTTTGCACCAGCGCCTGAAATATACCGGGCGCAAATTTGATTACGAAGTCCAGAAACTGCGCCTGCCCAATGGTGCGGTGGGGGAATGGGAATGTGTGCGCCACCCCGGCGGTGCCTTGGCGGTGCCTTTCACCAACGACGGCAAGCTGGTGCTGGTGAAGCAATATCGGTTTGCCGTGGCGGGACGGCTGCTGGAATTTCCGGCGGGCACCGTGGAAGTGGGTGAAGACCCGGCGGAAACCATTAAGCGAGAAATTGAAGAGGAAACTGGCTACCGTAGCGACACCTGGCGACACCTAGGCGACTTTCCCCTGGCGCCGGGCTATTCGGACGAGTTTATCTACGCGTTTTTAGCCACCAATCTGGAAAAATTGGAAACACCGCCCGCCCAGGATGAGGATGAAGATATTGAAGTGGTGCTGATGACCCCCGCCGAGTTTGAAGCCGCTGTGCGTGTCGGAGAGGCGATCGACGCCAAGACCATCGCCAGCTACGTCCTAGCCCAACCTTTTTTGCCCTAGGATGGGACCGACTTCTCCCGAATGCACCAAAAATCCTTTACGGGCAACGTTCTAATAAAATAAGGAACGTTTGGAAGTGCCGATAAGCGTCCCTTAGTTTTCGCTTAGTTATATTTGCCCAGATATTTACTCAGATTCACTTGCCCGGAAGCCGCTGTTATGACCTCCCAGAAATTTTCCCAGTCCCTGCGTAAAATCGCCCGTCCCCTGTCTGTTTTGGGAGCGATCGCCCTAGCCCTCCCCACCAGCCTGGGCACTGCCGAACCCGCCCGCGCCGAAACCATCATCGGTATTCCCCACGACGTGCGTCGCTGCGTACAACGGTTAAATAACTACACCGACCTAACTCCTGAACTTATCGCCAACACCTGCGCCTATTCCTGGGATGCCAACGCGGTCTCACGCTGTGTGCAAACCATCGAACGCCACACCAGCATCAGTGCAAGGAACGCCCTCGATGCCTGCCGCAAAACCCGGCGCCCCAAAGGTGTCTCCCGCTGCGTCCGCGAAATTTCCCAAATCGACGGCAATAGCCAGCGCATCACTGAAGCCAGCCTGGGCTATTGCCACCGCAGCCTCCTGCCCCAGCGGTTCGCCGACTGCACCACCGCACTGGTGAATCAGCTAGAAATCGACCCTGCTGAAGCTATGGACACTTGCATTGACGGTCGCGATCGCCCTCGGGATCTTTACCCTGGCTATCCCCAAGTGTTTTAAGTCCAGATCCTAAACTGCATCCACCGGCATCGTTGCGTTGCTATGTTCGACCTTAACGGTGCCCGCTTTTCAGAACGCCTTTAAAAAAAACTTTCTAAGATTCCTTCTTAACGCCATGGATAATCAAAACTGGCTACAGCAACTCCTAACCATTGGTGTAGGAACCACAGCGGTGGTTACGGAGAAGCTTAAGGAAGTTAGCGATGAGTGGGTAAAAACAGGCAAGCTCGATCCTGATCAGGCGCGACAGCTTGTTGATGAGGTGATGCAAAGCGTTCAGGGAAGCCGAACCGGCGATGGGCGATCGCCCGCTGAAACCATGGAAGACATGATTCGCAAACAGGTGCGCCAAATTTTGGCAGACTTCGGCGTTCCGGAGCAGAAAGAGTTAGACGAACTGCGGGGACGTTTGGATCGGGTGGAGCGTCAGGTGCGCGACTTAGAAAACCGCCTTTGGCGTTAGAAGCGCTGACCCGCCCATCGTCCGCTTACAATCCCAACATCACCTCCATTCACCCCCCCTATCAAAAGCCAATAAAAAAGCCCCTCAGCCAAAAGCTGGGGGGCTTAATCGTCAGGGTGCATCTACCATTAAGTTCTTCGCAGCAGCAGATCCCCATCAGGACAAATCGAAAAATCTAGAACAACCCTAAGGTCAAAGACTTATCAATAGGCATAACCGCGCCAATGCCCAAGTAAATTGCAAAAGCGGTACCGAAAAGGAACACAGCCATTGCCACAGGACGACGGAAGGGATTTTGGAACTTATTAACGTTCTCTAGGAAAGGCACCGCTATTAGCCCCAACGGCACCGCACCCATGCAGGCAATTCCCAAAAGCTTATTGGGTAGCACTCGCAAGAGCTGGAACACAGGGTACAAGTACCATTCAGGCAAAATCTCTAGGGGCGTCGCAAAGGGATTTGCCGGTTCGCCAACAATTGCCGGGTCTAGCACTGCTAAGCCGACGCAAAGGGCGATCGTTCCCAAAATCGCAATGGGAAACGTATAAAGCAGGTCATTGGGCCATGCTGGTTCGCCGTAATAGTTGTGCCCCATCCCCTTGGCTAGCTTCAGCCGTAGCTGGGGATCGCTCAAGTCTGGCTTTTTAAGTACAGACATCTGTTAAATATTCTCCTTAAAAACTAGTTCCGGGTGTTCAAGTATCGGGAACGCATAACGAGACCAAACCACCTAACATCGCCGATGACGGCTAGCGGTGGAATATTCATTTAACGCTAATGGTTACTATTTTCGCAGTGAAGAATAGTAACCATCGAAATACTTAACACCTCTTTACCGTTTCGCACGGGGTTTACCTGAAGGAATTAAAAACTGTTGATTCATCTTCCCCACAGAAGCTCTTCCAGTATTGAGAATCATTGTTAGTTACCAGGTTCTTTCCCAAGATCCCAACTTCTAAACAAGGACCATCAATAGAACTGATAAAAATGACTAAAAAGCTTAATGAAATAGCCTTTGAAAGGAATCCTGAAGACGCCCTTTAAAGGCATATTTCTAAAGCCTATCTATGTCATTCTTTGAGAGAGCAACACTTTAAAGGGGACCAGAAATACCCTGCTTTCGAATCATTAGGAAGTGAGCCAACATAAACACCGCAATCAGCCAAGGCAACACAAAAGTGTGCAAGCTGTAATAGCGGGTCAAAGTGCCCTGTCCAACGCTTTCACCGCCGCGCAGAAGCTCCACAATCAAGCCTCCAACCACGGGAATAGCTTCGGGTACACCGGACACAATTTTCACTGCCCAGTAGCCCACCTGATCCCAAGGTAGTGAATACCCGGTAACCCCAAAGGATACGGTAATCACAGCCAGAATAACGCCGGTAACCCAGGTCAGCTCGCGAGGTCGCTTGAATCCACCCGTTAAATAAACGCGGAAAACGTGCAAGATCATCATCAACACCATCATGCTGGCGGACCAACGATGGACGGAGCGAATTAACCAGCCAAAGTTTACTTCAGTCATCAGATATTGCACTGAGGCGAAGGCTTCGGTCACCGTGGGTTTGTAATAAAATGTCATGGCAAACCCAGTGGCAAACTGAATCAGAAAGCACGTTAGGGTGATGCCTCCCAAGCAATAGAAAATGTTGACATGGGGAGGAACGTATTTCGACGTAACGTCATCGGCAAGGGCTTGGATCTCTAAACGCTCGTCAAACCATTCGTAAACTTTAGACATAGGCTAAACAGTCTCTAGATTTCGGGATTTATTGGATTTTCTAGATAGTTTTGGGTTAGTCTTCTTCACCCTATCTGCACAGACTTTAACACGGGCGTTAGTGCTCGCAAGGTGGAGGTAAAAAGTGTTTAAGCAGTTAGAAGTTATGTAAAGTTCGCGATTAAGTGCTTTGGCTGGCAAAGATGTTTGGGTGCAAAAGTGCGAGATGCACGTGGTCTGATTGTGTTTAAGGTCGCTGGCGACTTTTTATTGCTGGGGGCGGCCAGTGTTGGTTGATTCAGGGGAGATGTGTGAATGGGTATTGAGTTCCCGCATGGGGGTTGAAGCCTGCACAAAGTGCTTTGTGATGAAAAGCGGTCTGTTGGGGATGGGACCCTAGCTCAGACCTGTAAACCCCCTTAAAATAAGGAGTCTCGAAAATAAGCGGTCGTTTTCCTTGGCGGAAGGGCTGCTCCGTTGCTTGTTCGAAACTTATTACCCGAAGTTCCTATGTTGCGATCGCTCCATCCCACCCATAGCGTGTTGAAAAAGTTGCGACAGGGTTTATCGATGTGCCCTAAACAGAAGGCGTCGAAGGGGGGCAATGCTGGGCAGGGGAATTGGCGACAGTTTGGGGGGCGGTTAACGGCAGCGCTTTTGGTGCTGATTTTAAGTTGGGCTGGGCTGGGGGGCTCTCCGGCTCAAGCTTTAACGGAAGACCAAAAAATCTTTAATGAGGCATGGCGAGCGGTTAGCCGTGCCTATTTGGACGACTCTTTTAATGGGCAAAACTGGTGGAAGCTGCGGGAACAGGCGATGAAAAAGCCCTTTCGCGATCGCGAAGCCACCCACGATGCTATCCGCGAAATGCTGGGCACATTGGACGATCCGTTTACGCGGTTTCTAAGTCCAGAGCAATATCGCAGTTTGCGCACCAATACGGCGGGAGAGTTGACTGGCGTGGGGTTGCAAATTGGTTTAGACGGCGAGTCAGGGCAGTTGGTGGTGGTGACGCCGCTATCGGGATCGCCGGCGGAGGATGCGGGATTTGTGCCCCAGGATGTCATTGAGGCCATCGACGGCATTCCTACGGAAAAGCTGACCCTGGATGAGGCGGCGGAAAAGATGCGGGGTCCGGTGGGTAGCCCGGTGCTGCTGTCAGTGCGCCACGTGGACGGAGAACACGAGGACGTGACCTTAGAGCGGGCGCGGGTGGAGATTAACCCGGTGAATTTTAAGCTGCGACAGACGGACTCAGGGTTTAAGGCGGGCTATATTCGCCTCAGTCAATTCAATAGCAATGCGGCGATGGATGTGGCGATCGCCGTTCGAAAGTTGGAAGAACAGGGCGCCCAGGGGTATGTGCTAGACCTACGCAATAATCCGGGCGGCTTGCTCCAGGCGGGCATTGAAATTGCGCGCCAGTGGATTGATGAGGGGGCGATCGTTTACACGGTTAATCGCCAGGGGGTGCTGGATGGTTTTAATGCCACAGGTACTGCCTTGACTGATGCGCCGCTGGTGGTGTTGGTGAATCGCGGCACCGCTAGCGCTAGCGAAATTTTGGCGGGCGCCCTTCAGGATAATGGGCGGGCGTTGTTGGTGGGCGATCGCACCTTTGGTAAGGGGTTGATTCAGTCCCTGTTTGACCTATCTGACGGCTCTGGGGTGGCGGTGACCGTGGCGAAATACGAAACGCCGGACCACCACGATATTAATAAGCTGGGTATTGAGCCGGACAAGCTGGTGGAGGCGATCGCCCTGGTCAAGAATCCTAAGGATTTGAAGAAAGCTCAAAAGCTAAGTAAAGCCGCCGTCAAGACCATTGAAGGGGATCCCGTTTATGATGCCGCTATTAAGCTTTTGGAGCAGCAGCAGGTTTAGGGCTTTATGAAATAGCGGCGGAAGGGGGGGGAGACCGTTGTTCGACCTTAGTCCAGAAAATGTTCCCATCCGTTATTGACAACGCACTCTCGAAATTCGTCGTAGTTAATAATCAGGTCCTCCATTGACTGTCGATTAACCTTCTTATATTTCGCCTTAGCCTTCCTCGACTCCAGCCCCAGATACTCCAGAATCGTGTCGATGGTTTTTTGATGGGCGTCTGCTTGCTCTAAATCATCTTCGTAAGCCAGTTCCAAGTGGCTTACATTTTCCAGCCCCTGCCGTTCGAGGGCATCAAAATATATTTTCTTGTTGACCCTTTCCACAAAATTATCGCAGTCCACCAGGATGCGATGTTTTTCTTCCTTATTGTTGAACTTGTGGGCAGATCCTCGGGCATTTAGAACCAGGTTAGACAGGGCATGCTTCACCCTGTTTTTTCGGGTGAGAAAGACGCATTTCCAGCCATATTGCTGAAACCTTTGCAGGACTTTTCCTGGATCAAGGGGGCGTTTTCGCTCGTCCGTAAGATGGGTGACTTTGATATGGAAGATAAAATTCTCGTCGGGGGTCTGCTTTGCCAACCCGTTCATATAGTGCACGGGAAACATGGCTTCCCCTTGGTGGAACCGGGTCTTGTGGAACGGTCCCAGCAGTTCGCCGCGCTGTTCAAAATACTTTGTTGAGCTGATTAGATTCTCTAGCAACGTGCTCCCGGAGCGTCCCTGGGCGAAGATCACAACGCGAATTTGATCCTTAGGGAGCGGTCGAACAATATTGAAAAAATAGTTCCTAATTTCTTTGCCGCGAAAACGTATCCACGCCTTTCGTTTTTGCCATGGCGTTGCTTTTTTCCGCTTCTTTTTCTTCGGTGTCGAAGGCTGGCTAGTGGATACTGACAATTGCTTTGTTGACTTTTGTAAGTTGTTTCGACAGTGAAAATCTAGGACTCAGGCTAGCATGCCTCTCAAGAAACCACTGCCCTAGGTTGAGTGGGGTAGAAATCGGTTGGAAACTAACTTTTGGGCACTGGAAATTAGCGCTGGAAATTAGCGCTGGAAATTACTGCCAAGATTCAGTGACCAAGATGGGTAACTCGGGCGAGTAAACAAAACTAAGAATTTACCCATACTCAATACCTGGTTACCTTATTGACTACCTCAATACTTAATTACACAGTGCCCAGCAATTATCAGAACGAAAGCTGGCGAGGGCCGTTACTCTTGCCAATCACCGGACATA
This sequence comes from uncultured cyanobacterium, assembly GCA_937883785.1. Lineage (GTDB taxonomy): Bacteria > Cyanobacteriota > Cyanobacteriia > CACIAM-69d > CACIAM-69d > CALGDE01. The sequence continues at coordinate 19,008 of CALGDE010000160.1, forward strand.
ATTGACGCGATGCCTCGACCAATGCGCTGTAGATCTTCTGCTAGCAAGGGCGGCCAGGGAACGCCGGACATTAGTCCCACCTGGTAGGCAATATTGCTTTCTACGGCGAGACGGCAGAGGGGACCGGCAAATTCGCGGCTAAGGCTGGGGGTTCCCTCCAGGGCAGCGTGAACCATTTTTACCGCCAGCAAAATCGAAGTGACCTGTCCGGGCACCGGGGGCTTGCCATCTTTTAGGCGGTTTAAAAAGGCGTCAGCGTTGGTGGGGCTGGGGGACCCTTGCATAATCAAAAATTGACGGGCGGTTTCGTAATCCATAACTCAGCCAGTACGTTGGGCAAACCTGCAAAGTTTATTGGGCCGTGCTTATTGGGCCGTTGGGCGCAAAATTGGGCGAAAACTTTATTGGTTATAGGGTATCGTCGGTGGGACGGGCAAGGATTTTGCGGTCTGATTTTTTGTTGGTGCTTTTTCGTTAATGGTGGATCGGATTCGGCTGGGTTTGGCGATTTGGGTGGCGCGGGTAGTAACGGCGCTGGTGCGATCGCTGGGGCTGGGAGCGGCAAGTGTGCTTCCCGGCAGCGTGGCGCGACGGATTCAGCCGCAGGCGCTGCGATTGTTGGCGCGACAGTATGGGCAAGGGGTAGTGCTGGTGGCAGGAACCAACGGGAAGACCACCACATCCCTGTTGCTGCGCAGTATGTTTGAGGACCATGGATTTTCGGTGACCCACAATGCCACGGGGGCGAACTTGGTCAATGGACTAACGGCGGCGCTGTTGGCGGACGCGAACTGGTGGGGGCGCATTGATCGAGACGTGGCGATTTTGGAGGTGGACGAAAATGTGTTGCGGCTGGTGTTGCCGGAAATTCGTCCCCGGGTGCTGTTGGCGCTGAATTTATTTCGCGATCAGTTGGATCGCTACGGGGAGGTGGATACAATCGCCCGGCGCTGGCGAGAGGCGATCGCCCCCCTGGAAAATGCCACGGTGGTTCTCAATGGGGACGATCCCACCCTTAGTGAATTTGGGCAGCAGTTGGAGAAGCAGTGGGAAGACTTAGCGCGGGTGCAGTATTTTGGGCTGAATGAGCCGGATCGATATTTGGAGGAAATTCCCCACGCGGTGGATTCCATTTATTGCCCTCGGTGTGGCACGTCGTTGAACTATCGCGGGGTGTACTTGTCTCACTTGGGGGATTACCAGTGCCCCTCCTGTGGTTTCGCCAAGTCCAAGCCCCGTTTAAATAGTGCCGATTGGCCGCAGATTCTGATTGGGCTTTACAACAAGTACAACACCTTGGCAGCAGCTGCCACGGCCCAGCTATTTGGGGTGGAAGAAACCACGCTGCGGGGCTCCATTCGAGAATTTAAGGCGGCGTTTGGACGGGCGGAAGAGCTGACGGTGGAAGGGACGCCGGTGCGAATTTTGTTGTCGAAGAATCCGGTGGGCACCAATGAAACGTTGCGGGCGATCGTGGAGCTGAGCCAGGATCGTCCCCATGGGGCGACGGTGCTGGTGGTGCTGAATGATCGCATCCCCGACGGCACCGATGTGTCCTGGATTTGGGATGCGGATACGGAAAAGTTAGCCCAAAGCGCAGGCACCATCGTGGTTAGTGGCGATCGCCTGTACGATATGGCGCTGCGATTAACCTATTCCCAGCCGCAGCCGGGGGCGGGCGCCAGGATTATTCCCGAAGCGGACCTGGACCAGGCTATTAAACAAGCCCTAGCGGCGGTGCCCGCCGGAGAAACCTTGTATATTGTCCCCACCTATTCCGCCATGTTGGAAGTGCGACAAATTCTGACCGGACGGGGGATTTTGTAATGGCAAACGGCACCCCTTTAAAATTGGGCTGGCTTTATCCCACGTTGATGAGCACCTATGGCGATCGCGGTAATTTAACCTGCTTGCAGCGGCGAGCAGAGTGGCGCGGCATTGCTGTTGAGGTGGTGGCGCTGGATCGGGACTCGCCGGCGGAAGCCTTTGCCCAGGTGGATGTGATTGTGGGGGGCGGGGCGCAGGATCGTCAGCAGGAACTGGTGATGCGGGATTTACAGGGAGAGAAAGGGGCGGGACTAAAAGCAGCCCTGGATGGAGGAACGCCGGGGGTGTTTACCTGCGGCTCGCCCCAGCTTTTGGGGCATTATTATGAGCCGGGGGTGGGGCAGCGCATTGACGGCTTGGGGGTTTTGGATTTGGTGTCGGTGCACCCCGGTCCCGACGCGGATCGCTGCATCGGCAATATGGTGCTGAAAATTACCGCGTCTCGGCTGGCGGCGGATTTGCAAAAAATGCTGGGACGGGTGCCCTATGTCATTGGCTTTGAAAACCACGGCGGGCGCACTAAGTTGCAGACAGCGGAGCCTTTTGCCCAGGTCATTAAAGGCTATGGCAATAATGGGGAAGACGGCACTGAGGGTGCGTTTCAGGGCAATGCGATCGCCACCTATTCCCATGGACCGCTGCTGCCGAAAAATCCATTTTTAGCGGACTGGATGTTGAAAAAAGCCCTGGAGCGCCAGCGCCAAGAGGAAGTTAACCTGTCCCCCCTAGATGATGCTTGGGCGGATCAGGGACGGGTGATGATGTTAAATCGACTTGGGGTGCAAGAATCCGCCTAGGCGGTTGAGGTTGTATGAGCAAGCTACCGCCAGAAATTCGACGGTTATTTGTGGGAATCGCCCTGCTTCTTGGGGTGGGATTTGTGGGCATCAGTGGGTTTTTGCTGCTGCGATCGCCCGTTGCACCGCCCCCGGTGAGTACACCGCCAGACTCTCCCAATGAACCGCCCAACGGTGACGGCAGTGCTTCCAACCCAGCAGAGACATCCTCCGAAGCCGCTCCACCGGATATTATTTCCAGCTCCCCCAACACCGTGGAGTCACAAGGGGAACCGGATCTAGACCAAGTTATTTCAAACTACCGTGGCGAAATTTTACGCAATCGCGATGCGGTGGTGCCTCGCCTAAATTTGGGTGCAGCACTGATGCAGAAAGGTCGCATCCAAGAAGCTTTGGCCGAATATGAACAGGCGCGACGCATTGACGATAGCGTTCCCGAGCTGCACTACAACCTGGGCAATGCCTACAGCCAGACCGGTCGCCCCGCCGATGCGATCGCCGCTTACCAACGGGCGATCGCCCTGCGCCCCAACTATGCCAACGCCCACTACAACTTAGGCAATAGCCTGTTGGCCCTGGGGGAAAGTGCCGAAGCGGAAAATGCCTACCGGGAAGCGATCGCCCACAATGATCAATTTGCCGAAGCCTACGGAAATTTGGGAATTTTGCTATTCCAGCGCCAAGCCTACGACGAAGCGCGATCAACGTTAATCGAAGCCAAAAAACTACTGCAGCAGCAAGGAAAAGCTGCCCAGCTAACCCAAGTGGAGACGGTGCTTAATCAGCTTCCCCAGTAGAGTTGAGGACTGCTGAAGCAGCAATTGTTACAAGGATTGTTACAGATGTTGATGGAGACGCAATGTCTTCCATTTTTTTTGTCGCAAAATACCTGAACAGAAATTAAACGCATATCTATTCAGGACGTAATTATGAGTTGGCTTCGGGGAACTCAAGGAATCGCCGTCATATTAGCCCTAGGTTTACTAGGCTGCGGTGAGGCACCTCAATCCAGTGAAAGCACGGCCTCTGCCGCCCAAGAGTCGCCGCAACCCAAGGAATCATCAGAGCCTATGGAGTCATCGGAACCGATGGAATCGTCGGAGCCTGGTGCAAAGGGAGCCAGCGCCCACGGATCCCATGCCCACGGATCCCATGCCCACGGATCCCACGACCACGGTGCGATGGAGCCCTTTGTGGTTCCCGAAGGTGAGGCGGCTCCCACCGTTGATCTGATGGTGAAGCCGGACCCGGTGGCGGGCTGGAATGTCCAGGTGGCAGCGGAAAATTTTGAGTTTGCCCCGGAAGAACTGGAAAACCCAGGGGACTGGAACGCTGGCCATGCCCATCTGTATTTGAACGACAAAAAAGTGGCGCGGCTTTATGGTTCCTGGTTTCACCTAACGGGGGTCGAACCGGGCGACCATACTTTGCGAGTGACGTTGAACACCAACGATCACCGGGATTTAGAAGCCGATGGCGAGATTGTTGAGGCGATCGCCCAATTCACCGTTCCCGAATCCTAAAAGTCATTTAAGCAGTGCAACTGATTTTTAAATTCCCCTCAAGGCTGATCCTGTCCTCGGGCTTCGGCTTCGGCTTTTAAATCCATTGCAAATCGCTCAAAGGCTTCGTTAAAGGGCGGAATATATTTACCGTAAAGGGGAAATAATATTCCGCCTATTTTTTCCACCATTGAAAATAGGGTTTCGCCGTGGGCTTTTTCTTCCAGGGTGTAAACGCGGCTTCCCTGGCGATCGCCCCAAACTAATTTTTGGTTGGGCTCAACTTCTTTAACCTTCAGCTTAAATTCTCGCGCAGAATCAAGGGTGGAAACGAGGGTTATAGTGCCTCCCAGCTCAATCTTTCCCCTAATTGAAATAACCGTAGAGTTCCACCCAGGATAGTTTTCCGCTGTGGTGAGTAAACTCCACACCGTTCCTGGCGAGGCATTAATGGAGATCGACACAGAGGTTGCGCGACTAAAGGTGGTTTTAACAGTGGTCGCTATACAGTTTTGAGACATGGCGACTGTTGGGTTTCCCTCGGATTCTGCTGTGTCTCCAGAGGCTTTGTGCTGTGCCGTTGTGATTGATGGCTGTGATTTGTGGCTGGTACTTGTGGCCGATATTTTAGGGTTGGCGATCGCCCCAACGCCAGCTTATTTCCTCCCCTTTCCACCAACAAACCGCAACCAGCGCCGCCGTAGAAACAAACACAACCCCTAGAAACGGCGCCACATTACCAGTTCTAGCAAGGGTAACTGAGCTGGCAGCAATAATTGAAAGGTGCAGAATGATCACCACCCACCCTTGCCAAGTGCGAGGCGCACCCCAGCCAATGCCATACCGTTTCGCTGGAAACCAATATTTTTTCTGAGTCATGGTCATACCGCCCTGTGTCAAAAAACAGCCCTCTACAGTTCTGTCTTAGCTCAAGCCAAAGCCAGTGGACGGGATGTAAAGTCCAAAGGTTTAAAGTCCAGAGATTTTTTGCCCGCTCCGTTGCGACCTTTGTTGCAATTCTAAATATCCATTACTGGTTTTTACGGACTCCCCTGAATCAGTAAGTTAGGTTTTACGGAGTATCGGTTCTAACCTTTACCGAGCTGACAGAGACCAACACTGCAATTGAGGTGGCGTGTGAGTACCGACGGAGCCCTTCCAAATCCCCCAGAAATCCAGTCTGGCGTCGTGTCTAGTCGTCCTTTGCCCCGGTGGATTAAAGGCATTGCTTTGGTGCTAATTTTGCTGGGGATTGGTCTGCGCTGCACCAACCTGGACCTTAAACCGTTTTGGGAAGACGAGGTATACACCATTACCCGCACCGCCGGCTACCAGCGCACCACCCTGGAAAAACAACTGAATCAAAAGCTGGTTACCGTGGGGGACTTACAACGGTATCGCAACCCAGGCTCCGGCCAAAGCTGGCTGGAAACAGGACGTGCTTTAGCCAGCGCTGCCGAACATACGCCCCTGTACTTTTTACTGCTACGACCGTGGACTCAAATTGCAGGCACCAGCGTGGCGGCGGTACGATTCCTCTCGGTAGTGTTCAGCATTATCGGCTTGGGGGTTTGCTACTTGCTGGGGCGATCGCTCTTTCCCGACGACGGCGTAGCGGGAGATGCCGCTGGATGGGGTGCTACCACCTTGTCAGCCCTGTCGCCAATGCTACTGCGCTACTCCCAGGAAGCTCGACCTTACAGCTTGTGGTTGATTTTTGTGGGGCTTAGCATTTGGACCCTGTTGCGGGCGTGGCGATCTTCCAAAGACTCCTTCAATAAAAAAGCCTGGGCGTTGTACGGGGTAACCTTGGTGCTGGCATTTTATACCCAGCTTTTAACCGTACTTGTAATCTTTGCCCAGGGTGCGGGGCTGGTGATTTATGGGGTTATGAAAGGCAACTGGGCTCAAAGGGTGCTGAAGCACTGGGGGCTGACCACGTTGATCAGCCTGGTGTTTATGGGGCCTTGGGTGGCGTTGGTGGCCCTGCGACGCACCAGTGTGGGGTACGCCACTAACTGGCTGAAAGAATCGCTGCCGTTTGCCACGCTGATTCGACGATGGGGCACCGGTTTTAGCTACACTTGGCTCGATTTTCCCAAAGGCACTAGGGTTTTGTGGCCCCTTGCCACGGTGGCGTTGTTGACTGGGGTGGCGATCGCCACCGTATATTTGTGGCGTCAAACCAGACACCGCAATGCACCGGAACACCAACGGGACGGAATTGTGACGCTCTTTAGCTCAACGTTTATTCCCGCCTTGATTATTGTGCTGATGGATGTGGTGCTGGGGGGGCGACGCTCCACCGTCAGCCGATACGTGATTCCCGCCTACTTAGGGCTCGTTACCCTGACCGGCACTTCATTAAGCCTTGCCCTCGCCGGAAAAATCGGGCAGGGAAAATTACGCGTAAAAACCATTGCCGTCGGCGCGATCGCCACGGTGCTAGTGGTAGTTAGCGGCGTTTCCAGCGTCCAGCTCACCCAAGCCAACACCTGGTGGGGACTGTCAAAAAATATCAATACTATGGCCGCAGCCATCAGCGACGCTCCCCAGGCGGTAGTTGTGAGCGATCGCCGCATTGGTCTAGCCCTAGAGCTAGCGTTCCACCTTCCTGACAACCGAGAAATTTGGTGGACAAAACAACAGGAGGGTGAGTCTCCTGAACTGCCGGAGGAATTAAAAAATAGACCCATTGCTCTGTTTTCTCCCTCCGATGAGCTGAAGGCAGCGATCGCCCAAGGGCGAGATTTACCTGAGGATCCCAATTACAGCGCCAACCAAGGCACCCTGTGGCTATTGCCGCCTCCCTAGAAGACCCGCACTCACCCCAACAACTCTCTACGGCGACGAGATCTATCTAAGGGCCCCAGTGACACCCTTAGACCCCCTCAACTTTTGATCTACGTATAATTTCGTAATGTTCGAAAAGTTTCTCCTGGGGGTGACACCCCATAATGGATTAACCCCTCAGAATTAACGACTAGAGGTGATGAAACAAAAACGACACCCTTTTAGATAAGCAACAAAATTGCTGGAAAACCACTAAATCTGACCTAAAGAGACGTTGGCTTTGTTGTCGCCTACGTGTTTACACGGTAAGGTAAAAGAAGATTACCCAAGGTGAATACGTGCCCATGTACTCAACTGCTACAACAACGACTGAATCTCCCCGCCCCTTTTTAACTTGGCAGCGAGTGCTGGATTGGGCTCAGGAACACTACCGCTGTCGCACGTTTGCGAAGGATGAAAAGATCCCTACCCGCCCAGGGTTGATTTATTTGGTGGAGCGGGGCGCGGTTCGCTTAGTGGGCACTTCTTCGGCACCCTCGGTGGCAGCAGATCCAGTGGACGGGGAGGATGGTTCTGAGAGCGACGTGGAGCTAGAGGAAGCATTCTTGGGGTTTGTGGGCGCGGGACAACCTTTTGAAATTGTGGCTCAGTCGCCATTTTCCCTACAGAGCTATGCCCACGTGGATCGCACCAGCGTTCTTTGGATGTACTGGAATGATTTGGAAAACTGGCCCCATTTCCGCCGCGAAGTGTTGGATGCGTTTCGATACCAGCACCAGCGCAAGTTGCTATGGCTCAGCACCCTGGGACAGCGGCGTACCATTGATCGTCTACTGGGCTATCTCACATTGCTGGTGGAAGAGTTTGGTCAGCCGTGTGATCAGGGATACTGCTTGCCTTGGCCGCTGACTCACGCCCAAATTGGTAGCGCGATCGGCTCCACGCGGGTGACGGTGACACGGCTAATGGGGAAATTACGGAAGCGTAATTTAATTTGCCAACAGGGCGACAATTTAATTTGCCTGTCGTCAGAGGTGATGACCCACACCAAGCCAATGGGAGTCGTCAGCCGAGGGGACAATTAGGCGCTGGCTCGGTTGGAAAATCTGGTCACGTTGCAGATTTATGGCCGACTCTTGAACGAGTAGAACAGTGGGCGATCGCTGAGGGGAGCCGTTTCTGAAGTGCTGGCAAAGCCAATAGTGGGGATTCAGCTTCGATTACGGGCTCAAGGTTGTCCTGCTTTTTCGAACCGACCATAAAAGGGTTTGGGCTTTCCATTTAGAGTGCCTTTTAAGCTTCCCTGTATTCGAACGCTTTATGTGCTGCGGATTACTTTGGGGCATGCAATCTGACGCCCTAAAAATTGCGCCCTGAAAATAAAATGTGTGTCGTCGTTGAGAGCTGAGGGTTGTGATTTTCGCAGGCTCTGATCGCAGACAGTCTGGCGGAATTGGGTGCCCGCATGGCGACGCCCCTCAGTGCTCATTATTCAGTGCTCACTAAATATTGCGTCCTTCGTTCGAAACTGCGAGTGGTGTTCTAGGTAACGGATTCGGACGTTGTTTAGAGTGTTTCCACGGTGACGGTTCCGTCGTTGGAAATCCAGGCAATTTGTTTGATGTGTCGTCGTTGAACGCGATCGCGCAGCACATCATCGGACTCTTCCTTCAGCTGAAGTTCTATACGGCTGTGGGGCTCTTCTAGGCGACGGTTGTGGGCGTATGCGAAGGCGGCTCCCTGGGCTTGGGGCGATCGCGGCACCACGAGGCAATCACTGATTGGAATGGCGTTAGGCAAATGGTCGGTCTTTAGAAGCACCTGATGGAGAGGCTCCACGTTGAAAGAAAAGCCAATGCCGGGATAGGTGGTGTCCTGGGAATGGTAAAGCCCCAGCAGTTGGTCGTAGCGACCGCCCTGGGCCAGCAGCAGGTGTCCCGTGGAGGCATCGCTAACCACGTCAAAAACGATACCGGTGTAATAGTTGAAGTTTTGTACCAGGCTCAAGTCAAGGGTGATGGGCAGGGTCTGACCTCGGGCTTTACCGCAGCTTTCTAATAACTCAATCAGGTTCTTTAGATCGTTTAAACGGCGAGTTTGGGTGGGGTTTAGGCTCCAGTTACTTACCTTTCCCAGCACTTCTTTCGGCTCCCCTCGCAGGTCGAATAGTGCCAAGGCGCGGTCCCGCAGCTCCGGCGATAGATCCAGTGACTCAATGGCTAGCCGGTCCAATTTTCCTAGGGCACGGCGTACCGGCTTCTGCATCAGAGCGGGGAAATCCGCCAGAAGCGATCGCGTTAAACCCGCTTCCCCCAGCAATAAATGCCAATTATCCAGGGACAGGGCTTCTAGGGAGTCCGCCAGCAATAACAAGACCTCCGCATCGGACAAGGTACCGCCGGTGCCCAGTAGCTCGACGCCGGTTTGGAAAAATTCCCGCTGACGACTGGACGCTTCAGGGGCGGGCTCACGAAATACCGTGGCGCTATAGCAAAGGCGCTGGGGATGGGTGACGCCAGCCATGCGGGTCACAGCGGTGCGGGCGATCGATGCCGTCAGTTCCGGGCGTAATCCCAAGCTGCCATCTTCACTGTCTTGAATTTGGATAACCGTTTCCCGGCGCACTGCCCCGCCGGCCACCAAAGTCTCCACCCGCTCCAAAGTGGACGTCATAATCCAGTGGTAGCCCCACTGTTGAAATACCTCTTGCAGTTTGGTTTCAATCCAGTGCCGCTGCACCACGTCAATGGGCAGAAGATCTTTGGCCCCCAAAGGCGGTTGATAACTCATGGTTTTACAGGAAACGTAACGAAGCAGGACCATTGGGTCCTGGGGAGGCGGCGAGAAAAGGGCGGTAAAAATGCAGTACAGTTTAACCGTTCGGGCTGTCTACCCATTGCACGCTTCAGTGTAAAACGCCCGCGACGTTCAGAATAAATTGATTGCAAGATCTCCCGAGGCGCACGCTTTTCCAGTTTCGATTTTGCTTAGTTATTCCGTCTGGAGCTGTTCCGTCTGGAGCGATGTCATGAGTTTGCCTTCAAACGTTCTGGGGGCGATCGTTATTCAAATCTCAAAGCCAGAAATTACAGAAATTGCAAAGTTTTCAGCCCCTAATCGGCTTTGTTTTGAAAGGGCGTGGACTCTCTACTGGGTCGGGCTTCTGGCACTTAATTGACGATACGCTCCACAGATTAGGACCTCTCAGGAAATGCACGGGAAAGACACGCCCTTTCGGCAGAAAAGTTAGGACTAAGAGTCTTACTGTGATTGATTTGGGCTTTAATTAACCACAGCTCCTGGTCGTTTACGTTTAATCATTCGCGCCCAATCACTTTCCTTTAGGTTTGCCCTCAGTGTCTCCGCAAATTTCGGTTATTGCTCCTATTTATAACGAAGTGGACAGTCTGCCCCACCTGCTCCCGGCGATCGCCACCAGCCTAGAGAGCACCGGGCTAACCTACGAGGTGATTTGCGTAGACGATGGATCTAAAGATGGCTCCACCCAATGGCTGCAGTCCCAAGCCAATGTGCAGTCCGAACTGGTAGCGGTGATTTTGCGAAAAAACTACGGTCAGACAGCGGCAATGGCGGCTGGATTTGACCAAGCTCAAGGGGAAATTATTGTGACCCTGGATGCGGATTTGCAAAACGATCCGGCGGATATTCCGGCGCTGTTGGCGAAGTTGGACGAAGGCTATGACGTGGTGACCGGGTGGCGGAAGAAGCGCCAAGATGCGGCCGTAACACGACTGTTGCCGTCGAAAATTGCCAACTGGATTATCCGCCGGGTGACTGGGGTGCGGGTGCGAGACTATGGGTGCTCTCTCAAGGCGTACCGGGCAGAGCTGGTGGCGGATTTAAATCTATACGGAGAGCTGCACCGATTTTTGATCGCTCTGGCGTATATGGAGGGAGCACGCATTGCGGAAATGCCGGTGCGGCACCATGCTCGCCAGTTTGGGCAAAGTAAGTACGGGCTGGGGCGGACGGTGCGGGTGCTTATGGACCTGTTAACCATCTGGTTTATGAAAAAGTTTTTGACCCGACCCATGCACGTTTTTGGCTCTTGGGGGTTGATTTTGCTGACGCTGGGGGCGATCGCTGGCAGCTATTTATCGATTTTAAAATTGTTTTTCGGGGTGAGTATTGGCGATCGCCCGTTGTTGCTCTTCGCGATTGTTCTATTGCTGAGCGGGCTGCAATTTTTCTGCTTTGGGCTACTGGCAGAACTACAAATGCGCACCTATCACGAGTCTCAAAAGCGCCCCATTTACCGGATCCGCGAAACTGTTCGAAGCCGCTAGGGACCGATAATCCGATAATAACGACCCCATTGAGGCAAGCATTTTTATTTCTTGCGTCCGCCAAATAGTCCACCAAACAGCCCACCGCCGTCGGACTTCCCTTTGCCACCGGAGCTTTGCCCCTTTGAACGAGAGCTACTGGCTCGGGAGCTGGATGCGCCGCTGGGTCCCGTAAGCCTCTCTAGCTTTTGTTTCGCCGCCGTTGCGATCGGGTGTCCGGGCTCTAATGCTAGGGCACGATTTAAATGCACTTTTGCCAACGTGGTTTGATTTTGCTGCAAATACACTTTGCCTAACAGGGCATGACCCGCCGCATTATTGCCGTCCCGCTTTAGGGCATCCTTTAGCTCCTGAACCGCCATGGGCAGCTGCCCTTTATTCACCAACTCCGTTGCCCGCTGAAGGGCTCGCTCATTAAAGGTCGCCCCAGCACTGGTGGCAGAGCTGATGGAGTTTTCTGAAGTGTCCGCTGCTGCCGGGCGAGACTTGGGCTGAGTCGAGGGAGGTGGGGCTGTGCGCGCGACTCCTGGGGTTGCTCTGGGAGTATTAACGGCTTTGCTGCTGCGGGCGAGATAAATCAGGTTCAATTCGCTGATGGTGGCGATCGCCGCCAGGGTTTTCCTCAAATCCCCATACTGAATGTTGGCCACCTGCTCAATCAGCTTGTTGTAGGTGCCCTGTAAATCCGTCGCTTTGCGCAGCTGATCTGCCATAGAGCTGCGCATGGGAATGGAAGGGGGCTTCTCCGCCAATCGCCCCTGGATAACCCGCAGCACCGCTTCGTGGTCTGCCCGCTTGCCCTCGTTGGACAGCGTTGCATAAGCAGGATTAACCAGCTTTGACATTAAGTCTTTAGCGTATTCTTTGCCTTCGGGAGTTTTCGCGTCACAGGTATCTGGATGAAGGCGAGGGGCAATGCGGAGATAGCGCTTACGGACGCCCCGGCTAGCACTGGTGAGGGGAATCCCCAATACGGCGTGGTGGTCAACAATATCTAAGGCGAATAATCCGCGATTAATCTCGAAAGACATGGCGCGTGGGGCTAAGTGGGTCGAAAAGGCAAGGCAACAGGAGTCTAGTGCTGGGATGTGGCGACTGAAAAAACGAAGCTCAGCGACCGGTTATGACTCCGTATCCAGTGTACTGTGACGCAGTGTCGCCTTTCCCTGGTTTTGTGCCCAATAGTGAAGGGATATTTCCCTGGGAAAGAGCCGCTGAGAAGACTCTAAGCTCAACGGCTGCTGGGGCTTTAGCGTCTATACCCAGGGCAGAATCTGTTAAGCCAGTGCAGGATCTGCTGAGGATGCTATCCATTTTTCCAAAAGCCCCTGACGCTATGACTCTTGTCCGTTCGCCTCAGAAATAATTAAGGACTGTCGGCTGATAGCATCGAGGGTTGGGGCTGGCTTGGACGTCAATGATTTTGGAGTGGAATGATGGCATCCCCTAATTGCGATAAGCAAATTCAGCGCTAGCTTCGCTGATCACGGCGGTGGTGGCTTGTTGGGTATAAACCAACGAAGCGCTACCGAGAAGAATGGCCGTTAGGATGCCAGCAGCCATCATTAGAGGGCTAGGGCGATCGCGACGGAATGAGCACGGCGACGAGGCATGGTGGTCAATGGGAGCGGGGGTGGTGATTTCCTGCTCCAGCTCACGGCTGAGCCCGGTCCAACTGTGGCATTCGTAGCTAGCAGAGGGAATGAGGAGAGGAGAAGACACCAAGGAGGGAGTAGTCGTGCGAGTAGTACGAGGGGAGTGCTGGGTCATGGTGCTAAGGAGTTGAGAGTAATCGACGGTGAGCGCGGCGGTGGTTTAGTTCCCTAAAACCGGAAGCCGTTTCGCTGACAACCTCACTATCCTTGTTTTTTCCCGGCGGCACCGTGTCGCGGATCCGCTCGGCCCATGACATTTGCCGGTGATTTTTATGACCAAACTCCCTCTAACCATTGACGGATTACCGTATATCTTTTGACGGATACCACGCTCACCAGTGATTTAGATCACCTGTCGGATCTTGGGACGTCCAGTTACCCCTTTCAAGTTAGCCAGTTCACCAGCAGGCTCGGGGCCGGGAGCAGCACCATGGCGGCGATCGCCAAGGTCACCAGCCCTACGAAATCCCGCCCGTTGTCCAGGGGAGATACATCATTTAGCGCAGGGCGATCGCCAGCAGGAACGAAAAATAACATTAGGGCCACCAGTAGAAATTCCGTGCGCACTAAAGATAAAAGCAGCAGCACCAAACGGGTCACCTGCCCCACAATGGCACCCACCCGCTGCCCCACCATGGCGTGGATAATGCGCCCGCCGCTCAGGGAACCAATGGGCAACAGCTTAAGGGTGGTGAACCATAGCCCCACGTAGCCGGCGATCGCCAATGGCTGCAACGCCAAACCCTGGGACGGGGCGGGGAAACTGGGCAAGGCTAATTTACTCAGCAGCAGCAACAGCAGGGAACTGCGCGGGTCCAGAGCATTTACGTTAAACACATTTAGCACCCGCGCTGTGTTTTCCAGGGGCACCAAAGTGGACTGGCTTAGCCCAAAGCCAAGCACCGGCAGCGCTACCAACAGCCCCAACAAAGTACCCACCACACTGAGGTCTAAAAGAGCTTTGCGGTGAGGGATAGGACCTCGCAGCTGGGAAAAAGCCCCAAAGGTGCCCAGGAAAAACGGGGCGGGAATAAAGTAAGGCAGCACGGCGGGAATTCGGTGTCGCAGAGCCATTAAATAGTTACTACCTTCGTGGGCTAGAAAAATAGCCACCAGGGCTAGGCTATAGGGCACACCGCGCTGGAGAAACGCCCAATCCCGCTGTAGCCCCACCTGGTTGTTAACAATTTCTGCCCCCATCACCGTGGTGGTGAACAGGGTAAGTATTAATAACAGCGGCGCTATAAGGAACTGGTACGTCACAAACCATCGCCCCTGCTGCTGCACAACGGCATCGTCGGGGGACGCCACGGCAAACTTATTGCCCACCGTATTTTCCATCGCTTTGTCGCCCATCCTTTTGACCCCGTCTTTTAGGTTGGCGAGATCGTAGGCAGACGACGTGGTTTTGGCGTAAGGGTTCGGCACGATCGCAAAAAACGGTTTCCCATGGCGCCCTTCCTGTAGCAGCAGCAGAAAGCGATCGCTAAAAGTTTGGGACAGTTTTTTCCCGATGGTGTCGTAGGCGGCTTCGGCATTGGTGCGCAGTTGACCGTGGCAAATGGCTACCTGGGGGCGATACTCCACCTGGCGCAGGTAAAACGTGGACCAGGAAAAACAGGCTTCCAGACGCTGTTCTTCCTGTTGGTCCAGCAATCGCGGTATTTTGGTTTCCAGCTTGCCCTCCAGGGCTTCGCGAATGGTGGAAAAAGTAGGTGGCTTGTTGAAATCACCGGCAGGCGTACCGTCCTTTTGGGGTGCATTTTCCCCTTCGATGTTCCCTTGACCGGCGTTCTCACCGGAGCTAGTGGTGGCACCCTTGGGACCGCCGTTAGATTCGCCAGGCGATCGCCCCCATTGCACCAGCACTGCGTATAGCACCGGGCACACTAAAAAGGGCACCACTGCCAAGGCTGGCGGTAACGGGCGATCATTGCCGTTTACCAGAAACCAAGTGGTCCAAATTAGCGCCGGGGTCATCATCACTAACCACAGCACCCACACCGATGTTTTGGTGAAACCGCCTACGCTTTGTTTAACGACCCAGTAGGCCATCAATCCCACCAACAAAAGCCAAAAAATCATACCTATGCCCAAACAACCCCAAGCTGCTTTTGAATCAGTGTTTGCCTTTTCCCCAAACCGGGCAACCCTCGGGGGAACGTCCTACCTTATTTTAGGGAATCGTGCCGATGGGGTTGGGGGCACAACGGGAGAACCGGGACCAAACTTAAAGTCCGGTAATGGGGATTTATCATCATCAGATTTATCGTTACCAGGCAACGGCTTACAGGAGAGTGGCCATCCTAGCCTTTACCTACAGGGCAACTGCTTAATTGATTGTCCTCCGTGGGATGAGGGTATGGCAGAACTGCTGCGGGAGCGGGGGGGCATTGATTGGTTCGTGATTACCCACCGTGACGGCATTGCCACCTTAAAAACCGTGCGGGATATTCAAAACGCTTTTAATTGCCGAGTAATTATCCAGGAGCAGGAGGCTTATCTATTACCGGGGCTAGAGCTAAATACTTTTCATCGGGATCTGGCGATCGCCGCTGACCTACAGGTCATTTGGACTCCCGGCTACTCCCCCGGCTCAAGCTGTGTGTATCTTAATCGCCACGGCGGTATTCTATTTAGCGGCCGCCATCTGTTGCCCACTCCCGAAGGCAAGCTACGCCCCCAGCGCCAGCCAAAAACCTTTCATTGGCCGCGTCAGTTACAGCATGTGGAAGTGTTGCGATCGCGTTTCACTGCCCATACCTTGCAACATTGCTGTCCCGGGGCCAACGTGGGCTTTTTGAAAAATTCGGCAAAAGATACCGCCGCAAACAGCGGCCCCCCAGAAGGCGACACCCAAGGCAAAGGTACCCAAGCCCCTCCAAAATCTGGCAAAGCCATATATAACACCGCTTACGAGCAACTGACCCAAAGCCTTGAAACGTTCAAGGTGTAACCGATCAGGTTACGGACCACCATACCGAGCACGCCATTAGTGGACATTGCCGGCTGCGTTGTCTAGAGGCTGTTTGCCTCTTAAATTTTAAGATCTTTGCCTGTGGAGCGTAAGCTCCTCGATGTTTTGTGGTGAGAAGGAAGATGCCCCCCTGTGTAACGCTTCTGAGACTTAACCAATGACTACGCCACGCACTCACCCCACAGTGTCGATAAACTGCGTTGACGCTGTGCAGATTGTCAATATTTTCTGCAAAACGTCAACAATTGTAGTAATCTTCCAGGGGAGATGCCTAACCTCTACTCAACAAAATTAACGGGACCAATTACCGCGTCAATGTCATTAAATTTCAGCACGCCCAGTAAGTTGCTCCTAGTTCGTGTATGACGCTGTTCCAAGTTCCCTTTAAGAAACCAGCTTCCCAGCGCAAAACCGTCGGGCGCGCCAAGCAAGGATTGACCTTGATGGTGCTCGCCTCGCTACTGATTTTCGGCGGTTTAGCCCAGCGTCTGTATTATCTACAGCTAGTTAAGGGCGAGACCTTTAGCGAGAAAGCTGACGATAATCGCATTCAAACCGTGCCCCAGGTGCCCAGTCGGGGCAATATGTTTGACCGCAACGGTGATTTGCTTGCTGCTAGTCAGCTAAGCAATACTGTTTCCATCTGGCGCACCGCTGTTAATGGTCCTAACTGGTTAACGTTGCGGCGCATTCTGTCTGACGTTCTAGATTTAAAGGAAGAGGAAATCCAAGAGCGTGTGGATCGGGTTGAGTACGAATCCCGCTTTCTGATTACCCTTGCCAATAACGTTCCTCCTGTTCAGGTGACCAACCTGCTGGAACAAACCAGTGAATTTGGCGGCATTGAAGTTTCCCGGCGATCCACCCGCAGTTATCCCCAGGGAGAACTGGCGGCTCAAACCATTGGCTACATTGGCGAAATCAGCCAAGAGGAGCTGGATAAGGCACGCGACGAAGGGAGTTTGCGGCGAACGGGATATCGCTATGGGGATATTGTTGGCAAGACGGGTTTAGAAAGGGCTCTAGAGCAGCGCCTGCGAGGAAAAACTGGGCGGCAGCGGGTGGAAATTAACGGACAAGGGGAACTTTTGGAGGTTTTGGAAGAGCGTCCCCCTGTGCCTGGTGAAGATTTAACGTTGACTCTGGATATAAATCTCCAGCGCGCGGCGGAAAAGGCTTTGGGAAGCCGCCTGGGCGCGGTGGTTGCGTTGAATCCCAATAATGGCGAGGTGTACGCGATCGCCAGTCAGCCCACCTTTGACCCCAATATTTTTACTCGACGCGTTGACGAGGAAACCTGGCAGAACGTCCAGGCGAAGAAATTCCCCTTTTTGAACCGTGCCCTGAGGGTGTACCCTCCCGCCAGTACTTTTAAGGTGGCTACGGCGATCGCCGCCTTAGAATCCAACGCCATGGGCTCCGGCGCTATTTTGCACACTCGCCCCTACTTAGCCACTGGGGGCACCAAAGTATGGGAATGGAATAAAGCTGGCTTTGGCTCCATTGGTTGGACCACCGCCATGGCTTGGAGCAGCAATACCTTTTTTGGACAAACGGGCATTCGTACGGGGGAAGATCAGCTATTGGCCTGGTCCCGTCGATTAGGTTTTGGCTCGAAAAGTGGCATTGAAGTGGGATATGAAGAGTCCCCTGGGCTAGTGCCATCGCCCCAGTGGAAGCTGCAAAATCGTGGCAAGAAATGGCACGATATTGACACCGTTAATACCTCCATTGGACAGGGGTATTTACAGGCCTCTCCCATGCAGGTGGCGGTTCTTTTTGCGGCGATCGCCAACGGCGGCAAACGGATTCAGCCCCATCTGGTGCAGGACAATAAGCCGGATTCCGCTTATCAAACGGACTTAGACCTGGAAAGCTCCACCCTGGAAACGGTGCGGCGATCACTGCGGGCCGTCGTAACCAGCGGCACCGGCAAAGCTTTATCAGGCGGACTGCCCCCTGTTGCTGGAAAGAGCGGCACCGCTGAGGATCCTCCCCGCGAAACCCACGCCTGGTTTGCAGGCTACGCCCCTTTCGATAAGCCTGAAATTGTAGTTGTCGCTTTTGTAGAAAATGGTGGCGGTGGCGGTAGCGTTGCTGGACCCGTCACCCGCCAAGTTTTCGCCGCTTATTTTGCTCAGAAAGAAAAGGGGCAGTGGCAGAAATAATGCTGATATCAGCAATCTGTCGTGATCTCCGAAATGGCGGAAGCCATTGGAAGTCCTGCTGAGAAGCTGAGAAGGCGATCCCAAACACAGTATTTCCCTGGTCCTCTGACCTAAAGCTTGAACACAAGCCTGCGAGCGTAAAAAAGCCCTTTAAGCTTGCGCTTTCGAAAAGGCAAAAAAATTAATTTAGTTAGGAATTTGATGGTTTTTAAGGTTGCCTGTGGAACTATTATGATTAGTGCAGGGTGACTTATTAAACACGCCTCAAGCTTTGTTCCACTTAATGTGCTACCCGTTCGCGCTGTTCCGAGTCTATTGGGCTCCTCGTTTCCGTCACTTCCCTGTCAGGGAGAATTGTTAGGGAGATCAATGTCGCTAGTCGCTTATATCGCCGCTAAGCACAGTAAAAACAGTTTCAAAATTTAAACCTGTTCCCAAGCTCGCCTTCACCGTGATGCAGTGCCTTCCAGGGCGGTATAGATTTTGACTGTGATTTTCTGCGTGCTTATTTCTAAAAGTTAGCGATCGCTTCCGGCTGAAGCCGTGGACGAGTAGTAAGGAACTGAGTGGTAGCCTAACTTCTGCCGTTGTTTGTAAGTTCACTCTTACGCCTAGATCTAGTAGCCGTACCATCCACACGAAAAGCGTCCATGACAGCAAATTTAGTTCTTGATCCTGTTGACCAACTTGTAACAGTTTCTGGTGACGACACGCCTACCCCTTCGGTTCTGTGGGACAGGGCGATCCAGCAAGCCGTAATTAATAATGAACGTCCCCCTGGACCCACCATCGCGTCCCGTCTCTACGGACTCACTCACACGGCAATGTACGATGCCTGGGCTGCTTATGACTCTGTAGCGGTAGCCACCCAACTCTGGGATAACCTTCAACGTCCCGCCAGTGAGAATACTGACGCAAACAAGGCCGCAGCCATGAGCTATGCAGCCTACCGAGTGGCAACGGAGATATTACCCACCCAACAGCCGATCTTTGATGCTTTGATGAGTGGGTTGGGGCTTGATCCCAACAACACCAGCACTGATATAACCACTCCTGCAGGAATCGGGAATGTTTCTGCGGAAGCCCTGATGACTATTCGTCGGGTGGATGGCTCGAATCAGCTTAATGGCTTTGCTGACAACACAGGCTATCGCCCCACCAACGCATCTTCTGAGGCTGTAACAGATCCCTTCTTTTGGACTCCAGAGCGTGTCCCTATCAACGATCCCAATGGCAGGCTACAGAACTTTCTGACTCCCCATTGGGGAAATGTGCTGCCTTTCGGGATAAACAGCGGCAGCCAAGTGCGACCTGTTCCTCCAGAGCCTTTTCTTTTACCTGGGGTAGAAGGCGCTGTTAATGCTCAAACTCGCACCATTACTTTGGCTGATGGGTCTCAATTACCGATCACTCCAAACCTTGTTGGAACGATCATCAACCCCGGTTTTATCTCTCAGGCACAGGAGGTGCTGGACTTTAGCGCCAACCTGACCGACGAACAAAAGTTGATTGCAGAATTTTGGGAAGATGGCGTAGGAACTTCGTTCCCCCCGGGCACCTGGATGACCTTTGGTCAATTTGTCTCAGCACGGGACGATAACAGCATTGATCAAGATGCATTGCTATTCTTTGCCTTGGGTAATGCGGTGTTTGACGCTGGAGTCGCCACTTGGGAAGCTAAGCGGTTTTATGATTACGCTCGACCGGTTCGTGCTATTCGTGACCTAGGTGCGCTGGGGCTGATTGGTACTCCCGGTGTGGATGAGGTGACCGGTGAAACGGGAAATGTTGTCCGTGCCTGGACTCCCGAAAGTAACCGAACCCAGACGATTTTAGCTGAGAACTTCTTGACCTATCAAACGCCAGGAGGAGACCCTTCGCCGCCGTTTTCAGAATACACATCCGGTCACAGCGCCTTTAGTGCGTCCGGCGCAACGGTATTAGAGTTATTTACCGGTAGTGACGAATTTGGTGGGTCGGTGACCTTTGCTCCGGGGCAGTCTCGCTTTGAGCCGGGGGTAACCCCTCAGCAAACCACTACGCTGGCGTGGGAAACCTTCTCCGAAGCGGGCGACGAAGGCGGAATTTCCCGACTCTATGGCGGTATCCACTTTGAAGATGGGGATATTAACGGTCGTACCATTGGCCGCAACGTCGGTACGGCGGCTTGGGCGCGGGCTAGTGGATATGCAGGACTTGGACAGTCTGGCTTCACGTTGCTGCGGGGCTCTGCTGCTGGCGAGGTGTTGACGTCTCCTGATGGTGCGCTTTTTGCTGCCGGTTTTGAAGGGGATGACGTGCTGGTGGGCGGCAACGCTGATGATGTGCTTGCCGGTGGCGTCGGCGATGATGTGCTGCTGGGTAACGGTGGTGCTGATTTGTATGCGATCGCTCCCGGTGAAGGGGCTGATGTGGTTGTGGACTTTGCCGATGGTAGCGATCGCATCCTTCTCAACGGTGGCTTAACCTTTGAGGGGCTGTCCTTCGCCGACGCGACCCTAACGGTGCCTGGTGTGGGTGCTGTGCCTGTGGCGGAAATCCGCAGCGGTTCCGAAGTGTTGGCTCGATTGGCGAATGTGTCCGCTAGCGCCCTAGGTGCAGCTGATTTTCTGACGGCTTAATAGTGTGGCAAGTTGTGGTGCAGCAAGTTAGTGAGTGCTTGCAGAAAATCTGGAAGCCCTGAATAAACTCAAAACCACCTTGAGTCAGTAAATTCCCCAGCGGCGATAATTGTTGTTGGGGAATTTTATTGTATTTCTGACAGGAGTTACGCAAAGCCCCCTTGCCAAGGGGGAAGCCGGTTTGTTTTTGTCCTCGCAGCCGGCGATCGCCAATACGGATGTCAATAAAACCGAAGCCACGAGCTACGCGGGCTATTGCATTCCCACAGAGCTGTTTTCCGGCGATCAACGACAATAGCGTCACTGTGTTCGACGGCTCCACCGTCCCTGTGGCCAAACTCCGACAGGGATCCCAGCTTTTAACAAGATTGGCTAATGTGGCGGCGATCGCCCTGGACGCGTCGGATTTTGTGTGATTTTCGATTCTGCTTGGGGCTATTGGGGACAGTGGCTGGTTTCGTCACACAGCAGTTGTTTTTGGGCGGATCGCCGTAGCGGCCAGCGGCGCACTGCCCCGGTGCGATCGCCCGTAAGCAACATGGATCCATCACTACGCCAGGTGACGGCACTTAATAACCCCTGGGAATAGTCCAAACTGCGCACCCAGGTTAAGGCGTCGCCTGTGGGATCCAACTGCCATACCCCAATGCCCTGGGGGCGATTTTCCGCGGGAGATGTTAGTAGCGCCAGCAAACTGCCCTGAGGTTGCCACCGCAAAATTTGCTGGGGCAAAGGTCGAGAAGCTTGGCGAGATGGGGGTTGCCCTTTAACGGGAAAGCTGCGGGGAAATGCGGTGGGCCAGTCGGAAATATGCACCGCTTTGCCGTCGCCGTTCCACAAAATAATTGTGGAGCCCACGCTTACCAGCCGCTGCTTTTGGGGGCGATCGCTGCGGAGATTTTCCGGTAGCCATGCCAGCGCCGTAACAGGCTGATCCCCCGCCAGCCACGGATTGGCGTTTAACGTTTCCTGGTCGGTCGTGGTCACAATGGTACCGTTTGCTAAACCGATCGCCAGGGTTTTCGCTTCGGTATCAGCGGGCTGCCAAGCCAGGCTATGGGCAATCGCCGGTAATTGCAGCGTACTTTTGGGCGATCGCTCGCGGTCTAGGTTCACCGTCGTGTCCCAAATCCATAGCCGCCGCCGTTGGGGATGGGCGATCGCCAATTGCTGCCCGGTCCACGCCCAGGGCACCGCTGTGCTGCTGGTAATCAGCGCCGGAATGCGCAGGCTGGACTGTGGGTTGCCCTCTTGATCCCAAAGCACCACAACGCCAGAACTATGGCGGGTGAGCAGACCCTCGCCATTGGGGCTCCACAGCAGTTGCAGCGATCGCCCTCGACTGACGGAATCCAGGGTAAATAGCAACTCGCCGTCTTGACTGTACACTTGGGCACTGCCGGTGGCATCAATTAACCCAAAGCGCTCCCCCCCTGGCTGCCACGCCAAATCCTGAATCGGCGTTTGCATATTCGGGTTGGCGGCATTAGCGGCGGGAACTTGCACCAAAGGATCCAACAGCTGAGCCAAAGTGGCGCTGTGGGTAATATCAATTTGCGCCGCCAACGTGGGGTTGGGGTTGAGGGGCTCCCGATCCAGTAGCTTCGATAGGTTTTCTAACAGTGCCTCCCGAGACAACACCGAGGAAATTTCCCCACTGCCGTCGGGTAATTCTGACTCAGGGGGAGGACTATCAGGGTTTTCCGTGGATTCTGAAGCTGCCCCATCCCCTGTGGCATTGTCCCCACCCAAAGTATTGGGTAGCTCCGCAGGGGGGCGATCGCCGGTTAGGTCGACCCCACTTTGGGCTGCAATGATCGATGCCGACGCCTGTCGCTGCGCCTGATTTTCCACCTGTAAACTGTCGGCTAAGTAGCGCTCGTTGCTCGCTTCACGCCAGTTTAAATAGGCCATATAGCTACTGAACGTTAGCAGTCCGCACAAAGCAACCCCGGCCGCGATCGCCCATCGCAAACGCTGTTTTAATACCCGCGTTAGCTGTAATTCTTTCCGCCGCCGCAGCAATCGTTCACGACTTAAGTTATCTCGCAATCGTTCAATGGCGCTGCCCTGGCGATCGCGAATTAACTGCACCAAATAATCATGGACAAGCTGATAGCAATGCACCGGCTCATCGGGCACAAAAAATACCAATCCCGACGCCACTAAAATATCTAAAACCAAACTTAGGGTTTCATAGGATTCACAACGCTCTTTTTCTAAATCATCTTCGCTAAAGTAGCCCAGCTGCACCAAATCTTGCTCTAGTTCAATACGGGTTTTAAGGGGACGAATGCTATTTTCACCGGTCAATAACCCCAGCACTAGCCACGCCAATTTGGTTTGCTTGGGTCCACAGTCGGCAATGACCTCTTCCAGGGACTGGGACATCAACATCTTTTTCGGATCCGGTCCCAGCTCCTGATAAAACTCCAGCTCGGTAATATTGTCCGTTTGTAGCTGAGCTCCCACCACCTGTAGCTCAATGGGACGCACCTCGCCAAAATCCGTTGCTAAATCCTTCACCAACCGATCAATTAATTCGGAGGACAAATTAAACTGCGATCGCCGGGTTAAATTGCGAATGACCTGCTTAGCGCGATCTGGCGAAAAATCCTCCAGTGGGTAACGAATATCCCGCCGTAGAATATCTCGATCAATGGCTGATAACGGCGAAACCCGATCCAGTTCTAAAAGGTAGTGTAAATAGTCCTCCCGCAGGGATAAAACTACTTTGACGTCGATTAATTCCAAACACTTAGCAATAAAGTCGTAGAGGTATTTGCGATTTTCTTGGAAGGACTTTTCTCGGACGCCTGTGCCCTCCGCCGTTACCGCGTTATTCACTACGACGTTATTAAAGAAAAACTCTTCAAACTGGTCGAAAATCAATACCGTCACGGTGCTGCGATCGCCATTTTTCCGCAATAAGCGCAAAATATCCGCCGCCGTGGTGGGCACCGTCTCCACCGGGTCCACCCGCTCCAGCTCTCGGCAAAGCTGCACCCCCAAATCCCGTGCCCAGTTGCCATAGCGCCGCAGCAGCACCGGCACAAAGGTTTTCGCGTCCATGGACGAACTGCGTAACCGTGGCACTAGTCCCGCCCGCATTAGGGAGCTTTTTCCCACCCCCGACTCCCCATGCACCACAATCAGCCGGTACTGGGGCAGGCTAATGCGGGCCACCAGCGCCGTTACGTCCTGCTCCCGTCCGGCGGCTAAATTGCGCCGCATCCCCTGCTCCACCACAGTAATATCGCTGTGGTTCCACGCCGGGTTGGCGGCGCGGCGGATGGGGCGCAGGCTGCGGGCTCCCGTAAATGGTCGAAAGCCATACTCCGCCTCGGTGGACCGATAGTCCTGCTTTAGCTCGTAGGCGCGACGGTAGTCTCCCTCGCGAAAGTGGAGTTTGCTTAGGGTTTTTAGGAGGTCAATGTACAGTTCCGGCTCGTAGTCCGCCTTGCCCACTTGGCGAGCTTTTTCCAACGCCGCGATCGCCTCTGGAATTCGCCCCAGCCCCGATAGCGATCGCCCCACCAGATACCGCATCAGCGCCTCATGGTACTCATACAGCTCCGGATTAAACTCCGCCCACGGTCGTCGCTGCCCCCGGTGGGGACGACCGGTGGCTTCCAAATACAATTCCAACGCCGCGCGGGATTTGTCATAGGCAATGTCCCACTGCTTGCGACCCAGGGCCACCATCGCCATGGACCCTAAATCGTAGGACTGACGTAAACGGTTTTGCTCCGCCTCGTGGAGGGAAAAGCCCCGCTCCGCCACCTGCTGCAACATCTCCCACAGCTCCGACGACTTCCCCTCCCGCTTCGCCAGGCGGTACAGCACCGCCTCTAGTCCATTGATAAATCGCGACACCAAATCCAGCCGTTTCGCATCCTCGAAACATATCAGCGCCTGCTCACAGCACCGCCGCGCCTCTTCGTAGGCCATGTTGTAATGGGAGCGATTCCGCGCCGCAAATTCTCGCCACCACAAATTTAAGTAAAACCAGGTGCACCCTTCCCGCTCCGGTGCTTTCACCTGCTGCCACAGCCCCAGGCACTCTTCGTACTTTGTCCGCGCCGCATCCGCCTCCAGGGTCGGGTCCTGGGCTAAAAAAAACTCAATGCTGGCGTCCAGCGCCGGATCCAGCTCCATTCCCGCCGCTGCCACTTCAGATCGCCCCGCCGCCAGCTCCCGATACTGCCCCGGCTCCACGGTCCAAAACCGCCCCGCCCCTGTGGCCATCACATGCTCAAAGGCGTGCCCCACGGTTTTTTCCAACGATGCAATAAGCGCCTGGGGGTCAATTTCAAAGCGTTTGGTGGTGGCGTAGCTGGCAAAGTCCTTTCCCTGGCGCAAAAACAGTTTTAGGGTTTCGTCATTAACCCAAAACACCAGAGGACATTTAAAGGTGCGCAGAAACTCGTCCCGCATTAAATTTGCTGTGGCGATCGCCCCCCGCACATCGCTTAAATTTTCCAGCCCCTCCACCAACACTGCTCCCGGTGCGGGCATCCCTTCCGTCTGGAACTGTCGGGCTGCCGTTTCCCAGCCCCGTCGCATCACCTGATAAATGGTGGTCGTTTCCCGAGGTAGAACCACTGAGTACAAGCTCAGGGGCGATCGCTCTTTTAGTTGGGAAATAATATCCTCGCGAACGCTTTGATAATTAGCTCGCGCAAAAATAACCGTAAAGCTCCCCTGTCCCCGCTCCAAGGTACGCACAATTTCCCGCAGCGCCATTTCATTGCGCTCGATTACCTGTTGCTGGGACGTCGACGTCATTCCCCTCTCGCCACGCTAGGACATCAGGCATCAAAAATAGAAACGCTTTTGCCGCGTTCCCCCTGCCTGTGTCGAGTATGACCTATCTTTTTTCGCCTACGCCGTTTCCCAAAAAAATCGTCAAAATTTCGGGCATAAATTAAGTCTAGAGTTTGGGGTTTACAGCCTTGTAAATCCCAAACCTCAAACTTCATTCAAAATTTCCGCCTTGAGCCGTCGTGTTGTAAGTGCGTCTATGGTTGTCTATCGCGCCGGTGCAACCACTTCAGCGCCGCTGCCCTGAGATGGGGCAGGGGTGGTTGACGACAATGGTCCTTCCACCACCAGCATGGCCAAAGCCACAACGCCCGTTAAAGTGGCGCTACCGATCCACAACAATCGGCTGCTTGGCGATCGCTGCTCGATGCTGTTTAATGCTGCGTTCGTATGCTCCTTAGACGCCGCGTCCACATCATTCCTCTCGGCAGAGTCAGACAATGACTGGATCAAAGCAGAAGATCGAATATTCATGAAACCTTAAAAACTCAGGGATTTTGCCAGGAATTGATTAATCTCACTTGGACCAAGGCTAACGATCAGGACAACTCTCCTACAGCACCAAGCCAGAATTAGGGCATGTCATCAATTAAGAGCCAGCAGCCTGACACAGTGGAGAGTCTACGCCCGTTCAAAACAAAGCCGATTAGGGGCTGAAACCCTTTTAGTTACTGGCTTTGAAATTTAAATGACGACCGCCCCTAAATCTTTGAGTGAGTGGAATACCTGTAGACAGCGCGAGTAAATTTAGCCACAGCGATCGCCAACGCCTGCCATCGAAGGACCAAGAAAACCACGATGGGCAATCTCAGCGAAAGTTTCGACATTGTTGGACATGGCGGCGATATTTTTTGAACCCTGATTTAAGAACAACAGTATATTGCACAATCCTGCCAGTGCTTATGAACACATCCACAGGTGCAAGTGCTTTGTTGCTGATCGACCTATGGGGCCACGTCCCACGTTGTTGTGTTCCCAGCGGGTGTGGCGAAATAAGGACGGGACTTTAAGTTTTACGGCCCATATTCCAACACGAATTCAAAAAATAGACCCCATTAGAGGAGCTGGTTATACCAGACTTATTGCCCTAGAAAACAGCATAGAAAAACTTGAAAAATTATTAAGCCCTTCGTGATCCATAAGCTTTGGTCCACTGTTTCTGCTGCAAACAATTGCCCAATAAAAAGGGTACTAAGGAGGACTCAAGAAGAACCAAAGGTAGCGGACGATACTTTTAGGGGATATCTGTTTTCGCTTAGCGGGCAACATCATTGGAGTAACTACAAAAACAAGAGTAGCTAACGGTGAATAGCTATTGAAAAAAACATTGATCGTCACTTATCCAAGGTCTCTTTTCTCGCTTTCCCATCCTTGATCCCCGGATAATACCCCACGCAAAGGGCTGCACTGCAGGGCTTGAAGAACAATCAGACTGTTGAAGAATGATTTTTAAGGCAACTCAAGTCGAATGATTAAACGATGATTTTTCCTGCCGATATTTTTCAGGTTTGGACGCCTTGAGGTTGCGAGTTTTTGTCAGGAAAGAACGAATTCTTGAGCAGAGTATAGATTTTTGTTTACAGAGATCTTAATGAAACCTTAAGTGCCTTGTATACTTGCAAAACGGTTGACCCTTTGCAGGCGCTGTCCTTAAATCATGACGGCATTTTGCAGGCACGGGAAAGCTAAACTTCAAAAGAGTAGGATGTGTTTAATGCAATCCGCTCCAGATTTTAAATTCCTACGTTTACCATGTCGTTTAATATTACTCGCCAGAATGATCCCCCTGGCTCGGCGGGTCATCCTAATCGGCACAAAATCGCTTTTAGGAAGTTGTTCGCTAAGCAAAGTAGAAAAGCGGACGTTGCAGGTGAAAAGGACAGGAGGAGTCTAAAGTCCTTTAAGGATGCTTTGGTGCGTCGGTTCAAGTGCCAGAGGATTGCTCAGAAAATTACGTTGGGGTATGCGTTAACCATTGGGATTGCGATCGCTGGCACCAGTGCTGGTTTGGGGGTAGGTGCTCTTTTTGAGACTCAAGCAGCCTTGGAGCGCGATACGGCGGCACAGCAGGCTGAGTGGGTTTTTCGTCTATCTAACAGGACTTCTCCATTGGCGATGCTTTACCCCCAGCAGCTGCTGAGTATTTCCAATAAGCCGATTTGGCTGCGATATAAGGTCAGCCAAGCGCAAAACGATATTTCCACCTTGCGTCTGTTTATCACCGAGTTTGAAGATTTTATTGAGGAAAACCAGTCCCATCAAGGAATTTCCCAAGGGATGACCATTGTGCGTCCTTTGCGAGAATTTCTGGATCAGTATGAGCTGTGGCTGGAAGATGTGTGGCAGTCGATTCGGTCCATGCCTGCGGAGTCGGATGTGGCGACGGGGGAGCTGGCTTCTCAGGTAAAACAGGACCGGCTTTTATTGCTACAGCGGCAGCTTGACAATCCGGAATCGGAGGCGCTGCAGGTGGAAATGGGACGGCTAGCGCGGAGGCTAGGACACTTGGGAGAGGCCGCGGCGGTGCAAGAGCGGCGGGCTTTGGCAGGATTTAGGGATGCCCAAAATCTTCGCGTTTCCATCGTAGTGATTGCCCTAGTGGGATCGGCGGCGCTGGCAATTTTGTGCGCCATTGTAATTAGTCGGGCGATCGCCCGCCCTATTAGAGATTTAACCTCCCAAACTCGTCGTATTACCAATGAGGAAAACTTTGATCGACGAGTGTCCATTGACACTGAGGATGAAACTGCCCAGCTAGCCACTTCTATTGATCAACTGGTGCGCTGGGCGGGGCAGTACACTCGCGAGCTAGAGCTTGCCCAGGACACCCTGGAGCAACGGGTTGAGAGCCGCACCCGCGAGCTGCGCACTGCCCAGGCGCAGGTTATTCAGAGTGAAAAGATGTCGAGCCTGGGACAGCTAGTGGCGGGGGTTGCCCATGAAATTAATAATCCAGTGGGCTTTATTTACAGCAATGTGAACCATGCCACAGAGTATGTGCGTGATTTGCTGGATGTGATTGAGGTGTACCGCAACGAGCATGAGGAAACGGAGGCGATCGCTGAGAAGCTGGAGGAGGTGGACCTACCGTTTCTGGAAGAGGACGTGATGAAGATGCTGCGGTCCATGAAAGGGGGAGCGGACCGTATTAAGCAAATTGTGCTGTCCCTGCGCACCTTTTCCCGGTTGGATGAGGCGGATCTAAAGTTTGCGGATTTACATCAGGGTTTGGATAGTACCCTGACGATTTTGGAGCACCGTCTGAAGGGCACCGGTGAACGCCCGGCAATTAATGTGGTTCAGGACTATGGCACGTTGCCCCTGGTGAACTGCTTTGCCGGAGAGATGAATCAGGTGTTTATGAATCTGATCATTAACGCCGTTGATGCGCTGGAAGAAGCCATGGCTCAGTCGAATGCCAAAGCGGCGTCCCCGGCAGACTTTATCCCCGAGATTGTGATCAAGACCCGCGTTGAGGGAGAGCGCTGTTTGATTTCCTTCCGCGATAACGGTCCTGGCATTTGTGCCTCAGTGCGCGATCGCCTCTTTGACCCCTTTGTAACCACCAAAGCCGTAGGTAAAGGCACCGGCATGGGACTGGCCGTCAGCTATCAAATTGTTACTGATAAACATTATGGTCGGCTAACCTGTAGATCCCAGCCTGGTTTGGGATCTACCTTCGAAATAGAAATCCCCGTCGATGTGGCTGTGGCAGCTCTCGGTCATGGAGAAAAGCTGGTCAGCTAACCCTCCCATAACTTGGTTGTCTCTGGCGGGCAGTTTCCCCAGCGGGTAGTTTCCTTGGCGGGTAGTCGGAGCGAAACCTAAATTGGATCGGTTTCCGATTGGGTATTCGTTTTTCTAGCCCACCTTCTTGGGCTCCCTTACCGTTTGCCTTGCACTCAGTTCTTTCAATCTCTATGAAACGTCGTCGGTTTATTCAAAATTCTCTGTGGTTCGCGGCGGGTAGTGGTCTAGCGGTAGGCTGTGGCGGTTCCGGTGGATCGCCAGCGAGTAATGGTCCCGAAGTGCTGCGGTTTTCCGTCACGGATGTGGCAGGGCTAGAGCCTTTGGAGGCAGATTTTGGCGCGTTTTATAATGCCCTGGGAGAGGCGATCGCCCTGCCGGTGGAGCCTGTTCCCCTGGATAGCTTTGTTGCGGCTGCTCCCGCCTTGCTAAATCAGCAAATGGACCTAGTGCTGGCGGGACCATCAGAATATTTATTGCTTAATGCCCGCGCCCAGGCGATTCCCGTGGTAGCGATCACGCGCCCTAACTACCGTTCTCGCATTACGGTTTTGGCCGATAGTGGCATTGAAACCGTTGAAGATTTAAACGGAAAAGTGTTTGGTATTGCCTCTGAGGGCGCCACTGCGGGGCATATCGGCGCTGGGCAACTAATGGTAGATGCGGGCTTGGATCCTGCCATCGATGTCGTCATCAGTACGGTAGGGCAAGCAACGGTGGAAGCGCTATTGTCTGGGGAAATCGACGCCTTTGCCGCCTCCCCCAGCACCACCGACAAGCGCCTGAGTAAAGTGGACGGCGCGGCTGACAAAGTAAAAACGTTAATTGACGGGCCGCCCCTGCCCAACGATGTTTTTGTGGCTAGCTCCGCACTGGATCCAGCCTTTCTAGACATGTTGAAGGAAACGATGGTTAGTCAGCAAGATCTGCTCCTTGAGGCTTTGTTAAAGTCGCCGGAAAATTCGAAGTACGCAAAATCTCAACTGGTGCCAGCTCAAGATAGTGACTATGACCAAATTCGCGCCATGTATAGAACCTTGGGCTTGGAAAAACTAATTCAGTAGTTTTCTTGAGATACTCAGTTTCTTAAGATCTTCTCCTTTGTGGTCAGCTCAACAAAAAACAGGACAATTTTGAGCCGTGTAATGAAGCTGACTCCGCACTATTAGCTTTGCCAACGCTTCGCCAACGATGCCCTCAGCGATCGCGGACTGTAGCCGTGTCCTAATGCCCCTCACCAAAATTGCGTAAGTCCTGTTAAGAGTTTGACGCGATCCTTCCTGACACGCCCCTAAATGAATGCAACAGAAATGCAACGGAAGTGGCGATCGCCAGCGGCCAATAGGTGTCGGACAACGCTTTTCTTAACGTAGCCCTTCTCCCACAGAGCCAACTTTGCAACCACAGTTGTGACACCCAGAAAGAAGACGTCGAGAAATTGATGGGCGCTGAGCAAAGTCGGAGCGCGAGGGACAGTCTGCTCGGGCTATTTATGATGCAGAGCCGTGCGCATGATTTTACCCAGGATCTCATTTCTTAAACTGAGTTACCTTGTGAAGTGACAGAAGTGAAAAAGCCCCAAATAGTTCTGTTTGTACCTTTGTTTGTGATCTGGGCACTGAATATTCTGGGCACTGAAGAAGTCCACCTGGACAAATTTAGCGGTAGACATGACGAAAAGTGTGGCAGCATACGCACTTACGCGATTCTGTAATCAAGGTAGTTGCCACTCATCCATTACGCGGCACAAAAAATTCGGATAGCAGTGGATAAAACTTAGAGCGTCCCGCTTCCTCGCGCTTCTAAAGGTGTGCGCATGGCACGCCAAACCCTAAGTTTCTTGATATTTTCCGTAACAATATTGTCCAAGTAAATGTATCAATTGCTTCTCAAGTGAGTCTGAGTCCCTCTTAAAATCATGGTTAAGGATAAATAATTTACAAAAATTTATTATTTTCATTAAAGGTTTTTGTCTAGATCTTCCGCAATATCGGGCATCTTGCAAAGTACGTTGACGTTTTAATTGCTGGTGATCAGTTGTGCCGCTCCACCTTTCTTTTGCCCGCAGTTCACATGGCCAGGCACATAATAAACAAGATAAGCGTGGCGCAAGCTGGGTTAAAAGAGTAAGGCGTCGCATCTCAGGTGGTGTCAACCCTTTGGGGGAGGGGATGTTGGCGTTGCTGCGGCGGCAAAAGATTACGCGAAAAATTTCCCTCGGCTACGGCGTGTCTTTTGGAATCGCTGTGGTGGGCGTTGGGGCTGGGATTGTCGCTGGATCCCTCCACGAAGAGCGGGCGTCCCGCGATCGCGACATTGCAGTGAGAAAGGCCGAATTAATTACCCGCCTGGAAAATGACACCTTAACGTTGGCGCTCCATCCCCAGCACTTGGTGGTGGCCACTGAGCAGAGGTTGTGGCTCAGGTATGAAATGTCTCAGTTTAAGAGTGACATCGTGGCCCTTCAGTCGTCCATGGATAGGGTCGATGCGCTGGTGAGGGGCGAACTGGCTGCCAATGATCCAAGCAATTTAAAGCGAATTGGGGAGCTAGGGCAAAAGTTAGAAATCACTGATCGTCTGAGGGCTTTTATCAGTGACTATCAGATATGGGCTGAGTCCCTTTGGAAGGATCTTCAGGCAAATCCCGACGGCGCAGTGGGGCAGCTCCAGCGACGGGAAACACGGCTGATCCTTTTGGTGGAGGCACTAGGAACGCCTGAGGCGAAGGATTTACAACTCCGCCTGGAGTCGCTGACGGAGCAGCTAACGATTTTTGTTAATACGGCAGATCAGCGGGAAAAGGAAGCTTTTGAGCGGTTTCAGTCTGCTCGTCTGCTGTCGGTGGCGATTATTTTGGCGAGTTTTGCCCTGTCTTTGGGGCTGGCGATCGCCTGTGGATTTTTTGTTAGTCGAGCGATCGCCCGTCCCATTCATGACTTAACGAATCAAACCCACCGGATTACGCAAGAAGAAAATTTTGACCTACAGGTGGCGGTGGGCACGGAGGATGAAACTGCCCAGCTAGCGGCGTCCATTGATCAACTGGTGCGCTGGGCAGGGCAATATACCCGTGAGCTGAAGAAAACCCAGGTAACGCTGGAGCAGCAGGTGGAGGAACGTACTAAGGAGCTGCGTATGGCTCAGGCCCAGGCGGTGCAAAGTGAAAAAATGTCTAGCCTGGGGCAAATGGTGGCGGGGGTTGCCCACGAAATTAATAACCCGGTGGGCTTTATTTACAGCAATATTTCCCATGCCACGGAGTATGTGGAGGATTTGCTGGATTTGCTGCGCGCTTACCGGGAGGCGCTACCTGAGGAGGCGGAAACGGAGGCGATCGCTCAGAAGGTGGAGGATATGGACCTGGAGTTTTTGGAAGAAGACGTGATCAAGGTGCTTGGGTCCATGAGGATGGGGGCGAACCGCATTAAGGAAATTGTGCTGTCCCTGCGTACCTTTTCTCGGCTGGATGAGTCCGGTTTAAAAGAGGCAAGCTTGCGGGATGGCATTGACAGCACTCTGACGATTTTGGGGCACCGCTTGAAGGCTAATTCTAGTCGGGGGGCTATCCAAGTGGTGCGAGATTACGGAGACCTGCCGCCGATTAATTGCTACGCCGGACAGCTTAACCAGGTATTTATGAACCTGTTGGCCAATGCTATCGATGCCATGGAGGAAGCGCTAGAGCGGCAGGGGCTGAGTCCGCGAATTGTGCCGTTAGGAGCTTCATCGTCCCAGTCCCAGCCGCAAATTGTGGTGACCACTCGCATGAAGGGAAATTACCAGGTGGTGACCATTAGCGACAACGGTCCTGGGATTCATCCGGAAGTGTGCGATCGCATTTTTGATCCATTTTTCACCACCAAACCCACGGGCAAAGGCACCGGTATGGGGCTTGCCATTAGCTACCAAATCGTGGCCGACCGTCATAACGGGCAAATTTCCTGCGCCTCCACACCAGGGCAAGGCACCACTTTTACCATTGAAATTCCGATAAAAAAGATTGCAGCCCCTCCCACGGCAGCCCCTGAAGAGGATCAAAAATCCCATCGAGTCGCTGTTCAAAAGTCTGCCGGTGGGGCAATGGGGGCGATCGCCAGCCAGCGTGCGCAACTGAACTAAAAGCTGCCGTTAGCTCAGATTGAAATTCGATCCTTGAAATTCAATCCTTGAAATTCAAGCCTAAAGTCAGATTCTCAGCGTCTGAATGGGCAACTCAGAGCTAGTTTATAAAGTAAATCTGAAGCACCGCGCAATGCAGAATCGCCAT
>CALGDE010000161.1 GCA_937883785.1 uncultured cyanobacterium
CTCTTACTCAAGCGGCTGGCGTCATAAATTAGACTTTTCAGACGTCCTCTTAGGGACTACCCATCATTTGAACTTCAAAGCGTTTAAAGACAAGGATCTCAGCCCTGAGCGGTTTTGTTTTAAAAAGGCGCGTACTTCCCTCTGCACAGAGCTTCTGGCGCTTAATGAATGACACGCCCTGGGCAACTTTAGAAAAGTTGCCTTAAATATCCCTGAAACACTGTTGCTCTGACTGTGGTTTGGCTCTAAGCAAGCCGAATTCAGCCGAGTCGAATAATGTAGCGAGTGCCGGATCCTTCCGTATCAGCCGGAGCGCCGCGGTCTCCGCGGGGAATAGTTGACTTCGCTTCAACTATTTCAGCGGTGTCACTGTTGAAGCTACTTCCCGATGCGCGACTAGAAGCCTCGCCCAACGGCATACTTGCTCCGACAACAACGATGGTTATCAAATTTAGGAGTAGAGTTGCCCGGTTCATCTCTCTGCTTTCCAAATGCTAGTTACTAAGCCCCCCAGTAAACTGGCAAATTACGCCGCGTCCACCAACACTTTCTTCGACTTTAATCGTGATAGGGGACAAGACCTAAATGCGCTCAATTGTCTTGAAGAATTTCATCAAAACTAGTTCCTAGGAAGCCGATCCACGGAATAGTTCAAACAACTGCACTTACCTTTAGAACGCTAAAAATAGCTTTTACAGCGTTCGTATCAACGGATAGGGAAACTGTAAACCACCGTTATTGTTGTAGAGCAACCAGTTTTAAGCACCTTAGCAAAACTGTAAACAATACTTTAATAAAGATATTTTTCTTTACTTCCGAAAAAGCGTGCATTGATGGATCAAATGTGCTGATCGTGTCATGTATTGCGATACAAACTCACTGCAAGATTTAGATGAGAAGCGCCAAATCGCTATAAATAAGGATAAATCGGCTGATCGTTAATGTTTGTGATGCTCACTACACTAGGGCGTGTGCTCGGTTAGAGGTGCCAGAAACTTTACACAGTGGGGAGTCCACGCTCTCTCAAGCTAGACAGGCTGGGGGCTATAACCCTCATTGTTGTTGGGTCTGAATGATTGGGACTGAATGATTGGGACTGAATGATTAGGACTGAAGTTTAACGGGGCGCAGTCCCTAGCGATCGCAGCTCATCGAACAGAGCGCCGCTGTCGAAAAATTGCCCTTGAATTTGTGACCAGGTACCAAATTCTGACGCCTCTACCCAGTTAGTTATCGGCGGATGTTCGTTGGTAAATTCTGCCTGAATACTGGGCTCCACGGCGCGAAAGCCCACCTTGGCAAACTCCCGTTGGGCGTCGGGCAAAAATAAAAACTTGGCGAACGCCTCGGTAACGGCGCGATTTTTATGTTTGCTTACGTTGCGACTCACTAGGGCAACGGGATTTTCAATGCGGATATTGTCGTCGGGAACAATGTAGGGCAGCTTTTCACCGTTTTGGGCTGCCAATATGGCCTCGTTTTCATAGTTAATTAGCACGTCCCCTCGCGACTGCTTATAGAAAATTCCCGTCGCTTCCCGAGAGTCGCGGGGGAGGATGGGAGCGTTGCCGTACACTTTGCCGGTGAAGGTTTTGGCAGCGGCTTCGGTGTTTCCCTGGCGCAATCCAGCCTGCCACAGGGCTAGAAAGTTCCAGCGGGCGGCGCCGGAGGTTTTAGGATCCGCTGTTAATACTGAAATGTCGGGACGGGTGAGGTCGTCCCAGTTTTGGATACTTTTGGGGTTGCCCTCTCGGAAAATCAGGGCAACGGCGGATTCAGTGGGCACGCTGTTATTGGGCAGCGTTTTTTCCCAACCGCTGGCAACGAGCTGTTCCTGCTCTAGCTTTTGAATATCCAGCGGCAGGGATAGGTGCACAATATCGGCGTCGAGTCCATCAAGAACTGCGCGGGTTTGGCTGCCCGAGGGGCCATAGCTTTGGGTGACAATAACGTTCTGTTTATGGTCCCGTCGCCATTGATCGGCGAATTGGGGAATGATGTTGCGGTAGGCGGCTTTGGTGGTGTTGACGGAGACGAGGGTGATTTCGACGCTGGGGAGTCCATTGCCTTGAAAGGGGAGTCCGGCGCAGGCGATTAGCCCGAGGGTCATGGCGATCGCCCCAAGAAACATCCCAGCAAACTGTCCAGAGCGTCCAATTGTTCTAACCCAGCCCTGTCTTTTTGCCCTCAGGGCACTTTGCCAAACCCCTTGGGCGATCGCTCGATTTTTCCTACGCCTAGCCATGTATGTTGTCGCCTATCTTTCGCAGCCTGTATACTTTCTAGTCCGATCCGTTGGGTGTAGCTTGAAACGGTGACCCGCACCGACCTCCTCGCAGGAATTGATGATACCGCGATGGCGATTGCTACACCGTCGGGAGCTAAGCAGGATGCTAAGATTCAGTGTGAGAATGATTCTCAGTCTTTGATTTTCTAACCCTATTTTTTGAAACAGTTCTGGCTAGCGTACCTGGGATGGCAAAAGCGCAAGGCAGAGCTGATTTTAGTGACAGAACCCTATGCTAGAAGTGCAGAATTTGACGGCAGTGTATCGGGACCGGATCGCCCTGTCAGATATTTCAATAACGGTGCGCGATGGTGAGCTGGTGGGGATCTTGGGACCCAACGGCGCCGGAAAAAGCACTTTATTTAAAGGCATTCTGGGATTAATTCCGCTGCAGACAGGGCAGGTTCGGTATGGTCAGCAATCCTTAAAATGCCAGCGCCATTGTGTTGCCTACGTGCCCCAGCGGGCGGCGATCGACTGGACCTATCCCATTTCTGTGGAACAGGCGGTGCTGACGGGGCGAACGGTGCAGCGGGGATGGTGGCGTTTTTTAAAACGGGACGACAAGGCCGCAGCACAAGCCGCAATGGAACGGCTGGGGGTTTGGCAGTGGCGACGGCGTCCGGTGGGGGAGCTGTCGGGGGGGCAGCAGCAGCGGGTTTTCCTGGCTCGGGCGATCGCCCAGGATGCCCAGGTGTTTCTCTTAGACGAGCCCTTAACCGGGGTGGATCGTGATAGCGAAGTTTTGTTGTGGGACGTGGTGAGCGAGTTGCGCCAGGCGGGCAAGGTGTTGGTGGTGTCGGGGCATGAGTGGGGGCGATCGCTGGATCGTTACGACCAGCTTGTGCTGCTTAATCGCTCGTTGGTGGCTATGGGTAGTCCGGGAGTGGTGTTGAACCCAGAAAATTTGGAACGCACCTACGGCAGCGCAGCCGATGATCGATCCCACTGCACCAGCCGTCGTTTTTACGCCACAAACCCCTGTTGCTAATGAACCATCGGACGCATAGTCTCGAAATGGTTTTTATTGAAATAGTTTTTATTAAGTACTGCTGATGGAATGGCTTTGGGAGCCGTGGGGCTACGAATTTTTTGTGAATGCCCTGGTAACCGGGTGGATTATTGGCGTGCTGTGTCCCGTGGTGGGCACGTTTTTAGTGGTGCTGCGCCTGTCGTTGCTGGGGGACGCGATCGCCCATGCGGTGATTCCAGGGGTGGCGATCGCCAATAGTCTGGGCTGGGATTTGACCATTGGCGCGTTTGGGGCGGGAATGACCAGTGCCTGCGTTGCTAGCTGGCTAGAGCGTCAGGGACGGGTGCGGGCAGATTCGGCGGTGGCGCTATCCTTCGCCAGTTTTTTCAGCCTGGGGATTATTTTGATTTCCCTACTGAAAACCAGGGTGGATTTAGAGGGACTGCTGTTTGGGGATGTGCTGAGCGTGACCTATTGGGATATGGGGCAGGCGGCGATCGCCACGATCTTGATTTTGAGTTTGCTCACGCTCCACTACAAAGAAATTTTGTTCTTTACCTTTGACCCAGTGGGGGCGGCGGCGGCGGGATTACCAACGGAAGTGTTGCAGTATGCGCTGATGGCGGCGGTGACTTTGGCGGTGGTGACAGCGATGAAAATTGCCGGGACGATTCTGGTGGTGGCGTTGCTGGTGGGACCGGCGGTGACGGCGTCCTTATGGGTGCAATCCCTCGGTCGCACTCTGGCCCTGGCCTCGGTCTTCGGCGTTATTGGCTGCACCGTGGGCATTCACCTTAGCTACTATTTTGATCTTCCCTCCGGTCCTGCGATTTCCTTAACCCTATTTGTGCAGTTTTTCCTGAGCTGGATTGCCACCACCCGCCCCGGATGCGCCTGAACTTGTGCCTAAAATTCGCGCCTAAAACGGGGGACAGCAGCGTGCCATCATAAGTCCGGTATTCGATAGGCTTATTGGGCAAATTTTGGGCGCAAACAATGGCAGCATCTGAGAACGGAAAAACCGTAACCGTATTGGGCATGGGGTTAATGGGGGCTCCCATGGCGGTGAGGTTGGCGGAGGTGGGCTACGACGTTACCGTGTGGAATCGCACCGTGGAAAAATCTCAGGCGGTTCAAGGTGGCAATGCGAATATTGCGATCGCCTCCAGCGCTGCCGAGGCGATCGCTGCCAGCCCCGTTACTCTCACAATGCTTAGCGACTATTCGGCCTTACGGGACAGCGCGTTAACCGACGAAGCCAAAGCAGCTCTTAAGGGCAAAACGATAATTCAAATGGGCACGATCGCCCCCCAGGAAACCCAGGCGATCGCCCAAGGCATCACCGACGCAGGGGGCAGCTATCTAGAGGCCACGGTGCTGGGTAGCATTCCCCAAGTAAAAACCGGCACCTTGCTGGTGATGGTGGGCGGAACCCCTGAGCAATTTGATGAACATTTACCGCTGCTGAAGGTTCTTGGTCCTGAGCCACAGTTGGTGGGACCCGTTGGCAGTTCCGCCGCCCTCAAGCTTGCCCTAAATCAACTGATTGCCAGCCTCACCAGTGGTTTCGCCGCCAGCCTGGGATTAGTGCAACAGGCAGGCGTTGATCTGGAAATCTTTATGACCATTCTGCGGGACAGCGCCCTGTACGCTCCCACCTTCGATAAAAAGCTCCAGCGTATGGTGGACCGCAACTTCGCCGACCCCAACTTCCCCACCAAGCACCTTCTTAAAGACACCCGCCTATTTGCCCAAGCCGCCGAAGCCTACGGACTCAACACTACCGTTGTGGAGGCGATCGCCCAGGTCGTGGAACAAGCGGTCGACTCCGCCCTACAAAACGAAGACTACTCCGCCATTTACAACACCGTCTCTCCAGACTCAGCCAGCGACTAACCCTACAGCCAGCCCCGGATCCAATACACCAGCGTGCCCACGTACTCCTTTAGGGCACGGGTTAAGCCCCGCAAATTATCCGCGTCGGGCATGAGGTTTAGGGCGATCGCTGCCGCCGTATTTCCCCGCTCCGCATTGTCCGCATCAGTAATCAAAAAATCCGTTGGTGCGGCGATGGGCTCAAATCCAGCCCGCTTGAAAATCGCCCAGGATCGGGGCATGTGCATCGCCGACGTCACCAGCAAAATTCGCTTAACGTCCATACCATCCAACACCTGCGCCGTATAAATCGCATTTTGTCGAGTGTTAAGGGACGCTGTCTCCATCACAATCTTGTCTGCGGGAACGCCTAGTGCCGCCGCTAGCTCTGCCATATCTCCCGCCTCCCCAGCCTTGGAATTCCCAGTACCCCGCCACTGAATTCGCCCACCGGTCATCACCACCATCGGCGCTTTCCCCGCCTTCCAAAGCCGCGCCCCGTACAAAACCCGATCGCCTTCCTCCGCCAAATCCATCTGCTGGCGAGGATACAGCGGCGCCTTAATGCCACCCCCCAAAACTACGATCGCATCCGCCACCGGCAGCTGTGGATAGGGCAACCCGCTAGTGGATTCCTGGAGCGCGATCGCCCGATCCTCCAGGCTTTTCACCAGCGCCGCCGATACCCAACCATTGCTTGCTCCCAGAATTATTACTAGAGCTAGGGCGATCGCCACCATTGCCCACCGCACCTGCCGCCACGCCAAAAGGATCAACGCCGCCACGAGCAACAAACAAGCCAGTCCCAAAGGGTAAATAAAGAGGGGCAGCAGCTTCGACAGAAAAACAAACATAAACAATAGCTAGCGACAATTCAAAAGATTGCTTAAGGCAATTTAATGGGCAACTGGGAAAAGTAATTAAAGGATAATTAAGAATATTAACTGGGCAAATGGAGCATCGGTATATCGTTAGAGATAGGTTTAAATCAACGTGAATTTAAGTTAATTTGAATCCGTTACTACCAAAATTCAAATTTTCTTCTGTAAGCTTCTCTATAAAGTCACTGCCCCATAAACCAAGGCTGTGACCGCTTATAAATCTGTTTGAACAGGAAACTTCGTGTCCATGGCAGCGGCTGCGCCAACCTATGTGTTCTTATGTCTAAAAAAGTTCTCAAATCTAATTTAGACCGCACAGCATATTAATTTGTTCTAGGGGTTTGTTCTAGAAAATTCAATTTAGATTTGTCAATTTTCCCGGCAGCTATCGGATATCCCCCTAAGAATGTAGTTATTAATCCATTTAGTATTTGTCCATTTGATTTCGCCCTTTAATTCAGCTTTATTACTAGACATTGAGATTAGACACTGGGATTAGATATTGAAAATAAGCAAATGCTTACCAACACTGGTCCGCTTTAGCGGAGCCCCTTAGGTCAACCATGAACCACAAAGTATCGCCTTCCCCTATCAAGCTATCCCCCTTCGATTGGCTCTTGCGCTTTAGTCAGTCCCTAATGCTGACGGCAATTATTAGCTTTACGTTGTCCACCTGTTTGATGGCCACGCTGATTTTGCTTTTGATGGGGCTGTTTTTCTTGCCTGGGCTATCAGACTTTGCGACAGGGGTTACCGACACCATCCTTCATGTGTTGGCGGTCTTTGGAAACGGAGAATGGTGGCGGGGAATTTTGGCGATCGCCATTCCCATCACCTGCGTAGGCGTCCTATTTGACGGATTTGTGTTTGTCCAAAACCACGGACAAGAAGCCCAGAATCCCTGGAAAGCCTAGGGGCAGAATCCAGTAAAAACGACGGCTGTAGAGTTATGAGCCCCACCGCAACGCACTGTAGGCAGCTTTAGCAGCACAAAAAGAAGACCCGACGAAATTCGGAAACTTAGGAACGACGAATATTAAAACAGCACCATTCTTGCCGTCGCCACAGGGTCGCAATAATCCAATCGTGGTGCTCTAGTAAGTCAGCGATCGGCTTAGCCTGCTCCAGCAAAATGCCGCTCAAAATCCCCCAAGTTTGAGGTTGAGAAATCTTCTCCATTTCCGGAATCATTTCCACGATCACCTCCGCCAAAATATTGCAGAAGAAGCCATCGACGGGGCCGTTTAAGTCGTTAACCAAGCTGTCTAAGCTGCCTTGGTAGATATTGAGCTGATCGCCAGAAATATCATTTAAATCACGGTTCGCCTTCGCCGCTTTAACGGCCAAGGGATCGATATCAACGGCGTGGGCTTCTTTCGCCCCCAGCAACATGGCGCCGATGGACAAGATACCGGAGCCACAGCCGATATCAGCAATTTTGGCGTCGGTGGGGGTGCCATCTAGACGCATTTCCAACGCTTCTAAACAAAGCTGAGTGGTGGGATGCCCGCCGGTACCAAAAGCGACGCCTGGGTCCAGCTTCAGCAACGTACGATTTTCCTGCCCTTGGGGCTCAATCCAGGCGGGGCACACCAAAAATAAATCTCCGATCTCCTGAGGCTCCCAGTGGTCCTTCCAACTGCTGGACCAGTCCTCTTCATCAATTAATTTCCACGCAACCTGGGGCTCCGTTAGGTTGAGGGATAGGGAATCTTGCCGCAGCCAAAGGGCAAATGCTGCTAGATCTAACAGTTTCGCCTGTTCTTGGGGTAGATAGGCGGCAATGATGGCGCTATTGCCTTTAAATTGATTCGACGTGCCGCGACAGCCCAGTTGTTCCGCCCGCCAAAACACCA
This sequence comes from uncultured cyanobacterium, assembly GCA_937883785.1. Lineage (GTDB taxonomy): Bacteria > Cyanobacteriota > Cyanobacteriia > CACIAM-69d > CACIAM-69d > CALGDE01. The sequence goes on from CALGDE010000161.1 coordinate 7,873, forward strand.
TTTCTTCCAGGTGTGGATGGCAATTTATAACAATTTCCCACCAACTATTCACCGCAAGACCACCGATTCGTTAAAAACAACGGGTTGTTCTTGAAACCGGCTCAAAAAAACCGGATCAAAGCTAAGCATGTTTGACCGTTAGGCGATCGCCCTGTCCATTGTGCCATCCCAAACTGACAAGCGCAGGAAAGTAGTTAAAGAGCGTATCAAAAAAGACTCAAGTATTTAGAGGCTGTGATGATTTGAATTTCAAAGCATTGAGAGGCCGTCACCAATTAAGTTTCAAAGTTTACCGCCGCGAGGGTTTCAGCCTCTAATATTTTTATTTTATGGCGGGCTCTCGAATTTGTAGAATAGCTGGCGATCGCTGAGGGGCATCGTTCGCAAGGGGGGCAAATCCAGGAAAGCGGATTCAACTTCATTGTGTGACTCAAAATTGTCCTGTTTTTATTAAACGGGACCATAGAAAGGCGTGGGTTTCCCTCTATGTGGGGCCTTCTGCCACCTGCTTGGTATACACCCTAGACTTCCTTGAGGGGCAACCAAAGGATAACGCTGGTGCCGTCAGACAAATTGATATCGGTGGGAGCTAGGGTTTGGCAGGAGTGATCGCCAATGGTGATAGAGAACGGCTCCAGGGCGATCGCCGGACTAAATAGCTCGATGGCACCGCCGATCGCCTCAAGGGTATCCCGCACAATTGCGAGCCCCAGCCCAGTGCCGGGAATATCGCTGTTGGTTTTATCGCCGCGAAATCGTCGGCTGAATAACTGCTGTAAATCTTCGGGAGAGATGCCCAAGCCAGAGTCTTTAATATGAATCATGACGTGGGGCTGGAACTGGGGGCGCTGGGAATTGGGGGATCGCTGAAGTAACGCGTCTTCCACCGCACCGGGCACCGGATTGGTTAGCTCTGACCACTGCCGGTGGCAATGGGGTACCGCGACTGCCGTTTGCACCCGAACCTGTCCCCCGGCGGGGGTATATTTCAGGGCATTGTCGATAACGTTGCCGATGGTTTCGCGCAACGTGGTGCGATCGCCGATCACCTGAGGCAGTGCTTCAATGGGGTTGTATTCGAAGTGAATGTTCCCTTCGCGAGCCAGTAATTTTGCGGTTTCTGTTAAATCTGCCAGCAATTCTCCCAAGGCAAAAGGACCACTGCTAACGCTGGTAGGCAACAGGGCGAGAGGCTGGGGCACGTCTTGCTCTTCTTCCCGATCTGGCGCCGCTGGTAAGCCCAGGGGCGCTACGGGGCGAGATGAACCGGGCGTTGGTTGCCGGTCTGGGTCGAGGTCGATCACATCGCTGAAATTTTGCAGCATTCCCTTGAGGCGATCGCTCTCACGCAGCACTTGTCCCGCCACCGTGGTTGTTTTTTCATCCCCTTGAAAACGCTTTAGCAGCAACTTGCCAAAGGTGCGGATAGCGGTGAGGGGGCTTTTAAATTGGTGCAGCAAGTCATGGAGGCGATCGCGCTGCACCTCGTAAAACTGTTCCCGTTCCGCAAAGGATGCCTCAATCCACTGTTGTCGCCGCACCAGCAGAAAACCCGCCTCCAGGGTTTTAACCACCTGGGCTACCTGCTTTTGTTCTCCCAAGGTCCACGGACGATTAATACGCTCCAATACCAGCAGCCCCAACATGGTGCCCTCCGATGCCAGCGGGCGCAGCAGTTGGTAGTTGTTGGGGCGCTCCTGGTGTCCCGAAAAGGTCACCATCGCCGATAGCGATCCTTCCCTAAAAGCTTCCTGAGAGGCTTTGTTTGTTTGCGCTCCGCCGTAGTCCCCACTGAATTCGCCGCCTAAATTGTCGTCAAATTCCGAGCTATCCCATTCTTCAAACTTTGGTATTTCTGCTTCTTTCTTGATTCTCCCTCTCTCGCCACTTTCAAATCTAGCCAATGCATTTTGGGCATCAATGGGAACACTGGTCCCTGATGAAATAACTGGCGCTTCGGGAGATAGGGCAGGTAACTCATTATCCCAAACGTGCTCCGGATGAACCAAAATTGGCACCCACTGGGGCGATCGCTCGGCCTCGCCAGACTCTGCCCAATACACGCCCCCTGCCGTCACGCCCAAACTTTGGATCAATAGATCCATTTGAGCCTGACAAAGTTGGTGAAGAACGGGATTGACAATCATAAAGCGAGGCGAAGGTCCCGAAGAAGGCCTGATATTAAAACCCTAAAGAGATATTAAGGCAGCTCCAAGGTAACAGTTAAATTTATTTTGAATTTTTAGCCAATTAAATTTTAAGCAGTGTGAGTTATTCCAATTGATTGGAAGACATTGCCCGACTAAACAAGCCTAACTATTCAGTGGACTCCAGTTCTGAAGACTTCTACATCACTAGAGGTTGTCATCATTTAGGTTTCAAAGCTTTTAGTTTCATGGGTCTAGCCCCTAGCACCGTTGCTTTAAAGGGGGATGTACTCTCCACTACGTAAGGCTTTTGGGGCTCAATTCATAACCCGCCCAAGGGAGGTTGTGCCGAAAAAGGTCCACGCTCAAAAGGTCCACGCTCAAAAGACTTATACCCAAAAACTGGTTGCGTCGTATCCTAAGTCTGCCAATAAATGGCGCAGCAGGGGCAAGCTTAAACCAATAACGTTAGTGTGGCACCCCTCGAGTTTCTCCACAAACATTCCCCCTTTCCCTTCCAACGCAAAACATCCAGCGCACTGCAAAGGCTCCCCCGTTGCTACGTAAGCGGCAATCTGTTCGTCGCTAGGGTCGCCAAAATACACGCGGGTTACTTGCGATCGCCCCACCATTTGCTCCTCACCGCCATTGTTCTCGCCCAGAGAAACCGCTGACAAGTCCACGTTAAACAGCACGTGACCGGTGTAAAGGCTGCCCACCTGCCCCCGCATTGCCTTCCATCGGGCGATCGCATCATCAGCGTCCCGAGGCTTGCCGCACACCTCTCCATTGACCAACAGCACTGAGTCGCAGCCCATCACCACCGTCGGTCCCGGCATTGCTGCCCCCAGCAGCGATCGCCGTAGCTCCTCATCCCGCCGCAGCCGATTCACCACCGTCGCAGCTTTATGCTTTGCAAGCACCTGGACCAGTGCCCCCGGGTCAAACACCCTAACTTGAGACTCGTCAAAATTGCTGGGACACACCGCCGCCTCAATGCCCACCATTGCCAGCAGTCGCCGCCGCGCTGGGGACGCCGATGCCAGCACAAACTGAGGTTTAACAGACATAAGCCCTAGAAACGATAAAGTATCAAAGGAATAAAGCCGAAAGACACGTTAAAAGACAAATTGGCGACGACAGCAAAGGCTCCGGCTGATCCAACGCCAGTCCTAGCCCCGTTTTTCTCTTATCCCACCTTGAAAGAAGTCACCATCACATCAAAGATGGACTGAACCTCCTCCCAACGAGACTCCCGCGTCGAAATATTTAAGGTGTAAAGCTGCCCTCGCGACACTGCCACACTAGCCACATCGTGACGCACTTGCCCGGGAAGCTGCACCAGGTACTCAAAAATGTAGTAGCTGGTCCCATCCACTTCACGCTGGGCAGTGTTAATTAGCTCGGCGGTGCGCCCAGAATCGGGAGGAGCGATCGCACTTTTGGACAGCCGATAACCCACCTCCGTCGGTGTTCCCAGGTCCTTCAAGGATTGCCCCTCGGGAATCGGATTAATGACCACGCTGATATTTTCGGTTTCATTAATCAGATCGCGAAATACCACCACTGGACCCGATTTAACATCAACCTGTACCCAGCCCACTGGATAAAGAAACTGAAATCCCCGTGAGGTATCTGTGTAGGCTTGAAGCCCACCCGTCGCCGAAGCACAACTTTGTAGCACCAGCGTTGCCACCAGGGCACAGGTCATCGCAAAACGCTTCCAAATTTTTCCGTGGGTCATAACCAATGGCGATCGCTTAACGCAGTGATTCAGTAAACGGCTCTGGAAAAAATGCAGCGGACAATCCAACAATTTCATTTTTTCGTCGTACGCAATCCGTAGTTTACCAGTGCCCTGAGGCGATGTGTGCCAAAACTTAGACGCGCTTCCCCGGAAAAAGGGACAGGAGCCCTGGAAGACACTGAAATACAAACCTTAGACTTCGCAATAATGGTGAGGCACAGTCCCACAGGCACAAGTGCATAAGTGCATAAGCCACTCGATCAGTGGCTTAATTCAGTGACTTAATATCGTTATTCTTTTGGAGACTTTAGCTCGTCAATGCACTTCCTTGGGCAAAAGAGAATCGTCTTCCTTCGATAGAGAAAAAAACGGCTTTAATAAGCGTTCCTTACCCATCAAAAACGTTGCAAATTTTACCATCCTCACTTATCGGCTTTTGATCGTGGGCTTAAATATACTTCTCGGGAAAGTCCTGGGAGCATATTAGTAAAAGTAGAACCAAGTAACTTTAAATAAGATTTAAGAGTGAGTTTTTCGAGAGTCAGGAACTTTACCTCTGGTAGCTCAACTTAGTAACCCAGCCTGACGGCCCATAAAATCCAGTTCCACGTTGAAAATTCAATGGATATTGATAGCCACCTTTATGGGATTGACTGGCTTCTTGACAGTATTCCCTACGGAAGAGGATTTAATTACGGGAACTGACATACGCCATTTGGCGGAGTTTTTAAATTGCAATATAAAGTTTGTTTCATAATGTTAAAATGTTATAAATTGGTTCTGAAAGAAGTGACACGTAGCATGAAGATGCTGAGCCTTTGTACATGAATGTACGGCAGGTTTTTGGTGATTAAGATCACCCAGGTTCTTTGATCCCAGTCAGTTGAAATGGAGAGTTGATGGTTAATTATAGAAACAGGAAAAGCTCCGTTTTAATGTCCGTCAGCACTTAAGTAAACATCGCAAAAGTTGCGATAAAGCTAAAGGTAATTTTAAAAATCAAAGGATGAATGGATTTTTTAAAACCTTTGGGTGATGCAAAGCAAAAGCCAGAAATGCAAAAGTTGAAGATTGGATTAAAAGTCATCTCACTTTCGATTGCCTCAGGGCATAGTAAAGGTGATGGGAAAGTAGCTTCGGGCACATTCCCAACCCTCTTCAACTAGACACTTGCCAGCCAATCATTCATCGTCTTAACTCCGTCTTCAGGCTGCTTGAGTGCAGTCTTAGTTTTGGGTAAGAAGACTGGTACATCTCCGGCTTTGTACTTCCGCCTATTTTTTTACAAGCACTCATCAGATTGGAATTTTAACGATGAAAAGCTCTTCTAACAGTCTTCTGTATGTGGCTCAGCTATTAATTAAGTTGACTCAGCAGTCTGGTACGGGCGTATTGACCTTAAGTACAGGACAAAAGTCTTGGCGTTTCTATTTTGCTGATGGAATTTTGAACTATGCCGTGGATGAGCACCATCGTGTACGACGTTGGTTCCGGCTAGTTACTCGATATAACTTAAATATGGGGGTGTTGACGAACGCCCCCATTTGCTACAGTCCTTGGGAATATGTGTTGCTGTGTCGAGGCATTCGCGATGGGCAGATTCGTATTGATCAGGCGGCCCAGGCGATCGCCCGAGTGGTTCAAGAGGTCTTATTTACGGCAGCTAGTGAGGTCAAATTGGCGGCCCGTTGGGACGGCAACAAGGAAGCGCGGTTGTCCTTGAGCAGTACCGTGACCCAGGTGGGGTTGGACTTGGAAGGCGTGCAGAAAGTACTGAAAAGCGTTCGAGACTTGCTGCGCTCTTGGAGTGACATTGGTTTGCCCTTTGCTCACGTTAACTGTGGTATCGGATTAACCGTTGCTCCGGGGGTTGCCTCGCCCAAGGAGTCAACATTGCTGAGCTTGAGTGCCCTTCTAAACGGCACCCGAAGTTTTTGGGATGTGGCTCAAAAGTTAAACCAAACGCCCTTGGCTGCCGCGCGGATGTTGAAGCATTTTGACAGTCGCAATGTGCTGTCTTTTGAGCCTTTGCAGAATCTGCCTCAGCCGCCAGAGCTAAAGGTTATGCAGGCTACGTCGCCGGTGGTTGGCACGGGAGGGGTTGGTAAGCGCGCCCATGGGGGAATGACGATCGCCTGTATTGACGACAGCCCCAGCGTATTGAACCAAATGGATCGAATTTTGGCTGGAATGGGATGTCGTTCGGTGGGAATTCGCGAGCCGATCCAGGCTTTGCCAACCCTTCTGAATGCTCAGCCAGACTTGATTTTCCTTGACCTGATTATGCCGGTGGTTACGGGCTATGAGCTTTGTGCCCAAATTCGCCGTGCTTCTGCCCTTAAGGATGTGCCCGTGGTGGTGTTGACCAGCAATGATGGTGCCTTTGACCGGGTGCGGGCTAACTTAGCGGGGGCGACGGATTTTATGTCCAAGCCTGTCGATATTCTGCGTATCGTTAGCGTGTTGAAGAAGTACGCTAATTACAAAAATAATATTGAGTCTAGCCCCAAGATTCAGATGGAAAATCTAAAGCTCAATAAGGCTGCTCAAGCTTTTTCCAAATCAAGTAACTAGTAAGTTGCTATCGACTTGCCAAGGCGGGTTATCAATTTTGGCTGTTCGGTAAAAGGGTTCGATAAAGGACAGGACAATTTTAAGTCACTTAATGGAGCTGAATTCGCACTATGGGCTTTGCCAATGCTTCACGAACGATGCCCCTTAGCGATCGCTGACTGTGCTTCTGATTCAAGCGCCAGCCATAAGTGTCGGAAGGCTTACACAGTGGGGGAATATGTTCTGTGTTGCTAGTGCGAAAGGCTGTTGAAAGTCGTTGATAAGGCAAAGTCGTTAATAAGGCACTGAAGGTTATTTGCCCGCTGCCGATAGATTAAGCACACATTGAATGTCGATAAGCTGTCCTGCATAGGTTGGCGTGGCTGGACCTACTTTGCATTGTTCTTGGTGTTTCAGCAGTAGCGGTGGGGAATTTTGCAGCGGGGCTGGAAGTTGCTCTGAGAGTTGTTGGGGGTGTTGAGATGGGGCGATCGCCTCAGAAGCGTTTAAAGCCACCAAAGTTTCAATAGCTTGATCGGTCGTTGGTTGATATTGCTTCAGCCATCCATTGTTGGCAAGATAATCCACAGCAAAGGCATTGGGACCCAGAAGCCAGTGGGTAATGTTGTAGCGTTGAACGATTTGCAGTAGTTGATTAAGATCGGCAGTGTATTGGGCGGTGATCAGGTCCGATACGCGCCGTTGGATTTGGCTGTAGTAACCGATCTGGTAGGGGACGCTGTACTCTTTGCTGACCACAACGCTGCGGGCGGCAAATGTGGGAAGCTGGTCCGCTTCTTTGGCGATGGAACCAATACGGATGGTTTTGGGCTGCTGTTTTAGAAACTGATATAGCTCGGGGGCCGCACCGGTTTTGTAGCCAACGAGAGGAAAGTTGGAAACGGTGACCGGGTAGGTGATTAGGGCGAGGGTGAGGGCGATCGCCACCCCTTTAGCGACTTTTTGGGAAGTAACGCGCCCAATAAAATTGCGGCTTAAAAATAAACGCTGCAAGATTTGGCACCAGGCAACCCCACTGGATAGGGCAATGGCAATGCGCAGGCTGTGCCCGGTGTAGCGGCTGGGCAAATGCAAGGTAAATAAAGTGGCGTGGGCGAGGAAAAATAACACTGTGGAAGACAGCAGGAGTTTGATGACGACTCGGCTAGCTGCGGGGTTGGTGGTGGTGGAATGCTTTTGCAAGTCGCGCCTTTGCAAGCTGCGACCTATTGTCCAGAAAGGATAGAGTGCGCCGGGGATTAGGGTGACGGGGGTGAATAGGGATTTGGGAAAAAAGTTGGTACGTTTGCCCACAATCCAAAACTCCCAGAAGGGTTGATCGAATAGACTGGCCCGTCCTCCGGCGCGAAACTCCGCCATGGTGCGTCCCAGCTCCGCGCTGACGGTGGGACCGTATCCTCCGGTGGCCGCTAGGTACGGCAAAACCACCGCCAACGTGATGCCCCAACCAACGATTAACCATTGCCAGCTTTGGCGATCGCCTCCCCCTAGAAATTTCAACACCCCCAGCCCCAGCATCCCCGCCGCAATCAGCAAATAGGGCGGTGAAATTAATCCCAGCAACGCCAAAGTGATTACCCCATAGGCAAGGGCGAGGCGGGGGCGATCGCGACGAATCAGCCAAGCATCCATAAATGCCAGCAGCAGTGGAATAGCAAAGGATCGGGGAGCAGCGGCGGCGACATCATCCTTCATCCATAGGGACTGCTGTAGCAAAAGGGATCCCAAGAATGCGGCAAGGGGGATTGGACACCAGCGGTAGGCGACTCGGTAGGCTAAAACGGCGATCGCTACCCCTAATCCCAGGGGCAAAATTTTGGCGAAGATTAGGGGCGGAATGCCCAGCAAAAACGCTCCGTAAAAAATGGCGCGGTAGCCTGCGGGGGCGACGGACGAAAAATAATCGGCAATTAGGTCGTCGGGAAATAATTCTGAATCTTGCCAGCGCTGCATCCAAAATACGTACTGACGAGCGTCATCCTGAACCACATAGTCGCCGTCGAAGGCTTCGCTCAGTCCCAGCCCGCCGAAAATTAGGGCAAAAATAATGGCAAGACATAAGCCCCAGAAATACGCTCGACGACGGGGGCTAAAGCAGTGAGAAATAAACGATTGCACCAAGGTTGCACGGGAAAATCTGAACGGGAAACGGCGGTGGGTGGGGCAATTAACGTCGATCAGTGGTGCAAGTGTCACACCCTAATCGGCAGCCTTAACCCGCCACTGTAGGGTAAATGTTGCCGAAAGCAAACGTCGCCCATGTCCCAAAATACGCCGTCTCAAAATACGCCCCAACCTCCTCAGGAAAAACCCAAAAGTCCCCTAGAAAAAGCCACCGACCAGTTTGGTCACACCGTAGGGCTTATATATATCATTGCTGGTATCAGCGGCGTCGCGGGGGGGCTTGATCCGTTTTTCAATTTTCTGACGGAGGGGTTGGGACTAACCTGTTTGATTGGGGCGCCTGTTTACGGGGCGCTGGGATTCTGGGTGCAGAAAAAACGGTCTTCCTTCGCCTTGGGGCTGATTTTAGGGATTTATATTGTGCACTGTTCAGCCCTACTGATTGCCCGCGTTGATGCTTATATACCGGGCGATCGCCGCGTGCCTGTTTCCATTATTGTCTCTGGGCTGGCGGGAAGTTTCTTGCTGTTTGAAGGGTTTGGCAATATTAAGCGACTTAAAGTGGCAGAGAGAGCAGAAAGTTTAGATCCATCCTCAAAAGCTGATTCAAGTCCCTAGAACGGACAATTCAGATACTGAGCTTTGTGAAAAATAAGCTGAGGGCTGACTTTACGATTGGTTACTAGGGTTTTCAATTTACTGCGATCGCCCCAAGTCCCTTCACCAACGGCTATAAACAAACAACGCTAGTGACGAAAATCATCGGACTAAATAGTCAGGAATTTTGAGTGTAAGGAGGTCGATAGGCAATGGGATGGTTCGGCAAAAAAAAGGATAAGGACGGCAATGAGATTCAACTCAGTCCCCGTGAATTGGCCGAAAAGCAGTTTAAAAATGCCTTGGGCGCAATTTACGCCGTCGCTATTCTGAACGCTGTCATTGGAGCAGCCCTTGTGATCTTTCAAGTGGAACTGCCAGGGTTTGATAACTTTGGCGTGCTCGCTGTAATTGAAGGGGCAATCTTTGGCGTTTTAGGGTTCTGGGTACAGAAAAAGCGCTCTGCGATAGGTTTGGGGCTGGCGTTAGGTCTTTATATTTTTGGCAGCCTGAGTTTTATCGTGGCTAGCGTCGACGCAGGGCGGCCCCCAACCTCTGGCATCGCTATTCGTGTGGCGCTTATTTATTTTATGTTTCAGGGATTTGGCGCCATTAAGCAACTGAAATCAGCCAAAGTTGAGGATGAGTCGGCGGTGGACTCTCCAGAGGCGGACAATCCTTAGCCCTCGTTCCTCCCGCGCCATTTAATTGACTCACTGACATTCTGACTCACTGATATTCACTGAATTTATTAAATCTATACTCCAGTCAAACGTTAAGCCATGCCTTTAACCCTAGATCAAACCTGGGGGGTTTTGCTGTTGCTGACCCTATGTCCCACTTTGGGTGCGCTGCCGTTGGTGGGGTGGATTGTGCAGGGGCTGACGGGAATTAATTTGCGACAGGTGGGCACCGGCAACGTCAGTGTTTCGGCGGCGTTTTACCACGGTGGTAAGTGGGTGGGTGGACTGTCCGCATTGGCGGAGGCTTTGAAAGGGGTAGCAGTGGTGCTGTTAACGCGGCAGTTTTTTCCGGCGGGATCCCCCTGGGAGTTGCTTAGCCTGGCGGCGCTGGTGATGGGGCGTTATTGGGTGGGAGGCGGCGCAGGCACCACCAATGCCATGTGGGGGGCGATGGCTTACGATCCTATTAGTTTTGCCCTGACCTGGTTTCTAAGTTTTATGGGGTGGTTGATTGTTCGCGATCGCCAGCAGGGAAAATATCTAATTTTGGTTATTTATCCCCTAACGGTGGTGGCGCTGCCCCAGGGATCTACGACTCACTTTGGTATGGCAGTGATGCTGTGTGGGCTGTTGGGGTTTATTTATCAAAAAGTGCCCGACGATTTGGAATTGTCAGAAGCGGGTGCCAAAAAGGAGTCGCGGGGCATGTTTCGATTTTTTAGGGGCGATCGCGCCGTCAAAAGCTTGGACGATGATTTGCAGGAGTCCATGGTGGGTGGCAAGGCCGCCACTTTATCCCAGCTACGGCGGCGGGGTTATCCGGTACCGCCAGGCTGGGTGCTTCATCCGGGGGATGATCCCATGTTGCTGGCGGCTTACTGGTCTGGACGCGACGACGAAGGACCTAACGACGGGTCCGTGGGGTGCATGATTAAAAGCGCTATTGGTCCAGATATTAAGCAGGACTTTGACCCGCCATTGATTGCCCGCTCGTCCGCCGTTGGGGAAGATGGCGATCGCGCTTCGGCGGCGGGAATGTACGAGTCCATCGGCAATATTCGCAGCTCTGAACAGTTGGTCAATGCGATCGCCCAGGTATTCGACTCTTACGATGCCCCAGCGGCTCGGCAATATCGCCAGGATTTAACCCTTGAGGACGCCCCCATGGCGGTGCTGGTGCAGCCCCAAATTGAGGGCGTGTTTTCCGGCGTAGCTTTTAGTCGAGATCCCGTGCACCGATGTGGCGATGGGGTCGTGGTGGAGGCGCTTCCCGGCGATGCGTCGAAAGTAGTGTCCGGACGTATTACCCCCGAGGCCTATCGGGTACAGGTGAGTGACGACAGCTTGAGCACCTGGCGACAAAGCTGGGGGTTGACCACAGAGCAGGGGAACAATGGAAACGAGAAAACAGGTAAGAGCTCCTCGCCCACATTTCAACTTAATTTAAATCGCTCCAACACCATTACCACGCCCATTGAAACGGTGACGGGGGCTGGCAATGTGCCCCTGTGGTTGGTGCAGGAGGTGGCGTGTTTGGCGCGGGATATTGAGCAGCGCTTCGGGGGCATTCCCCAGGATATGGAGTGGACTTTCGATGGGAGCCGCCTGTGGGTCTTGCAAGCGCGATCTGTCACCACCTTGCTGCCCATCTGGACCCGAAAAATCGCGGCGGAGGTGATTCCCGGTACGATCCGCCCTCTGACCTGGTCCATCAACCGTCCTCTCACCTGCGGCGTATGGGGTGACTTATTCCAGGTGGTTATAGGCGATACGCCGGATATCGATTACTTGGAAACGGCAACTCTCCACCACAGTCGCGCCTATTTCAACGTCACTCTCCTGGGAGAACTCTTTGGACGGGCAGGGTTGCCGCCCGATAGTTTGACTTTTCTCACCCAAGGGGGAAAGCCAGGAAAGGTGCCCGTTTTGGCGATGGTTCGTGCGGTTCCGGGGCTGTTGCGACTTATCGGTCGGGAACGGGCATTAATCAAAAACTTTTTAAATGACGATCGCCATTATTTCAGCCCCGCCCTGTCCGATTTGCGATCGCACCCGGTGCTAAATCAGGATCCTGCTAATCCGAAACTAACGGTGCCGCAGATTATTAAGCGCATCAAAACCATCTTAGAACTGTTAGAAAAAGCCACTTACTACAGTATTTTGGCTCCCCTAAGCGTTGCTGTGCGCCAAAAAATCAGCCGCGTTTCGTCTGTCCAATTAGACACTAGCGATACCCCAGAGATTGCGTCAGCAAAATATTTAGAAACCCTGGGGATGCGTATTAATCAACAATTACAAGGTGACGCAAGCGAAAGTTTAGACCATATAGATTCCATTGAGAAACTATTCGACGTTTTAGGGGAAACGCCAACGGGAAAGGACCTGATAAAAGACTTTGATCAATTTCTAACGCGCTATGGGTATCTCAGCGATGTGGGCACTGATATCGCTGTTCCTACTTGGGTTGAGGATCCCAGCGCACCCCAAAGTGCCCTGTTAAACTTTGCGCGAAACCCTGTTTCTAAAGCCTCTGAATCCTCCAAAAAAGCCCCTAAATCTCTACAAAACCGGGTGCAGTTACGGGGGCGGGTTACGGTGGTTTACAGTCAGCTTTTGGCGGAATTACGGTGGCATTTTGTGGCGATCGCCCGACAGTGGCATCATCAAAATTTCATTAACAATCCCGACGATATTTTTATGCTGACCTGGGATGAAGTACAGGCAATTTCTAACAATTCTCCCCAGCAGCCTAAGGATTTGAAGCAGCATATTAGCGATCGCCACGGCGCCTTTAATCAAGATTGCCAACATTCCGCCGCACCGCTAGTTTATGGCAATACTGCGCCGCCTTATCTTGCTGAGCAGCCCGTTGATGGGAGCCAATTAACGGGGATTGGCAGCAGCGCCGGCACCGTTCAGGGAGAGGTGCTGATTTTGGATAAATTGCGAGGTACCGTGACCATTAATCGGGACACGATTTTAGTGGTGCCCTACACCGATTCGGCGTGGGCTCCGCTGTTAGCTCAGGCGGGGGGGCTAGTGTGTGAGGTGGGGGGACAGCTTTCCCATGGGGCGATCGTGGCGCGGGAGTATGGCATTCCGTCGGTGATGAATGTTAGCGATGCGACCCGACGGCTGCGTACGGGACAGCGGGTTAAGATCGATGGCGATCGCGGCACTGTCGAACCGTTGTAATCCCAAGCTTACATTTTCGACCCTGGGGAAAGAGCGGTCCCTAATAGGACACTCCGGTTAATTCTTCGGAGCGCTTCCACAGTTCTTCGGCCGCCTCAGTGTCCTGCGATCGCTCGTTTGACGTCACCTTGACCGGGGTGCCACGCATTTCCATAAATCCCGACGGGCCGAAGTAATCTCCAGACTGGGCATCGCCGTCAAACCCAGCGCGAAGGGTGGGCAATGCCCCAATTTCAACCCCCTGGGCAAAAAATCGATTTAAAAAGTCCGATGATCCAGAATGGCGCTGCAATTCGGTCGCCGTCCATCCGGGATGGGCAGCCGTAACCATAAGGCTGTTGTCCCTATCCTCCAACTTCCGCGCTAGTTCATAGGTGAAATATAGATTTGCCAACTTGCTATCTCCGTAGGCGCGCCAAGTATTGTACTTGCGAGACTCCCAGCTCAAATCAGAGAAATCAATATTGCCCATGGCGTGGGCCATGCTGGAGACGTTAACCACCCGTGAGTTGTCTGTCGATTGCAAAAGCGGGAGAAGCTGCCCCGTCAACGCAAAGTGACTGAAGTGGTTGGTGCCCATTTGAATTTCAAAACCGTCAGCCGTTTTGGAATAGGGACACGCCATAATGCCGGCGTTATTAATCAGCACATCAAGCTGGTCAAACTCCGCCAGGATGGATTGGGAAAAGGCGGCGATCGACTCTAGTTCCGATAAATCCAACTCCCGTACGGTTACGTCAGCGTTGGGAAATTCCTGGCGAATTTCATCGGCAACTTTTTCGCCTTTTTGGACATTGCGTGCAGCAATAATCACTGACGCATTTTTGCCCGCCAGCACCCGAGCTGCTTCTTTGCCGATACCGCTGGTTGACCCGGTCACAATCACCCGCCGTCCAGTTTGATCTGGAATATTGTCGGCGGTCCACCTTGTTTTAGCCATGGCAAATCGATCCCCTTTTGCTTGCAGGTCTGTTTTCAAGATAGGTCATACCATCTCTGCTTTCGTGGCCAAGGCTAAACACCATGGAGCGCAACGATTGGGGCTGCTATCAGATCGCAGCGACACTGATGCCCAAGCTTGGGAAGGTATTAGACCTCTTGCATGAACACTAGCCCTCGCCCTCAATCCCTCTCCCCAGGGAGAGGAACTTCAGAAAGTCCAGTTTTTTCGCCATTCTCGCTCTTATTATCCCCAAGGAGAAGGTTATCCCCAAGGAGAAGGGGCTGGGGGATGATGAAGGCTTTCAGTGACTTTTGGTTCATGCAAGAGGTCTGTTGTCTGATATCGGTAAAGGCTTTTTCATTTTCATTGCGATTTTAGTGGGTGGCTATCTAGCCCGGCGCCCTTAAAAAATATGGCTATAAATCTTGAGCCATTAACCAATATTGATGCCCGCTGACCGCAGGCGTTGCAGTCAACACCTGCTGAAATCCAAAATGTTGGTACATCCCCACGTTATTGGGATTTTCCGTCCGCAAAAAGCAAGAGGAATACCCCCGGCGGCGCATCGCTTCCATCGCCGATCGCAAAACCCGCTTACCCAACCCTTGCCCTTTGGCTTCGGGGTGCACCCCCAAAACCCACAGGTAGGCAAAATTTTCAGGGGCGTGACTTTGCAAGGTTTGCTCGCAAGCCATGTCATGTCCATAAAAGCGTTTAAATGCTGACCAGCCGATGGTTCCAGGCAGCCAAATTGCCCCTTCCTGAATTAATTGCAACGGATTGAAATGCACCGCATCCCCCGGCACCCAAAGGGCTAAAGCTTTGCCATCGGCAGTCATCTCAATGCCGTCATGGTGCAGGCTATGGCGAACTGCAGGCAGAAAAAGAGCCGTTAAATGCTGTACGCGGGTTGAAGGATCGGGAAAGACGTGGGCCATAAACGGATCCTTCGCAAAAGCTTGACCTAGAACTTGGGCCGCAGCGGTTTGCTCTGACACGGTCAAATCAACGGCGGTTAACGCGGTGTGGGTTGGAGGCAACATTTTTCTATCCCAAAGTTGAGTACGGCGTTGCGATTGGAAATTTTCAACAGTTGAATTCGCTGACCTAACAGCTCCCCTGGCGAAGCCTGCGGCGATCGCAACGGGAAAATCAGGCAAAGTTCATCGTGTCCGTTGAAACGTGAACTTTACTCATGTTATAAATATGCGAGTAACCCTCATGTTTTGTCAAGGAAATTTAGAAGCATGGTTGAATCGACCCCTGGAAAAACATCTGATGGCCTGGTTCGACGCTGGCGCAAGCCGAAACAGGCGCGCAGTTGGGCACGGGTGAATCGCATGCTGGATGTGGCGGAAAAAAATTTTATGGAGCAAGGATACGCCGCTGCGACTACAAAGCAGATTGCGGCGGATGCGGAGGTTCCCATTGGATCGCTATATCAGTTTTTTCCTGATAAGGCGGCGATTTTGCAGGCTTTGGCAGAGCGTTACACGGACTTATTTAAGGAACGGCTGCGGCTATTCCAGTCTGACGAAGTGTTGGCACTGCCCCTGCCGGACTATGTGGTGCGTCTGACCCAGGAAGCTGATTGTTTTTTTCGAGAGCATCCCGCCTATCGCGCCATTTTTGTGGAGGTTATGGCGACCATGCCGGAAACCGATGAGGCGATGGACGACCAGATTATCCAGACGTGCATAGAAATTTTGCCCAAATTGAACGACTCCTTGGAACCGACGGAGTACGAAATTATTGCCTTTGTCTTGGTGAAGGCGATCGGGCATTTGCATTGGGTTTCATCAGGGCAAGCTCCAGAGTTGCGGGAACGACTTTTGCTGGAAATCCAACGCCTGGCCTTCAATTACTTAAACAGTTATTTTCATGATGAGGGCTCGGAAAATAACTGAAGTTAAAGTGAGTGAGTAAAGTTTAAATACATGAGTATTTGACTATATTTTTCATATAATCAGCATTTTAAGTCTCTACTTTTTTTGAGTAAATCAACTTTATAGAATTATTGATGACGTATAAAGCTTGAGATTATTTTATTTTTATATTCGCTACACAGACTTGAGCAATTAATTTTAGGTGAATTTAAGCCATTTTTCAGTGAATTTAAGACTGATTTTTGTGAATTGCCTGTGATTTCGTCCTTGGCGACTAAATTCTGATTTTTGTGGCTCTATTCAGTTTTTACGGAGATTTTCCCTCAGTTCATTACTTTTGATTTAGTTTTCCATGAATTGAATTGTCGAAATTTCTTTTGGGCTAAGATAGCCGAACAAATCACTTATTTCCAACGCAATTGAGTGATTGACACTACTTTTCTCCACGATCGCCTTCGTCGTCAATTTAAAAGAACTTTTTGCCATGTCCTCAGAGTTAGATCGGTCAGTGGTGCCGATGGATGCCGATGATGCTGTGTCCCTCTCTCAAGGGGGTGGTAATGGCGCCAGTGCCCAGGAAACAGGGGCAGCGATCGCCCCAGCGTCTCAAGATCTAGCTCCTGATCCTGACGCCAAGGAAGCCCAGCTTGCTGGACCGAATCAAGGTGCGGAAGAAGAGCTGGCTGTTGCGGAGACATCCACTGAATCCCGGCGCACGTTGACCAATCCCCGGGGCAGCGGGCTGAAGTTTGGTCCGCTGATTTGGCTGGGGATGGTGGCGATCGCCGGTTTCGTGGGCTGGCGAGTTTTTGAGCGGTTAAATCAGACCGATGCCCAACCCGTCGCCGAGGAAGCGGCGCCTCAACAGCCCACTCGACGGCTAGCGGTGCGGGTGGTGACGGCGGAACGGGGGCTAGCGGAACAGTGGCTCTTTGATGAGGGGGTGGTGTGGCCCGTGAATCGGCGGGTGCTGAATTTCCAGGCGGACGGGGATATTACCTATGTGGCTAATATCAACGGGATTCCGCTACGAGAGGGCGATCGCGTTGCCCGGGGACAGCTTCTCGCCACCATCGATAGCCGTCGCCAAGCGTCCCAAATCACCACAGCCAACGCAGATATTCAGGTGGCAGTTAATCAGCGGCGACAGTCCCAAGCCAGCCTTCGAAAGAGGCAAGCAGCCATTGCCAAAGCGGAGTCGGATTTGGAACTGGCTCGCTCTGAGCTGCGGCGAAATCAAGAGCTATTTGAACAGGGTGTGATTTCCGCTAGCGAGATTGACGTTAAGCGCAACCAGGTGGATCAAGCTCAGGCGGCGCTGACAACGGCGAAGCAAGATTTACGCACTTCTTTGGAGGAAGTAAAGTCAGCAGATGCCCAGGTGACGGCGGCGCGGGCACGGCTGACCCAAGATGCAGTGGATTTTGAGGATACCCGTCTGGTGTCTCCCATAAATGGAATTGTGGCGTATATCAATATTCGCAAGGGGGAGTACTGGAGCACGCGATATCTCGACACCAGCAGCGCCCAACGGGTAACGGAAACTGCGCCCATTGTGCTGATGGATGCCAATTCCTTTGAGGCGGTGCTGGAGGTGCAAAGTGTGGCGGCGGAGGCGATTCGACCGGGACAGCAGGTTTATGCGGTGCTGGAGGACGAGGTAAGTTCAGCCCAGGCGGCGGGGGTGCAGCAGGCGGGGCTCTTGAAACTGGCCCAGCAAAGGGGCAGCATTGGGCGGATCTTTTCCGTGAGTCCGTCCCAGTCGCCGGGCGATCGCGGCACTCGGGTATCCATTCGAGGATTCCAGCAGCCGGAGCGGTTGAAGGTGGGCGGTCGAGTTTACGCCTGGGTGTCTACGGCATCGAAACCAGGGGCGGTGATGGTGCCATTGGGGGCTTTGCTGGTGCGAGACCAGAACCATTTTGCATTTGTGTTGAATCCGGCGGACGGCACCGTGGAACGTCGCCAGGTGCAGTTGGGCATTGAGGGATTATCTGGCGTTGAAATTTTGTCAGGGATTAACCCTGGCGAGCAGGTGGTGATTGAAGGTCAAAACCGTTTAGTGGACGGCACTCCGGTGCAAGTGATTGAGCGTACTGCCGGTAATCAGGGGGGGCGCTAATCATGAAAACGGATGATCGGCAGGTGGGGGATTTTGATGATCAGCGAACTAATGAAAGCCCGAGTAATGGTAATGGGCAGCAGCAGGTGGAGGGGCGGCGATCTCCCTCCCCTGACGACTTAACAGCTGCGGATGACGCCAGCTCTGAAGCTGCTGACCATGAGCCTATGGAGCCAATTCCGGGCTGGATGAGCTTCTTTTTTACACGGCAAATTTTCGCAATTCTGCTGTGCTTTCTGATGACCATGGGCGGCATTATGGGCTATTTCTCCATGGTGAAAGAGGGGGAGCCGGAGATTAATATTGCCCGCGCTTCCATCACCACCACCTGGGGAGGCACCGACGCGGAGACCATTGAAAATCAGGTCACCGACAAGCTGGAGGAGGAAATTAAAAGCCTGCAAGGGCTGGACGACTTCACCAGCGCTACCTTTAACTCGTTTTCCATTATTAATGTTGCGTTCAAAGCCGAAGCCCCCGTTGCCGAGTCCATCCAACAGCTACGCAGCAAAGTAGACAACGCTGATTCAGAGATGCCGCCGGAGTCTACGGGGCGGGAACAAACGGAATTTGAACAGGTGTCCCAGCAGGATGCGCCGATTTTATCCATGGCGCTGGCGGGGGATGGCTTAGATATGGCGCTGTTTAGTAAGGCAGCAGAGGCGATTCAGGAGGACTTGGAGTCGGTCAAAAATGTGCGGGAAGTGAACCTCGCGGGCGATCGCGAGGAAGTGGTGCACGTACAGATGATCCCCAGCCGCCTCACCAGTTTGGGGATTTCGGCCACCCAGGTGGCTAACGCTATTCAGGGGGGGAATAGCGATCGCTCCTGGGACCTAGTGCGAGATGACGAAATCGGTGCCCAGGTGCGTCTATACGGACGATTTCGCACCTTGGAAGATTTGCGCAGTTTACCGGTGGCTCGCCTAACCGATAGCCGCGTGGTGCGATTGCGGGAAGTGGCAGAAGTGTTTCGTGGGCTGGAGCGGGAGGAAAAGAGGGCGGCATTGAGCTGGCAGGGAGACCCCTTTAAACCCACCATCAGCGTGGACGTGGTGAAGGTGGCGGGCAGCGACACCATCCAGGTTATCGACGATGTGCTGCTGCGTATGGAGGAGCTGAAGCAGGACCCCGATGTGTGGCCCTTTGGTATGGAATACGAGGTGCTCACCAGCAATGCGGACACCATTAACGATGAGCTCAATAATCTCGGCTCCAATGTGTTGCAAGCGTCCCTATGCGTATTTGCCATTTTGTTTGTGGCGCTCACCTGGCGGGAGGCGTTGGTGGCAGGGCTGGCCATTCCTCTTACCTTCGCGGGCGCAATTTTTATCCTATGGATGATGGGCTACACCCTGAACACCATGGTGATGGTGGGGATGATCCTGGCTCTGGGGTTACTGGTGGATGTGTTTATCCTCATGCTGGAGGGCATCCACGAGGGGATGTTTGTGGAGGGGCTGGCGTTCAATTCGGCGGCCATTAAAACCGTACGCACCTACGCGGTTCCTGCTTTTGCGGGACAGTTGACCACCATTTTGGCGATGGCTCCGTTAATGGCGATCGCCGGAACCTTGGGCAAATTTATCCGCCTAATTCCCATCAGCGCTATCACCTGTCTGATTATGAGCTACGTGCTGGCGTTGTTTGTGGTGGTGCCCCTGTCAAAAGTGGTGATGGGCAATAAGCACGAGGGGGGCGAGTCCAAAACCTGGATCGATAAGCTCACTGAGGTGGTTTCGGCACAGTTTGCGGAGTGGAGCTTGCGGTTTACAGTACCCAATCGCTGGATAGCGCGGCTGTGGACGTTGGGAGCCCTGAGTCTATTTGTGTGCGCCATTATTTTGGCGGGGCAATTATCTGGTTCGCTATTCCCCGATGCGGACGGTCGCAAGCTCAGCATTAATGTGGAACTGCCCCCGGCGGCAACCCTGGAGCGATCGCAGGAAGTGGCAGATCGTCTTGGGGAAATCGTGCGGAATTATCAGGATCCTAGCGGCACAAAAGTCTTTGAAAGCGTCGTTAAGCTGACGGGACAGCGCAGCAGCTTAGTGGCTTCCAGCGAGCTTAAGCCCGGCAACGGCGACTATTTTGTGGGTCTATCGGCGATATTTATTCCCCTAGAAGACCGAGAAAAAGTTTCCTACGAATATATTGCTGATCTGCGGGAGACCTTGGATCGTGAAGTGGTGCGGGATTATCCCGGTGCAGTGCTGACTACCCAATTTGAGCGGTCCGGCGGCGGTGAAGATCCGGTTCAGGTGGAAATCTATGGCGACGATCTGCTGGTGCTGCGGGAAATTTCCAGCCAGGTGCAACAGGCGTTGCGAGAGATTCCCGGCACCATGGATGTGCGCGACGATTTGGGGAACCTGCGCAGTGATTACAAGCTGGTGCCGAAGCGAGAGGCGCTGGATTTCTACGGCATTACCCAGGACGACTTGGGCAGCCAGGGTCGCTACATGATGATCGATAACGATGTGGGCGACTATCCCGTCGGCAGTGGCGAAGAGGATTTGGATATTCAGCTCAGTACCCGTTGGCCGTCTCAGGAAGGAGCGATCGGTGGTCCGTCGAGGCTGGATGAATTTGCAACCATTCGCTTTATCACCCCCGAAGGCGAAGTGCTGCCTAGCGAAGCCTTGGTGGAGCCCGTGGAGGGCGTGGTGCCCCTATCCATTACCCACCGGGATACGGAGCGCAGCGTCACAGTGTTCTCCAAACTGATTCCTGGCGAGGATTATTTCGACAGCGCGATTTTAGCGGAGCTGACCCCCAAACTAGACGCCCTGGTCTATGACCCTAAGAATCCGAATAAGGCAAATACCTGGCCCCCCGGTTACCGCTACCGATTCGGTGGCGACGCGGACACCAGCAGTGAAACCTTTGGCTCGGCGGGACAAATGCTAGTGGTGGCAATCTTCCTGGTATTTGCCGTCTTGGTACTGCAATTCGGCTCCTACACCCAGCCGCTAATTATTATCCTCACCATTCCCTTCGCCTTAATTGGCACCCTATTTGGCTTCTTTATCCTCGACTTATCCCTGTCCTTCCCGGCAGTTATCGGCATCATCGCCTTGATTGGCATTGTGGTGAACGATGCGATCGTGATGGTGGACACGATGAATGAACGAATGCGCCAGGGATTTGATGTGCGTCACGCAGCGGCGATCGGAGCAAGCTCTCGACTGCGCCCCATCTTGACCACGTCGATTACCACCATCGTGGGTTTAATTCCCCTAGCCTTCAGCGATGAACAGTGGTTCCCCCTGTGTATGGCAATTATTTTTGGCTTAATGTCCGCCACCATCATTGCCCTATTTGTGATCCCCGGCTTGTATCTGCAACTAACTCGCGATCGCCCCTCGGATCCAGAAACCACCTAACTTTCCACCACCTGCGAAGACGGGTTTACAAGTCGAGTGATTTGCTTTTGATAAATCCAGGCGATCGCGCTAATCACAATCAAAAAAACGCCGTACAAACCATAGCTGGCGGATAAGCTGGCGATATTTCTCAAAAGCTGGGTTGCGATGGGGGACAAAAATCGCCCCAGGAAAAAACACGTTGTCAGTCCCCCCAAAGCTCGACCTCTTAACGAAGCCGAAACAGCGGTAGTGGTCCAAAAATTCAGATTGGGCATTAGCAATCCAAGCCCCAAGCCAGTGGGAATAAGTGCCAATAAAATCAAAGCGTAACTGTTGGCAAAACTAATTCCTACGTAGCCTATTCCCATCAACAAGAAAGCAATGGCTAGGATTTCAATAAAGCTAAATTTCTGTTTGATTTTGCCGTAACCAATTGATGGAATTGCACCAAATAATGTCGCCAGGGCGATCGCCAATCCACTCTGAGACGCACTGGCTTGGGATAACTCCCTCAGGTAAAAGGGTAGATGAACGGGCACCATATAAAAGATTAATTGCAGGAGAAATGCAGCGCCATAAATCAACCCCAATAACTTGAAGGAAATTTTGTTGTTAACCAGTTCTACCTGCGGTGAAGCTTCAGGCTCCAAACTCTTTTTCAATGGGTCAGAATTCGGCTCATGTAGTGCTCCGATCATGCCGGGAATTAATACCAATGAAAAAAGATAGATCAGAAAGGGAAAGCGCCAGTTGATATCGGCTACCAATCCCCCCATCGATAGGAAAGCTACACCCCCCAAGGACATAAACGCAGCCTGTAAGCCCATAAAATGGGAGCGGCGATCGCCTTGGTAATAATCAGCAATTAAAGTGGTTACGCTGACCATAATTCCAGCCACACCTATGCCTAAAAATCCCCGTCCAATTAACATTTGAAACAGGGAATCGAGTACAAACCCAGCACTGCCTGCCAATCCATAAAGGACCGCAGAACCAATTAGCAATGGTTTACGCCCAACGGTATCCACCAACTGCCCCGCCAGCGGCGCACCACAGGCAATAAATATCGCAGGCATTGTTAACAACAACTGCACCCAAAACTCCGCATTTTCTTCCACGTTGGCGAAATGGACTTCCATTGCTGGCAAAGAGGGGGCGATCGTTGTTCCCGCCATCACCGTCAGGGTGCTAGTCATCAGCAAGGTCAATTTAATCAACCGAGAGTCGGAGCGATGGGAGGTCATAGGCGGCGATGCTCTCTGTTGGTGGTGGCGCATTGGCGAAAGGCGATCGAATCCAAAGGGAAACCGGAGCATGGCAGGGTTCCAAAACGCTGCTTCAGTGCTCCTTTTGTTACCTATTTGTTTTTCTGGGGCGATTTTACGGGCGATCGCCCCCTACCGCCCTTAAAAATTCGGTCTTTACCCATCGGTTATTGATAAAGACATTGCTAATTTCAAAATAAGTGGTTGACGGATCTAGGGGGATGTGGGCTAGAGTCCAAACAAACGTAAAACCTTAACCGCAACCTTCGAAAAGATTAACTACTCTATATTTAAGACCTTGAGTTCAAAATTTAAGACCTTGAGTTCAAAATTTAAGACCTTGAGTTCAAAATTTAAGACCTTGAATTCAAAGCCCCGGAACTTGTTTACTTTCCCCTCTCAGGACCTGAAAACACTGATCTATATTGCCTAAGTCCTTGGCTCTGACTTGACATTTACGATTTTTTCCCTGATCTTTGGCAACTAGTCTTTTCGGTTTTTTTGAAACGACTTTTCTGAATTTTTTTTCACTCTCTTTTCTCACTCGCTAGTTCCCCCGCGAACGTTTCCCAGACTGCTCTCATTACCCGGTTACCTCTTACCAGCCACGGCTCCATGACCACTCTTGTTATCGTTGAATCCCCGACCAAAGCGAAAACAATCAAAAATTTTCTTCCCCGTGGCTACAAAGTGACGGCATCCATGGGGCACGTTCGAGATTTGCCTCGATCCGCTAGCGAGATTCCAGCGAAGGTTAAAAAGGAATCGTGGGCACAGCTTGGGGTGAACGTGGAGGAAAGTTTTGATCCCCTTTACGTGGTGCCCAAAGATAAAAAAAAGGTGGTGAAAGAGCTGAAGGAAGCCCTGAAAACTGCCGATGAATTGGTACTGGCCACTGACGAAGACCGGGAAGGGGAAAGTATCAGCTGGCACTTGCTAGAGGTGCTGAAGCCTAAGGTTCCTGTGAAGCGGATGGTGTTTCACGAGATTACTGAGGAAGCTATCCAGTCAGCGATCGCCAACTGCCGGGAAGTGGATACAAACCTGGTGCACGCCCAGGAAACTCGACGGATTTTGGATCGGCTGGTAGGTTACACGCTGTCGCCGCTGCTGTGGAAGAAAATTGCGGCGGGCTTGTCGGCGGGACGGGTACAGTCCGTGGCCGTGCGGCTGTTGGTGATGCGGGAACGGGAGCGACGAGCTTTTGTGCGCGGTAGCTATTGGGATTTGAAGGCGGCGCTGATGTGCGATCCCGCCAAAGACAAAACCTTCGAAGCCAAGCTGGTGGCGCTGGACGGGAAGAAACTGGCCACCGGTAGTGATTTTGATGAGGCTACCGGAAAGGTGGCTAAGGGTAAGAAGGTGGTGCTGCTGGGACAGGAGGAGGCGGAAACCCTGCGCGATCGCCTGAGCGCCCATAAGCCTTGGACGGTGACGGCTCTGGATGAGCGTCCCAATACCCGTCGCCCATCGCCGCCCTTTACCACCTCTACCCTGCAACAGGAATCTAACCGTAAGCTGCGGCTGTCGGCGCGAGACACCATGCGCACGGCCCAGCGTTTATACGAGCAGGGCTATATCACCTACATGCGGACGGACTCCACCCACCTGTCCAGCCAGGCGATCGCGGCGTCTCGGGAATGTGTGGAGAAAAAATACGGCAAGGAATATCTCAGTCCCAAGCCCCGTCAGTACGCCACTAAATCCAAGGGTGCCCAGGAGGCCCACGAAGCGATTCGTCCGGCGGGCAGCACCTTCCGCACGCCCCAGGAGACGGGGTTGAGCGATCGCGAATTTAAACTGTACGACCTGATTTGGAAGCGGACGGTGGCCTGCCAAATGGCTGATGCCCGCCAAACCAATATCACCATGACCATCACGGCGGATAACGCTGAATTTCGGTCCACCGGTAAGCGCATCGATTTCCCGGGCTTTTTCCGCGCCTATGTGGAAGGGTCTGATGATCCCGATGCAGCGCTGGAAAACCAGGAGGTGTTGCTGCCTAATTTAAAGGTGGGTGATGAGGCTCCCTGTAAGACTTTGGAGGCGATCGGGCACGAAACCCAGCCCCCGGCACGATTTACGGAAGCGGCACTGGTGAAGCAGCTGGAAAAAGAAGGCATTGGTCGTCCCAGCACCTACGCCAGCATTATCAGCACCATTATTGACCGCGGCTATGCCAACCTGGACCGCAATGCGCTGATCCCGTCTTTCACGGCTTTTGCGGTGACGGGGCTGTTGGAAAACCACTTCTCCGATTTGGTGGATCTGCAATTTACCGCTCGCATGGAGCAAACCCTGGACGATATCGCTGTGGGTAAAACCCAGTGGCTGCCTTATTTGGGAAGTTTCTATCGCGGTGATGACGGCTTAGCGAACCAGGTACAGGTGCGTCAGGACAATATTGATCCCTCTGAGGCGCGAACCCTAGAGTTTGATGACCTGGGAGCGAAAATCCGCATCGGGCGCTACGGAGCCTATGCGGAGGTGGAACATGAAGGTGAAATGGTGCGGGCGTCGTTGCCGGTGACCCTGAATCCGGCGGACGTGACCGTTGAGCAAATTCAAGAGGTGATTCGCCAAAAAACTGAAGGTCCAGACGCTCTGGGATTGCATCCGGAGAGCGGCGAGGCAATTTATGTGCTGACCGGTCAGTATGGCCCTTACGTGCAGCTCGGGGAAGTGACCGAGGAGGTGCCGAAGCCGAAGCGGGCGTCGTTACCGAGGGGAGTGACCCCGGATAAGGTAACAGTGGAGCTGGCGGTTGGCCTGCTGGCACTGCCGCGATTGCTCGGTGAGCACCCCGAAACCGGTAAGCCGGTAAAGGCAAGTCTGGGACGATTTGGTCCCTATGTGGTTCACGACCAGGGCAAGGACGGAAAGGACTATCGGTCCATCAAGGGCGATGACGATGTGACCACTATTACCTTCGAGCGGGCGCTGGAATTATTAGCGCAGCCTAAAGCCGGTCGGGGTCGCAAGAAGACTCCGCTGCGGGAGTTGGGACCGCATCCGGAAGATGAAGCTCCGGTGAACATTTACAAGGGTCCCTACGGCATTTATGTTCAGCACAACAAGATTAATGCGGGGCTAGCGGGGGATCAGACGCCGGAAGATTTGACTATGGAGCAGGCGATCGCCCTGCTGGACGCTAAAGCTGCCACCAAGAAAGGGGGGCGCAAGAAAACCACGGCGAAAAAGAAAGCCACCCCTAAAAAATCAACAGCGAAGAAAACCGCCGCTAAGAAGACAACGGCGAAAAAGTCCACGACCACCAAGACTGCAGCTAAATCAACGGCGAAGTCCACAAGTAAAACGGCGGCTAAGTCCACGACCAAGAAAACTGCGGCCAAAGCAGCCACCACTAAGGCAACCGCTGCCAAAACAACCACTGCGGCTAAAGCCACCAAAACCGCTACAAAGCGATCGCCCGCCACAAAAAGCGCCAAAGCCGAACCGGCCACGGCAGAAACCGCAGCATCCTAGACTGTGGACGTGGGGGCATATTAGGCAGAGATTATGGCGCGAGCGCGGAAACGATTTGGGCAACATTGGCTGAAAAGTGACACGGTCCTAAAGCGTATTGCCGACGCCGCTGACCTATCGCGAGGGGATCGCGTCCTGGAAATTGGTCCGGGGCAGGGAGCGCTCACCCATCAGCTATTGCCGAAAGCGGGAGCCGTGGTGGCGGTAGAGCTGGATCGGGATTTATGCCCTCGCCTGGTGAAGAAGTTTGGCGATCGCGATAACTTCTTACTGCTCCAGGGGGATATTTTGAAGCTGGACTGGCCTCAGATGATTGAGGACTTTCCCAATCCCGCTTTTCGCGAACCAAACAAAGTCGTTGCCAATATTCCCTACAACATTACCGGTCCAATTTTGGAGCATTTGTTGGGGCGTATCAGCACGCCGCGATCGCACCCCTTTGAGTCCATCGTGCTGCTGGTACAACAGGAGGTAGGGCGGCGACTGTGCGCCAAGCCAGGGCATAAAGCCTATGGAGCCCTGTCCATTCGCGTGGGATTTTTAGCGGACTGTGAATACCTATTCGATGTACCCGCCAAAGCCTTTTCACCGCCGCCCAAAGTGATGTCAGCGGTGATTCGCATCACGCCACGTCCCTATCCCGAGCAGCCGAAGGATCACGACGCCTTAGAAAAACTGGTAAAGCAAGGTTTTTCCACTCGACGCAAAATGCTGCGAAATAATTTGAAATCCTGGATTGAAAGCGATCCCTTGACGAAAATCCTGACCGCCATCGACGTTAGACCTGACGCCCGCGCTGAAAACTTAAGCATTGGCGACTGGATTCATTTGAGCGATCGCCTGAGCATAAATGCTAGTGGCAGGGACACAGGCAATGACGATGCAGACACAGATGTAGACGCAGATATAGACGGCAGCTAAATGTTAGGTAATGCAGTGCTGGCAGCTATTTCTGTTTAGGTTGATTAAAGACTTAATAGATTTACCTTGAGCAATGTCAATCAATATTAAGTTGACGCAATAAAGAATTGTCAGTTTGTATCAACCCCCCTTTTTTCTAGGGCAAGGTCTCCTTGAAATGAGTAGAAGTGCGTAGAATAGTTTGAGATTCGCAGGAACGATAGCCTGTAGCATCGCCCGCTTTAAGGAGAAAAACTGAATGTTCACCTACGTTAAGCCCGAGATTCGTCACGTACAGCCGGAAAACTTAAATGGGCGGTCTCTGGTCAAGGTGGTTTACATAGTTCTCGAAGCGCAGTATCAAAGCTCGTTAACGGCCGCAGCGAAGGCTATTAACAACAGCAACCCTAACGTTGCCATTGAGCTTAGTGGTTACTTAATTGAGGAGCTGCGCAGCCCTGAGAACTACGAAGCGTTTCAGAAAGATGTTTCAGAAGCCAATATTTTTATTGCGTCGTTGATCTTCATCGAAGACTTGGCAGCCAAGGTGGTGGAGGCGGTTAAGCCTCACCGGGACAACTTGGATGCGGCGGTGGTGTTCCCGTCCATGCCCGATGTGATGAAGCTGAACAAGCTGGGCAAGTTCTCCATGGCGCAGCTTGGGCAATCCAAGAGCATCATCGGCGAATTTATGAAGAAGCGCCGTCAAAAGGATCCCACTAGCTTCGAAGAATCGATGCTGAAGCTACTGCGGACCTTGCCGACGATTCTGAAGTATTTGCCCTCCGACAAAGCGCAGGATGCTCGCAGCTTTATTATGAGCTTCCAGTACTGGCTAGGCGGCTCTCCGGAGAACCTGGAAAACTTCCTGCTGATGTTGAGCGATCGCTACGTGTTCAACAAGCAGGTAGAAGCTCTGGATCAAGGGGCGGAGGACGCTCCCAGTGTTGAGCTGAAGTACGACGACCCGGTGGTATTCCCCGACATTGGCATTTGGCACCCCCTTGCGCCGAAGACTTTTGAGGACGTGGAATCTTATTTAGATTGGTACGTCACCTCGCCTTTAATGCCTGATGAGCTGCGTAAACCCAATGCTCCCTGTGTGGGGCTGGTGCTTCAGCGCAGTCACATAGTGAGCGGTGATGATGCTCACTATGTTGGTATGGTGCAGGAGCTAGAAGCTAAGGGCGCCCGCGTAGTTCCCGTCTTTGCCGGCGGTTTGGACTTTTCCAAGCCGGTGGATGAGTATTTCTATCGTCCCGGCGCTGGCGTTGATTCTGCTAAGCCCGACTCCATTGTGGATGCGGTGGTGTCCCTGACCGGTTTTGCATTGGTGGGTGGTCCGGCACGTCAGGATCATCCTCGGGCGATCGCCTCTTTGAAGCGCCTAAACCGTCCCTACATGGTGGCGCTGCCCCTAGTATTCCAAACCACGGAGGAGTGGGAAGAGAGCGAGCTTGGTTTGCACCCTATTCAGGTGGCGTTGCAAATTGCCATTCCTGAGCTGGATGGGGCGATCGAACCGATTATTGCTTCCGGTCGTGATGGAAATACTGGTAGGGCGATCGCGCTTCAAGATCGTTTAGAGGCTGTGGCTGAGCGGGCCATCAAGTGGGCTAACCTACGCCGCAAGCCCAAGTTTGCCAAGAAAGTAGCAATTACCGTCTTTAGCTTCCCTCCTGATAAAGGCAACGTGGGAACGGCGGCATACTTAGACGTATTTGGCTCCATTTATGAAGCTCTGAAGTCCCTGAAGGCTGAGGGTTACGACGTGGGTCCCATCCCGTCTAACCCCAAGGCGCTGATGGATGAGGTGATTCACGATATTCAGGCGCAGTATTCTAGCCCTGACCTAAATGTTGCCTATCGGATGCCAGTCAAGGAGTATCAATCTTTGACTCCCTACGCTAAGCGTTTGGAAGAGAACTGGGGACCGGCTCCTGGTGAATTGAACAGCGACGGTCAGAACCTGCTGGTATTTGGTAAGCACTTCGGCAACGTATTTATCGGTGTGCAGCCCACCTTTGGCTACGAAGGTGATCCGATGTTGCTGCTGTTCTCCAAGTCTGCAAGCCCTCACCACGGCTTTGCGGCTTACTACACCTATCTAGAGAAAATCTGGGGTGCGGATGCGGTGCTGCACTTTGGTACCCACGGCTCCCTGGAATTTATGCCCGGTAAGCAAATCGGTATGTCCGGCGAATGCTATCCCGACAGCTTAATTGGCAGCATTCCCAACCTGTACTATTACGCTGCTAACAACCCCAGCGAGGCGACGATCGCCAAGCGCCGCAGCTACGCCGAGATTATTTCCTACCTGACCCCTCCTGCTGAGAACGCTGGGCTGTACAAGGGGTTGAAGGAGTTGGGCGAGCTAATTGGCTCCTATCAAACCTTGAAAGATAGCGGACGCGGTCCCTCCATCGTTGACGCGGTGATTGAGCAGGCGAAGGCGGTCAACCTGGATAAGGACGTGAACCTGCCCGAGAAAGACGGCAAGGATTTGACCGCTGAGGAGCGGGATAACCTGATTGGTTCGGTCTATCGCAAGTTGATGGACATTGAGTCTCGCTTGTTGCCCTGCGGTTTGCACGTAGTGGGTCGTCCGCCCACGGCTGAAGAAGCGGTGGCTACTTTGGTCAATATTGCTAGCCTAGATCGCCCCGAGGATGGCATTCAGGGATTGCCCCGGCTGCTGGCGGAGAGCAAGGATCGCGATATTGATGAGGTTTACAGCAACGCTAACCTCGGCATTTTGGATGATGTGCAGCTTTTGCAAGACATCACCCTAGCAACGCGGGCAGCGGTGTCGGCGGCAGTAAAGATGCGCACCGGTAAAGATGGTCGCCTGTTGCGTAAGCCTCCCTTTGACTTTATTGAGTTTGCGCGGAATCTTCGGTGGCTTCAGTTTGCTAAGCGCTATTTTGATTATTTGGCTTCCTTGAGCGATCGCCGCCCCTGGCTACGGGCAATGGCTGATGCCGGCTTCCCTAATGTGGGAGTGGACGGCGCCCAGACCCTGTTTGAGTACGTGGACTTCTGCCTAGAGCAGGTAATTGCTGATAAGGAAATGGAGTCGTTGCTGCGAGCGCTGGATGGCGAATACATTCTGCCTGGACCTGGCGGCGACCCGGTGCGTAATCCGATGGTGCTGCCCACCGGCAAGAATATGCACGCGCTGGATCCCCAGTCGATTCCCACCACGGCGGCGGTTAAGTCAGCAAAAGGCGTTGTGGATCGTTTGATTGAGCGTCAGCGTCAGGAAGATGGTGGCAAATATCCCGAAACTATCGCCATCACCCTATGGGGAACGGACAATATCAAAACCTACGGTGAGTCACTGGCTCAGGTTTTGTGGTTGGTGGGTGTGCGCCCGGTGCCTGACGCTTTGGGTCGGATTAACAAGCTGGAGCTGATTGAGCTGGAAGAGCTGGGTCGTCCTCGGGTTGATGTGGTGGTTACCTGTTCTGGTGTGTTCCGCGACCTGTTTGTGAACCAGATGGCGCTGTTGGACCGGGCGATCAAGATGGCTGCGGAAGCGGATGAGCCCCTGGAGATGAACTTTGTTCGCGCTCATGCCACTGAGCAGGCGGATGATTTGGGAATTAACTTACGCCAGGCGGCGACTCGGGTATTTACCAATGCGTCCGGTTCCTACTCAACCAACGTTGGTTTGGCGGTTGAGAACGCAACCTGGGAAGAGGAGCAAGATTTGCAGGATATGTTCCTGTCCCGTAAGTCTTTCGCGTTCTCTTCTGATAATCCTGGGGAAATGAACCAGTCTCGGGAGGTGTTTGAGAAGACCCTGTCTACGGTGGATGTGACATTCCAGAACTTGGATTCGTCGGAAATTTCCCTGTCGGATGTGTCCCACTACTACGACTCTGACCCCACTAAGGTCGTAGCCGGTCTGCGTAAAGATGGTCGCAAGCCCAGCGCTTACATGGCGGATACGACCACGGCAAATGCTCAGGTGCGGACGCTGTCGGAGACCGTGCGCTTGGATGCTCGCACGAAGCTGTTGAATCCCAAGTGGTACGAGGGCATGTTGTCCCATGGCTACGAGGGTGTTCGTGAGGTGGCAAAGCGCCTGAATAACACCATGGGCTGGAGTGCAACGGCGGGTGCTGTTGATAACTGGGTCTACGAGGATGCCAACGACACTTTCATCGCTGATGAAGATATGGCGAAGCGCCTAATGGATTTGAATCCCCACTCTTTCCGCCGAATGCTGGGAACGTTGTTGGAAGCCAATGGTCGCGGCTATTGGGAAACCAGCGATGAAAACTTAGATCGCCTGCAAGAGCTGTATCAGCAAGTCGAAGACCGCATCGAAGGTATTGAGTAACTAGCTGGTATTTTGATAGGCTGCTTTGCTTAAGTGCAAGGTGCACAAGTGCCTTAAAAGTTAGTTGGAGCTCTGACAAGTTAATCTTTCTCAGAGTTCCCAATGCTCAGGCGGTGGCATTGTATTGCGACCGCTTTTTTGTGTGGATTCATCAACCCAGATTTCAAACGGCGCCTCCTTTCGCTCACGCTCGATTCTTCCCTTTGTCATCCAGGAGTACCATTGCCTGCTGCCAGGATCCCACCGGTAGCCACGTTTTTTTGCAAGGTCTCTTTTGTCTTTTGAAACTTTAGCGATGGTACGAAGCTTGGGAGAAAAGGAATGTAATATTGCATCTGCCAATATTTGCTCAAAGCTGTCAACACGATCAAATAGTGCTGAAATGAGTTGGCAGTCGATAAGTGCACGGTGTGCGTTGCTCACGCCGATGCCGTGGTTAAGGGCCGTAACAATTAAACTTTCTGGTTTGATATTTTTAGGCCAAACAAAATCATTGTAAGTACACAGCCAAAATTGCTCTTTACACCAATCAGGATCAATCTCTTCGATTTTCGGAAGCCACTGAACGTCAAAATCTGCGTTGTGTGCGACAACGTATTCTGCCTCTTGTAGCCAATCGACCAGCATTGCCTGAAAGCCTGCACTCGACGGAGTATTTTGCGAGGCAACCACACTGATTCGGTTGATTTTCTCCGCTGGGTTCCGTTCTACAGGTAATAAGCTCGAAAATTGTTGTAAGACACAACGATCAGCAACAGAATACAGGATGGCTCCAAGCTCAATAATGTTGTCACTTTCTGGGCTCAGCCCAGTGGTTTCAAAATCTAGTATTAAAAGCTTTTGAGGGGTTGGATATCTTTCGTCGTAGTCCATGATTCAAGAGTTTGGACAATTAGCCCTACTGATACGGCTCAACTAAAGACTTAGCCGGCTTGCGATCGCGAGTTACCCATCTTGGAACAGTCTCACAGAAACCTTGTTCTGATTATGACAAATGGCTATTGGGCGATCGCATTAAATAACGCAAGCTTTGAAAATATAGTTGATCGCCCCCAACAAAATCTCCAGTTCATAGATTCCATAGCCACGAAAATTCTGTTCAAATTGAGTACCTGTGAGCCGTCCAAACTCCCACATGCTTCCGTTTGAAACGATGCCAAACACAGTGTGGTTATCTCCCCATTGGTTCGCCTTTTGGATTGCCACCATTTCTGCCAAACACTGCCCCCAACCTTTTATAAAATCATCGCGCTTTGCCTCAATTGCAACAAAATAAGGGGTGTCAAAAACACTTTTTCCTAGAGGTGATCGCGACGCAACAATATAGTCCGGTACGCCGCATAATTTTGCATCGTAGTTAAGGGGCTTGTGGCTCCAGAGAGTGAGGTGATCATGATGGTAACGGTAAACTTCTTTTAAAACTGGAAAAATAAGAGTTTCGCAAACACCATACTCTGAGCCTTCAAAACTAAACTCCCGTAAGGAGAACTCCAGATCTTCTTTGAAACTAGGGCGTACAGCAAACTCCTGAACTTCGATAAAATCAGTTTTTGTTTCTTGGATTTGATAGTCTTGCAGAACTTGGGCAAGATTTTCGTAAGCGTTGAAAGACATAACTGTTATTTAGATCCAAGCTATCTAAGTCAAAGCATCAATTAAATTTCTGTTG
The DNA here is from genome assembly GCA_937883785.1 of uncultured cyanobacterium. Classification (GTDB taxonomy): domain Bacteria; phylum Cyanobacteriota; class Cyanobacteriia; order CACIAM-69d; family CACIAM-69d; genus CALGDE01. The sequence continues at coordinate 40,927 of CALGDE010000161.1, forward strand.
AAGTCATCCATACTGGAACCGTCTCACAAAAATCTTATTTCGATTATGGCAAATAACTACTGGGCGATCGCCTCTGGAGAACTGATCCGATTAAGCGAGCCTTCCCCATCTGCCCTGCCGTCTGGATGAAACCATTTATAGGTCAGCTTATTATCGGCAGTGGGGGATAGTGAAATGGTTCCCCCGGCAGCGCATACTCCTGCGTGGGTTAGGTCTTCTGAAAGTTTGATTTCGTTGCGCTCTTTCTTTTCGAATAAGAGTTTTCCATTGCAAGGTATTGAGGGATAGGCAATCGTTCCAACAACGGAATCTTTAGGACCAGGTGTAAGGGCAATAAGAATTGACCATCCAACTCCGTTATCTTGAGTGCCTATTCCTTCCCAAACGCCTACGTATTGTTTGGGTAAATCAGGTTCTTTCGCAGTCGCAATTGGTTGACCAACGGAAATAGTGCTCCCCAAAATAACAACAAAAGCTATAAATGCTGCTAGCAACCATCTCTGTTTGAAAAGCTTAGTTTGACTCATGTTTTTATTGGTCCCATCCCTTAGAGGCTATGGTTTTACTATTGCAAGATACTCGTCAATAAATGTTCGTAAATAAATGTCTTCCTTTATTGGTCATGGCTTAGCAGCGGTCACGATTTCTGAGGCGATCGCCCCAAACCGCCGTCCTTTTCTGAGCCGCGGGCGATCGCTGATTTGGCTCGGCTGGCTAATTATCATCGCCTGGGCGCCGGACATCGATTATGCTGTGCCTGCTTTGACAATGGCACAAAACGAAGGGGCAAGAATTACCCACGGAATTCCCAGCAGTTTGCTGTTGCCCAGCGTTACCGTTGTGGGACTATTTTTAGCTGGCTTGAGGGGGCAAAAATCCTGTATCTGTGCTTGGCAGGCAATCCTTGCAGGACTGTCCCACCCGGTAATGGATTGGTTTGTGGGGGTGATAGCTTTGCCACTGTTTTGGCCCTTAAACTCTGTGCTGGTTAAATCTCCTATTGGCTTATTACCTAGCGCGGGAAAACCTCACTGGCAAAACTACTTTTTCTATAAAAACTTATTAATTGAGTTGGGAATTCTCGTGCCGTTAGTGATTCTCTTTCTCCGAAATTTGGCTTGGCAGAAGAATAAATTAAGCCGATGGAAAACGATGATGCTGATCGCAATCTTGACTTACTCTTTAAATATTTCAGTTGGCCTTTCACGCTGATCTCTCACGCCAAGGTCAATTTCAAACATCCTATGCCATGGAAATTCTAGTTGGTAAATATAAGGATCAACGTCCTTAAAGGTGGTAAGAATGGTGTCTCTCCACTGTTGGATTAGACGTTCCTCCACCGCGGTTTGAATATCTCCCTCGCGATCGCCAAAATTGTAATAGCTAGCGCCGACAGTGGGTAAGTAGGTATCAATAACTTCGGAGCGAACAACGCCTTGGTAAAAGGCATCCTCTAGCAAATGCTGAATAATGTTTATCTTTATCGCCCGTTGATTATCCGAATTTAAACTGAATATCCCCGTGGCGATCGCCGTCCCCAAAGTATTGCAATTAGTATTCCATCCTGCGTAGGCAACAACTTTATCTAAAGTGCCATTGTCGTCCAGCATTTCAATTAGTTCAATTTCCCCGCCATTAGCAAAGGCAACATCGGCGATCGCCACGGATTTCCCCTGTTGAATACATTGGGCGATCGCTGCCGAAAAATACCGTAAATTACGACAGGTTGAATAGGTAATATCTTTCTTATTCTGATCCCAAGCTTCCTGCATCACTTGCCCGGCAGTGTTGATGGCAAGTATAAAGTCTGCCTTCTCTGGATCGGCGACCAAACAACCTCCAGCGGCAAGAATATGGGCTTTTAAACTTTCTCCGAGGGGGCGATCTTCGTAAAGAGGAATAATTGTTTCACTATGAGTTGAACTAAATAATGGATAGATTTTTATCGGCGACTTATTAAGCTGGCAGTAGTTAACGTAGGCGCGACTGAGGAGAGTACATCCTACTTCGTCTGCGCCGGGATAGACGTGGATTTTATGCTGTAGTCTTTCACGGGCGATCACCCCATAAATTTCCCGCTGATCCATCGCCGTAAAACCATACTCGGCGCTATCGTCCTGGGGAATACTTAGAAAATCAATAATGCCGTCTTTAACTAACTGAATGACTGCCTGGTTAATCTTTCGATTATTGAGGCGACGTTGACGATAATCCTGTAAATTTTTTGACGGAATAGAGCGATCTAAAGCTTCTAATTCCAACTGCTCTGAAAGGGATAATTCTTGACGGCTTTGCTTGTCTGTTAGCCAACCCCAGCGAAAGATTGATGCGCCCCAATCAGCGTAATAATCTGGCTCCTCCTCGCTGCTGTCATAGCTAGGCGATCGCATGATCAAGTTACTGGCCAGGATAAATATGTTGGGGTTCTGCTCCCTTAATTTATGAATTTTATTGACTCGACTCAGTAAACTTTCAACGGAGTTCTGATGGATTCTTGACGGTAAGAGTCCGCCATAAATGAGCATTTCAATGGATAGAATAGCGCCGTCACAGTACTGAATTTCATCCTCTAGCCACTGCCAGAGCTTATCAATAGGAGCGGCTATTTTCTTTCCACTTAGACACTCCTTTGGAGGCACCTTGAGCTGGATTTCGCTTTGTAAGCTGGCGATCGCCTGGGGGTAATTAACATTACAAGGACGTTCGTCTAAGGGGATATAGACAAGTTTCATCGGCGCTTAAATAGTCTCTAAACAGGCTAAAAATCTAAACTAAATCTAAATTCTGCCACTGGAGGATGGTTCATCTAGCCCGTGGAATATATCAAAAAGTAAGGCTTTTCCCGTTGAAATGTTTTGCAAGCCATAATGGGTTTAAGTCGTCTTAATCTTTCTTGTTAAGTGTCCAAGGCTTGACTAAGAAACGGCACACTCTTGCGTCACCCAGAATCCAAGTTTCTTTACGAATAACCTGCCAATTTTTGCCCAATTTGAATATTTAAGTATCAGGATTTAGCACGATGAATGAGTTGGTTATGGCGATCGCATTCGCCTTTGGAGCAACAGCCCTGTCCGGCATTCGCATTGTGAATCAGGGAAATGAGGCTTTGGTGGAAAACCTGGGTAAGTATCAGGGGAAAAAGCTGGAGCCGGGGCTCAATTATTTGATTCCGGTGATGGAGCGGGTGGTGTGTCAGCAAACGGTGCGGGAGCGGGTAATTGACGTGCCGCCCCAGCAGTGTGTGACCCGCGATAACGTGATGATTACGGCTGATGCGGTGGTGTACTGGCGCATTGTGGATCTGGAGAAGTCCTATTACAAGGTGGAGAATTTGCAGTCGGCGATGACCAATTTGGTGTTGACCCAGATTCGGTCCGAGATGGGCAAGCTGGAGCTGGATGAGACATTTACGGCACGGGAGCGGGTGAATGAGGTGTTGCTGCGGGATTTGGATGTGGCGACAGATCCGTGGGGCGTGAAGGTGACTCGCGTTGAGCTGCGGGATATTATTCCGTCCAAGGCGGTGCAGGAGTCGATGGAATTGCAGATGTCGGCGGAACGGCAAAAGCGGGCGGCGATTCTGACATCGGAAGGGCAGCGGGAGTCGGCAGTGAATGCGGCTCAGGGTAAGGCGGAGGCTCAGGTGCTGGCGGCGGAGTCTGAGAAGAAGGCGGCGATTTTGGATGCGGAAGCCCATCAGCAGGCGATCGTGCTGGAGGCCCAGGCGAATCAAAAGCAGCAGGTGCTTCAGGCTCAGGCGATCGCCCAGGCGGTAAAAATCGTAGGTCAGTCCCTGGAAGAGGATCCCCAGTCGGCAGAGGCTTTGCAGTTCCTGATGGCGCAACAGTATCTCACCACCAGCGCCACCATCGGCACCAGTGACAGCAGCAAGGTGATGTTTATGGATCCGCAGAGTATCCTCGCCACCTTGGAAAGCGCTAAGGCGTTGACTGGTGATATGAAGGGCAAGATTCCCACCAACGGTAACGTGAGCTAACGGCACTTTTTCAACTGTTTCTTAAATTACCGATATGGTGCACCGGGTGGGGAACGATTCCTAACCGGTGCATTTTTCGTTTACTGACAAAGCTTTTTAAATAGGGCTTCGTAGGCGTTGAGGGCGCTTTCAAAGCTGTAGGTTTTTTCGGCGTAGGCGCGTCCGTGTTTGCCCAAGGTGGTGGTGCGATCGCGATTTTCCGCCAAGGTCAATACTGCGTCTAACAAAGCCTGAGGAGATTCCGGTTCCACCACTAGCCCGCCTTCGCTGGAGCGCACCGCCCGCGCTGCCGTTCCCGAGCCGGGTACCGATGCAATAATTGCTCGACCGCTTGCCAAGAGCACCTGGGTTTTGGACGGCATATTGAAGGCGACCACGTTGGATTTTTGGACGATTAACCCCACGTCTGCCGCTGCCAACATCTCCGGTAGTCGTTCTCGCGGCTGGAAAGGAAGCAGGAGAACGTAGTCGAGCACCTGGCGATCGCGACAGTAGTCTTCTAACTTTTTCAGAGCTTTCTCTTCGCCCACAATCACAAATTTGATGCTGTTTTGTCGCTGAATATTGTCCACATCGGGATGGTCTTTCAACAATGCCGCCGTATTTACCACCGTTTCCAATCCCTGGGTTAGGGCGATATTGCCGGAATACATCACCACGAAATTATTTTGCAAGCCATGCTCTTCGCGGAAACTATTGTGCTTTGCCATGGGGTGAATAAAGTTAGTATTCACCCAGTTTGGAATTAGTGAAATCTTATTTTCAGGGACGTTTTTGCCGATTAAATTATCAACGAATCCTTCGGCGATTACGCTGACGTGGGTGGCACGCTTGTAAGCAAAGTTTTCCAGCTTTTCGAAGATTTTGATGGCTTTTTCGTTGCGAATTAAGCCGGTGTGCACCGCCGCGTCGGGCAAAATATCTTGCAGATTTAGCACCACGGGGCAGCGTTTCAGTTTGCCTAGCAGCCAGGCGGGAATGGATACGGGCAACGGCGGTGAGGCAAACAAAATAATATCCGGTCGCCAGCCGAATAGCGATCGCGCAAAACTGGTAAATACAAAACTGCCGTCCAGCGCCATCCGGGTGACCAAACCGGGCTTGGGGCGAACCCATACGTAGCAGCGATCCACGCGCACCCCGTTACGATGCTCGGTCATATAGGCTTTGCCGCGATAGCCTTCGTAAATTCGCCGCTGGGGATAGTTGGGCATTCCCGTCAGCACGCGAACCTCGTGCCCCCGCGCTGCCAATCCTTCTGCCAACTCGGTCATTAGGGGCGCAATGCCAATGGGTTCGGGATGGTAGTTATAGGAATAGATCAGGATTTTCATAGTGTTCTTGATGCCGCCGTTTAGTATCCCAGTGGTGCTAAATTTCCAAAACTATTGCTGAAGCTGGACGCCCCTCCAGCACTTTAATCCAAGATTTGTGATGGGGCATCAGGGCGATCGCCCAGCCCTTATGATTATTTCCAGTCAAATCGCCGCAAAAAAACTTCTCTATGGCTGCGGATGCCGCCCCTTCCGAGATCAAGAATTTAGAAATATACCGACTGCGGGAGTTAATGCCCACGTCGGGGCAGATGGTGGTGAAAATTGTGGGCACGTCAGAGACATTGGAGACGATCGCCAGTGAATTTCCCTATCCGTGGCAGAGAAATCGGGCGATCGCCATCGACTTTGAGCGTTGGCTACAGCTTTCGGAACCACAGCGAGATTTATTGTTTTTGCGAGAAGTGTGTTGGCTGACGGGGATGCGGTGGTTTGAACCCCAGTGGCAGCAGGGAGTGGCGTTGTTAGCCGCGGCGGTAACGGCGTTTGAGTTAGCCCAGGGAGATGGGGTGGGGGCGATCGCTGCTGGTTCCTTGGGGGGCGGCGCAGGCTGGCAATGGTGGCAGCAACGGCGCAGTCCCGAGCAGCAGGTGAATGCGGACCGGAGGGGAATCGCGGTGGCTCAGCGGCGGGGCTATGACACGGTGGCAGCGGCGGGGGCATTGCTGGGGGGAATTGAGGCGATCGCCGTGCTCGATGGTAATAGTGGTCTAAGTTTCATCGACCAAGTACGCTGCCAAACCCTGCGCGGTATTTTGAATCCCCTGAACCAAGCTCGTAAATCAAGCTAATGCCCAGTCCCATTAAAAGAAACGACCTCCCCCCTTACCAAGGGGGGACCGAGGGGGGATTCTCAGTGCCTCAATCTTTTTACAAAAGACTAGGCTGGGGCTGGAGTGGGATGGGATCCCCCCACCCCCCCTTGATAAGCTATCCATTAGGCACAAGTCTGTGAAGGGTAGCCATAGAGCGGCTTTTAGA
>CALGDE010000162.1 GCA_937883785.1 uncultured cyanobacterium
ATGCTGTAAGTCATGGCTAAAAAGGCTTTCACCTACTCTGTCACCCCGTCAGCCGATAGGGACACCGTAATCCTGCGCCAACACTGCCAAAAAGCGATCGCGCATCTGTTCTACCTGTCGCCCTGACCATTGCTGGCTGAACCACCGCACAGGCTGGCGCTGACGATATCCCTCAGCCAGCGCCTCCACCTGCTGCTCCCAGCTTATTTCCGCATCTGCTTCTGCCTTTGTTTCCTCACCTATTACCGAATTAACCTTTGCCATTGCCCCAATCGGCTGCGCAACCGAAACCGCTGCCAAATTGCTCTTTGGGACAGTCCTACGATCCCCATGAGCAGGGAGCGCTCCCAAAACAGCGATCACTAAAGCCGCAGCAAAGCTATTAGCCAGACGGTTAGAGGGAAAGGGGCAATATTTCGTTATTGCAGGTGCCATTACGCTCCAGTTCCGTCAAATTGGCAATGGTTGTTTCGGCAATATTAGTCAGGGCTTCTTGGGTAAAAAATGCCTGATGACCGGTGATTAAAACATTAGGAAAGGTAAGCAATCGAGCAAAAATATCGTCCTCAATTCCTTCTTCAGACATATTCTCAAAAAACAGTGCCGACTCTTGCTCATAAACATCCAGTGCCAGGCTACCAATATGATGAATTTTTAGGGCTTGAATTGCCGCTTGGGTATCAATTAATCCACCGCGACTGGTGTTGATAATCATTACCCCCCACTTCATTCGCGCAATATGTTCAGCATCAATTAAGTGGAAGTTATCCGCCGTTAAAGGACAGTGAAGGGTCACAATATCTGCCTCGGCGATCGCCTGGTCCAACGGCTCGTATTCAATCCCCAACTCCCGCACATGATCATTGGGAAATGGGTCGTAAGCAACCACATGACACCCAAAAGCCAATAATCGCTCGGCCACCAACACCCCAATTTTTCCCGTCCCAATGACTGCCACCGTTTTACCGTGGAGGTCAAATCCAAGGAGCCCGTCCAGGGCGAAATTTCCCTCTCGCACCCGGTTGTAAGCCCGGTGAATCTGACGGTTCAAGGCTAAAATCATGCCCAAGGTATGCTCCGCCACCGCATAGGGGGAATATGCCGGCACCCGCACCACTGAAATATTGTTCTCCGCAGCCGCAGCCAAATCTACGTTGTTATACCCAGCACAGCGCATAGCGATCGCTCGGCCGCCCAGCTTAGAAAATCGAGTGATCATCTCTCCGTCGAGCTGATCGTTCACAAAAGCACACACCGCATCATGATCGTGGGCTAAGGCGATTGTTTTTCCATCAAGCTGGCACTCTAGAAAAGTTAAACTGTGGCGACTTTTCGGCTCTAAACTTTCGTTTGCTTGTTCTAAAAACTTACGGTCGTAGGGCTTTGTACTAAAAACAGCAACTTTCATAACCACTCAACCCTTTAAACAATAAAGAATAGCTAAGTCAAGGAAATTGGTCCGCAACTTTGATCGATTCCGCTGTTGTTTTGACTCTTTTTAATGGCTTCAATTCAATGGTCGATTTCTGTTCACATCAACATCTTAGCGTTTTATTTTTACCCCCTTATTTCTGAATCAGTGTCGTTGCAAATTGACATAGCTTTTAGAACCTATTGGCACTTGTCAAGCCGGATTTTAATGTTTTCACTTGCCAGGGGTCCCGTAAAAATAACTGGAGGCGGCGTGGTAGTTGGGGCGATCGCCATCGTCCCCACAGCCGTGGACTTAGCGGTAATCACCTTTATAAATTTTGTCTAAATATTGACAGTCTCTCTACTTACTACCGATAATCAGGGTTTGTTTGGTGACCACAGTCTTAAGAGTCAGTTTTAAGGAGATGGTCTCCCGAGGCTCCCTTTCTGGCGGAGCGGTGCAGGACAAATCGAAATCGATTATTCGAAATCGATCCATAAGTATTAGCGACGCTGACCTAGCCGAAAGCGGACCCTACTCACCAGGCAGACTGTGCACGCAGCGCCATTTTGTTTGCACCCATCGACAGTAGAAGAAAGCCACATTTCCGCTCTGATTTTCCCATTGCCGCTATGGGCTGGGACATAATCGGGGCGGGCGGACAATTTTGTCTAAAATTTGTCCAGAATTTTTGTCCCTATTAATGAGCGAATCAGACCGTTGGCTAACGTTGTAGTAATTGGAGCCCAGTGGGGCGACGAAGGAAAAGGTAAAATCACCGACTTACTCAGCCGTTCGGCCGATGTGGTCGTACGCTACCAAGGGGGGGTGAATGCCGGTCATACGGTTGTGGTAAACGACCAGACGTTTAAGTTGCACCTAATCCCGTCCGGTATTCTTTACGATAAAACCGACTGCATTATTGGCTCGGGAACGGTGATTGATCCCCAGGTGCTGTTGGGGGAGCTGGACCAGCTGGCAACCCTAGGAATTTCCGCGCAGAACCTGTTTATTTCCGATGCGGCCCACGTAACTATGCCCTACCATCGGTTGATGGATCAGGCGGCAGAGAATATGCGCGGGGAAAAGAAAATTGGCACCACCCAGCGCGGTATTGGTCCCACCTACGCCGATAAGTCGGAACGTAATGGCATTCGGATGTTGGATCTAGTTGATGCTGAGGTGCTACCAGATCGATTGCGTTGGGCCGTGGAGTGTAAAAACGCGGTGCTGGAAAAGCTTTACGGGTTACCGCCGCTGGATCCGGAGGCGGTTATTGAGCAGTATTTAGCCTTTGGCGATCGCCTGCGCCCCCACGTTATTGATGCATCCCTAGCCATTGCTAACGCCTTGAAGGATAAGCGCAATGTGTTGTTCGAGGGCGCCCAGGGAACCTTGCTGGATTTGGATCATGGCACCTATCCCTATGTGACCTCCTCTAATCCGGTGGCGGGCGGCGCCTGTATCGGTGCGGGCGTGGGACCAACGATTATTGACCGAGTGATTGGGGTAGCAAAAGCCTATACCACTCGGGTGGGGGAAGGACCATTCCCCACAGAGGGCAAAGACGCCATTGGTCAGCACTTGCGTGATCGCGGTGCTGAGTTTGGTACCACCACCGGGCGCGATCGCCGCTGTGGATGGTTCGACGGCGTGATTGGTCGCTATGCGGTGCGTATTAACGGTTTGGACTGCCTCGCCATTACTAAGCTGGATGTGTTGGACGAGCTAGATGAAATCAAGGTTTGCACTGCCTACGAGCTAGACGGCAAGGAAATTAAGGACTTTCCCCGAGGGGATAACAAGCTGGGCAAATGCGTGCCGGTGTACAAAACTTTCCCCGGTTGGAAAACTTCCACCACCGAATGCCGCAAGTTAGAGGACCTGCCCAAAGAGGCCCTGACTTACCTGAAGTTCTTGGCGGAGCTGATGGAGGTGCCCATCGCGATCGTTTCCCTAGGCGCCAGCCGCGATCAAACCATTGTTGTTGAGGATCCCATCCACGGTCCCAAACGTGCCTTGCTCTATGAAAATGGCACTCCCGACTCTTTGCCAGCGTAGGAAGTTAGGCGTATCCGCTTTTGGATACGGGTGCAGCTCCAAGGTGTTGGCACCCCTGTTCCAATGCCAATGCAATTACGCCCTCGTCTTTTGATATTCTGGTGAAGTTTGCTCACTTCGGTTACAATTTCAACCCTGGCAAGCTAATGCCAAAGGGTTAGAAGTAATCGAAATTTAATCCTAAGCTTCGGAGTGATTCCAAAGCTTATGGACACGCCGGTTGCGGTGCTGCACCTTCACCAAAACGCAGGTAACCCTCTCACCTACTAGTTAAGAACAGTCTCGAGAAAACCATGGAACTTTCGATTGAATGCCAAGCCCGCCCTGAAGGTAGCAAGCCCAAAGCCATCCGCCGTGAAGGTCGTATTCCGGCTAATTTGTATGGTCACGACGGTCTTAAGTCTATGCAGCTAACCCTCGATGCCCACGAACTTGGCTTTCTAATTCGCGATGCAAAAGTAGGCGAAACCCCCATCAAGGTGTCAGTGCCTGATTTGAAGTGGGACGGCACTGCAGTGCTTCAGGAAGTGCAGGCTCACCCCTGGAAAAAAGGCAATATCTACCACGTCAGCTTTTTCGTCAAGAAGGGCTAATTTTCTCGGCAATACGGGAAATCAGCCTACGTTTTTCAAGCGCATAGTTTTTATGGTCAATTCTTGAATTAGTAGAACAGTCAGCGAGTACTGAGGGTCATCATTCGCGAAGGGTTTGCAAAGCCAAGAGTGGGGATTCAGCTTCATTGCGTGACTAAAACTGTTCTATTTTTTATTGAGTTGACTATGTGCGTGGCATGAACAAATTACGCACTATTAACCAGTGGTATACCGGCGCATCCAGATTGTGTTTTCGGTATATCGCTGTTTTTTATAGGTCAGTTTTCAATTTAGGGACCAGAGAAAACGGCAGCTTCAATGTCTTTGCGGCTTAGGGAATATTTGAAAGAGCGGCTAATTTCTTCACCCCCTTCGTCAGCCTTGGTGTATTTCACAGCGAGATTATCTTCTTCCAGGGATAGCTCAGCGCTCCAGGCAGATTTCTCAATGAACCAGCGGTGCAGGGCGTCTTTATCCCGTTGGCAGCCACAGTCCGTTAGCCAGGCTTCGATCGCCGGCAAAGGATGGTTATACAAAGGAGTATCAGCGCTAGGAAGGGTCATAGGAGGATGAGGTTTGAAACGGGTTAGTGGAAGGTTTTAGAAGGGGAGCCGGATAAAAGGGGAGCTTAAAGAGGAATTTAGCAAAAGGTGATTTGGCTCAGCACAGCGATGGGAAGTTCAAAGGTTTCGCCGCGCCACAGCGCCACCCCGATCGCCAGAGTAATACACAGTCCGAAGGTGAGTAGCAGGGAAAAGATTGCGAACAGTTCCCCAGAGGATAAGGGGCGGTCAATGGGATCCAGGTACGCGGAGCGATCGCCCGGCTCGTCGTTATCAAGGGACTTCCACGGGCGAATCACGTTTACTGACGAATAGTTCATTAGCTCGTCGTATTGGGCGCGGCGCTCAGGATTGCTCAGGACCGAATAGGCCTGGTTTAGGGCTTGGAATTGGGTGATCGCTTCCTCTGGGGGCAGGGTGGTGGTGTCGGGATGGTACAGCTTACTGAGCTCTCGGTAGCGTCGACGAATTTCCACCGGTCCCGCCGATGGGTGTAGCCCTAACCGTTGATAGTGGCTTACAAATCGGACTTTAGTGTCACCGTTTGGAGCGGCGTTGGCAGCGAAGTTAGGATCATCGCTTTTGTAGGTATCTTTATAGGCATCGCTCATGGAATAAGCCGAATTCGAGGGCGATCCGAAACAATACGAGTTCTGATTCTAACAGTGTTAATCCAATGAAATTGATGAAACTTGTTTTACAGAGCAAGTTTTATCGGGTCAGCTTCTTCGGCACGGGATCGCGGCGCCACACCAGCCCCCAAACCCCTGCTAACAGGATCCAGCCCAGTAGCCCGATACGCACGTCAAATAAGGTAACGTCGAAAATATGAAACAGGGCCAGACTAACAAAGCCCAGCCAAATAGATAGCGCCACCGGGCGATCGCCCCGAGACAACCCCCGCACCACTAAAAATCCCCGCGCCAAAACCCAGCCCACCGCACCAAATAGGGACAGGGTAGCGAGCCACCCGCTTTCCGCCGCCAACATCAACAGCAAATTGTGGGGGTGTCCCATCCACACTTGGGTTGCTCCTTCGTACAGGGGTGAGAAGTTACGCAACCCCCAACCCAGTGCCGGGCGCTGCCAGCTTAAATCCCATGCAAAATCCCATTGGGTGGAGCGCAGGGTTGCCACTGGACGATTGGGATACAGGCTGTCGTTCAGGCGTGCCCAAATAAATCGCGGCACGATCATCCGCAGGGGAGCGGCCACTGCGTCGGGGGCAAAGGCGGCTCCCAGAATAATGGCGATCACCCCCATCACTCCCTGCCATAGCCAATGCCAGCCGATCACCACCGCCCACGCTAAGGTCATCAATAGTCCCAGCGCCCAGGCATTGCGAGAGTCTGTAAGGAGTAACCCCGCCGCCGTCAACGCCAAGGTAGTTCCCAAGCTGGCGATCGCCAGCTTTTGATTGGGGCGGGGGCGATCGCGATTTTCCCAAACGTCTACGGCGAGTCCCAGGGCGATCGTCCACACCACCACGCAATAGCTGGCGGTGACGTTGGCGTATTCAAACACCGATGCCAGACGCCCTACCGGATTGCCCCCCGCCGCCAGTTGCCAGTTGATCACGCCCAAAATCTGCACCGGTCCAGCCCACCAGCCCAGCAGTTGCCCAATGCCGATGCCCACCACCGGTCCGCCCCCCAATACCACCAGCCACGCCAGTTGCCGCAATTGATTGACGCCAACCACCAGGCGGCTGAGCACCCAGAACACAAAGAAATAGGGCAAAAAATTCGCTAGCCCCAGCGCTGCTTCCCCCTGGTCCACAGCGCCAATGATGCCCAGCACCATCACCAGGGCGATCGCCCCCAAAATCCACGGCAAAGGATGGGGCGAAAAAAACGCGCCTCCCCCCTTGTTAAGGGGCTGGGGGGGAATCCTCGATATTTCCCTCGTTTTTTCAGAGCCTTGTCGTGGCCCCAATCCTTGAGGGATCCCTCTATCCCCCCTTAATAAGGGGGGCTTTTCTTTTTCTTTCCTAAGTGAAACCGTGGTTAAGATCGTGGCAGCCAGGCAAAATGTTGCGCCGATCGCCGGGCTGAAAGGCAGCACCAAAATGCCAAATTGGGCAAAATACCAAGGGCGTTGATATCGCGGCTCCGGGTGCGCCTGTAGCCATGCTCCCCAGCGCGATCGCCCCTGCGCCCAAGCCGTAACAACTTTACTTACCATTGCCTAAGCCGTAGCTTGAAAACTACGCACATTCGTAGCCATAGGCATCGTCGTAATCCCAATCTTCATCGCTGCGCGTTAGGCGAATCTGCGCCAGGGCAAACACCGCTGGAATCACCCGCCCGTAGTTGGTGGCGATCGCCCGCCAGCCTAAATCCGTCAAAAACCATGCCCACATAGCCGGTCCCAGAACCGATAGCACCGTGCGCGCCATACCATATCGAGCTGCACTGACCGCCATCCCTCGCCGGGCCATTTGAGCCGCCACATGTCCTTTAAATAACTTTCCGGCAACGCTGCCCCCCTGGGCTAGCACCGTCTTCGCCGCCTCATATTTCGCAAACTGCACCGCAAACTGGTAAGCAATTTGTCGTAGCACCAAAGGTTGCACAAAGGCATTGAGGGCGATCGCCCCGCCGCCAGTTAACGTCAACCGCACCGGATCATTTTGCAGGGCTTCCGGCAGCCGATCCCACAGGCGATTTTGCATTAGAGACTGTTGTACACCTCGGGTCAACGCCGTTTGGTGATCGCAAGGCAGCTTTTCCCAGGCACGATTTAGCACGTGCAAGAAAATCTCCGACTCCAGCTCCGTGGTGTGCCACTGGCTGGAATAGGACAGGCGCAAATGGTTGCAAATGCCCATCAGCACTTCTCGATAGCTCACCTGGTGGGTTTCTCGTCGCAGCACCGTAAATCCGTCAGCGGCGAGAAATCGAAATCGCTCTTCTAGGGCATCAATTTGGGCTAGGCGATCACAACTTTGCACCGCGATCGGCGTTGGGGCGCTGACATAATCCAGCGGATTAAATTTGCGCTGAAACATTACCCACGTCAGTTCCTGAAGCTCCTCATCGGTCGCCAGCTCCAGCGCGGTCCTTAATTCATCCACCGCCAGCTCCTCCAAAACCCATTAAGCTGTGTTTCCAGAGCCTTGGTAATAGGCGCTCAGGAAAACTTTACCAACCTTGACCTGGAGCGTTTTTTTTAGTGAACGTTGCTCCGTGCCAACCTAATTTTTGCCAAGTGCCCTTGACGATAGTCCATATCTTAAGGTTCAAATTGCTTTTCTGTCATGCCCCTATCGAGGGTCCTTGTGGGAAACGGGAACCCAGAGCCACCTAAAACGGCACAAATCGCGCCCGCAACTGTCCCGGAGCAACCCCATTGAAGACCCCCAAGATAACCCCGGTGGCACGCACCCGCACCGCCGTTGAGCCATTTAAAAACTGGGAATCCAGCTGGGGTTCGGTAATCCCGCCCGTTAGCGCAATAAAGTCCTCCGCCCGGTTAAAGTCCGTAATCACATCCGCCGAGTTGATATCCAAGCCCGACAGCGCCACGTTCAACACAAAGCGGTCGCTGCCGGGACCGCCCGTCAATACATCTCGGGCGCGATCGCCCGCCAGCAAATCGTTGCCGGGACCGCCCGTCAACGTATCAAAATCGCGGCCGCCAAACAGGGCGTCGTCACCGTTACCGCCGTCCAGGTTATCGCTACCGCGATTGCCAAATAGCAGATCATTGCCGTCGCCGCCTATCAAGGCGTCATTATCTCGACCCGCCGCAATAATATCGTCACCGCCGCCCCCCTGCAGCGTGTCGTTACCGGCGTTGCTCAGGAGGCGATCATTACGGCTGGTGCCCACAAAGGTGTCGTTGCCTGAGTTGGACAGGGCCAGGGTGGTGTCAATCCAGCCTTGGTAGGCGGACACCCGCGTATCGGCAAAAATTTCCCCGAAACTGGTGTCGTTGCCGTCGGTAAAATCAATGCCCGGCGTGGTGGGACTAAAGCCGTAAGACACAATGCCGGCAATTTGACCGTTAACAAAGCCAGGACCGCCAGAGTCACCGCTGGTGGAGCCCACCTCCAAGTTGCCCACGCCTATGCCGCGAATGCCGTATTCTCGCCCGATGGCGTCATTGGTGGGCTGACCGCTGTCAAAGTCGTAGCCTAGCTGGGTGCCGGGAATCACCCCCGGGGAAAACACATCCCCCAACAGGTCATAGCGATTTTGCCCCGCCCGCCGAATGGGAACTTCCGCGCTGGGCACTTCCCCCGTAAAGCCAGTGCCGGGCGTGCCATAGCCTGCCCGCTGGGAAATTTGCCCCACCTCATTGGAGCCGCGGAAAATATCGTAGCGATTGGCTCCGTCGGGGGGCACCGCGCCTAGCTCCAAAATGGCAATATCGTTGTTGGAGTCGCGATCGGCAGTCCAGTCGGGATGGATAAAGACCCGGCTTACGGGCAGTACCGTGCGTCCTTCAACGGTGTCAAAGCGCACCCGCAGGGGGCCAGGGTTGGGATTTAAATTGGCAGATCCGTCGGGATTATTAAAACAGTGGGCCGCCGTCAAAATGTGGCGACCGGACAGCAGCAGAGACCCGGAACAAAATGTCGACTCGGACAGATCTCCCACCCGCGCCACACCGTCCAAACCGGTGCCCACCTGGCTAATAAACCGAGAGTCGTTAGGATCTTGGCTGGGCACAGAAATACGCGATCGCCGGGGCGCTAAGTCGTCATCGGAAGGGGATCGCCGAAAGGGAGCAAGGACGTCGTCGAGGTTTGACACTGAGGAGGGCATGGCAGTCCGTAAAGTTAACGGTGGGATAAGCGAGGGGCTTTTGTTTTGTCTGCAGACTTTGATTTGATCTTCAGACCTTTATTCAGACGCTTGATCTAAAAACCGACCAGTCACGGTTAAGTTCAGCAAACCTATCCTAACGATCACATTTGGCGATCGCACCTGGATAGCCAGACCAGAAAACGCCGGGATAGGTTCCACCATTCACATCTTGCTTAGTTTCAAAAAGGTGCAAACCGCCCCACCAATTGAGCAGGAGTCACGTTATTCACCACGCCAATGATGGCTCCCGTAGCTGCCACCCGCACCGCAGTGGCATTACCAAGAAAATCAAGCGCAAGCTGGGGCTCCGTAACGCCATTGGTTAACAGCAGCACGTCCTCACCAGAAAAGTCCGTGATCACGTCCGCATTGCCCACCACGCCATCGGACAGGGACGGGTTCAGCACAAAGCGATCGCTGCCGGGGCCGCCCGTCAGCACATCCCGCAGGCGATCGCCGCTCAGCAAATCATTACCAGGGCCGCCCGTTAAGGTGTCAAAGCCCCGACCGCCAAACAGCCGGTCATTGCCATTCCCCCCATCCAAATTATCGTGACCTCGATTGCCAAACATCAGGTCATCACCGTCGCTACCCAGAAGCACATCGCCCCCGCGTCCAGCGGCGATTAAATCATTGCCGCCGTTGCCCTGCACCGTGTCGTTGCCCGCGTTGCTAAACAGGCGATCATCTCGGCTGGTGCCCACGAACGTGTCATTACCCGCGTTCGACTGGGCCAAGGTCAGATCAATCCAGCCTTGGTAAAAGGACACGCGAGTGTCGCCAAAAATTTCCCCAAAGCTAGTGTCGTTGGGATCGGTCACGTCAACGCCTGGGATATTAGGGCTTTGCCCATAGGACGCCACCCCGGCAATTTGCCCGTTCAGGAATGCTGGTCCCCCAGAATCTCCCCCCGATGCGCCAATTTCTGTGTTGCCCACCCCTAAATTAGGGGTGCCAAACTCTCGCCCCAGAGCGTCATTTTGGGGCAGTCCGTTGTCAAAGTCATATACCAGCTGGGATCCGGGAATCACCCCTGGAGAAATTTGCTCGCCCACTAGCTCGTAGCGGTTTTGCCCAAAGCGCTTAACAGGAACCGATCCCTGGATTTCTCCGGCAAATCCTGTACCGGCGGCACCGTAGCCCACCCGCTGAAACACCTGTCCCACTTCTGTGTTGCCGCGAAAAATATCGTAGCGATTCGCCGCATCGGGGGGCACCCCTGCCAGCTCAATGATGGCAATGTCGTTGTTGTCGGCTACGCCGGTCCATCCGGGGTGAACAAAAATCCTGCTGACGGGCACAATGTTGCGCCCGACGGCGGTGTCGAAGGTGACCTGGTACGCCGCTGGATTGGGGTTTAGGTTGGGGCGATCGCCCGGATCCACGTTAAAACAGTGGGCTGCGGTCAACACATGGCGACCGGACAAGAGAAGAGCGCCGGTGCAGCTAATGTCCCCTTGTCCAAATCCCACAACGCCGTCGAAGCCGGCCCCCGCTGGCACAATAAACCGGGGATCGTTGGGATCTTCACTGGGCACAGAGATTCTAGAGCGACGCGGAGCACCAGAAAGGTCAGACGGGCTGTGGCCAGAGAAATGATTGTCAGGCAGGTTACTAAGTAGATCTAGGCGATCGCCCAAACCAAACGGCAACGTATCCATATCAACACCGAATCAACACCGAGGAGCGTACAGAGCAGAACGTGGGACAAAACAATCGCCAGGGAGGCGCAAAGTTGGATGACAGGAACACCAGCTTTTCACCGCCAAATCAGCGCTCCAATCCTAACCACCCCAAAGTGGAAGCCATGGATTTTATTGTTTGACTACAGATTTTCCGCGCGGTGACATTCCTAGCGCCGTCATGCCCCTATGGCTCGGCGCTTTCCGCTGGAGCGGGTGTCGGGGGAACCCGCGTTGCGCCATTTCCAGGGGCTCCGGGGGTCGTCTCCGGAATAGCCAACCCGCTATTGTCACCGGGAGCCGCCGTCGCCAACCGCTGAATAGAATCTTTAAACTGATCGGGAGCCAGACTAGTGGCCGTGGCAAATAACTGCTGGGCCTGGTCTTCTTTACCATCCGCCTTCAGCACGATCGCCTTCGCCAAAATCGGTCGGAAGTTCTGCGGATCTAGCTCCACCGCCTTGTCATAGGTGGCGATCGCGTCGTCAAAACGCCGTAGCTGGGCATAAATCTGCCCCAGCAACATTCGCAGGGACAACATCTCCACCGATCCCGGCTGCTCCTCATTGCGATCGTTCGCCGTATCAATGGCGTCTTGAATCAAACCGATCGCCGCCTGGGGGCGCTCTTGACTCACCAACAATACCGATAATCCCTGGAGCGCCTGAAGCTCCAACGGCGACTCCTCCAAAATCTTGCGGTAAATCGTTGCGGCTCCTTCACGATCCCCCTGCTGCTGCTTCGCTTGGGCCAGCAAAATACCGTACTGGGTTTCTTCTGGGTTCAGCTCCGATAATTTTTCCAACGGGGCGATCGCCCCCGCCACGTCCCCTAACCGCAGCCGTGCTTCCAACAACCCCCGCAAAGCCGTTTCATTCTCTGGCTCCCGCTGAAGCACAATTTCAAAAGCTTCCACCTCCGACTGCAGTAGAGCCTGATCATTGCCCGCCCCGGGTGTCTGAGCCTGTTGACCACCGTAGCCGCCTCCCGGTCCCATAAAGCTGCCAATTAGCGGCAGTGCCGACAGACCCAAAAACGCCAGCAGCGCCAGGATTAAAATCCCGCTCATCCACCACCGTTTCGACGACCGTTTCGATGAATCCTTAGCCACAGCCCACTCCCTTTCCCCAGGACGAAAATACGATTGTCACGATACCCATCATTACAAGGTGGCGACAGAAATTAAGCTCAGAACGTTAAGCAATCATATTATTGATTTTCCATAAAGTACCCGCTGATTAGGGGCTGTCATCATCTAACCCTCAAAATCACGCGTTACAAGAGTCTCAGCCGCCAACATCTTTTTGCCCTAAAAAGCCCGTATTTCCGTGGTGGAAAGCACCTCGAATTTATTGGCAACAGGACCTAAACGCTAGTTTCCCCGTGCTCTGTTTCCTAGGGATGACGTGTAACAGTTTGCACTGTCAAATAGACCTCAATGCTACAGAAAATCTAGGCACATCGAAGAAAAAATCAAGAATCATACGGACCCCCGATGCTCACCAACGCATTCAGTAAAATAGACCAGTCCAAATAGTGCTTAAGGGCACTGAAGAACGGCAAAAAATAGTGCCTGAACTGTGTGGAATGGGCAAAGAAAGAACGTATTTATTATGTAATTGAGGTGCTTGTTTACTAATAATTGCCTGTCTGATCCTTATTTCAAGGGACTAGAGGCACCTGTGAAGAAGCACTTTTTCTATGCTCGCTTTCCCCATTTTCCGTTTTAAACTTATGTCTCCTAAGGCCAAGTTAAAAACGAGCTCACGCCCTATTTTGAGCCTGTGCTTTGAGTCTGTAGCTGGGATATTTCATCCCGTTTCAGTGTTTTCTAAAACTGCCGACATTGCCGAGTTGCTGCGCCAAAATGGTGGCAATCGGCTACGGCAGAATCAATAGAAGCCTGTCAGTGTCCGTCTCCATACCACCGTAAGGAGGTTTTATGTGCCCGTCCGATCCATCCTCAAATGCGCCACCGATTGCTCCAAAACGCCCTGCCCCCCCGGAGCCAAAAGCGCATCCGGTGTCAAAAGCGCCCTCTAAATCTGCGCCGCCTTCAGCAGAGGTTCCAGACACTGCTCCCACCAATACTGGTCTCGCGTTTCCCCTAGCCGAGGGGGAAGATCCCAACAAGCCCAGCCCAATTCCGCCTCCCAGTGAGGCGTTGCAATATCGGGCGATCGGCTTGGTGCGCGGGCGCTACGTACCCGACGTGGACCAGTTTACTAAAGGGCATATGGTGACCAGCGACGGCACCACGGTTAATACGGTGCTGCTGGGGCGAGTCATGAGCCTGCTAAAAAAGCACGTTGACTTAAACGTTGACCATCTTTGGGTGGTGTATCCCCGCACTCGCGCTGAAAATTTGCATATGCAAATTGTGGGAATTTGGGAGCCAGAAACCCTTAGCAAGGGTGCCGAAGAAGAGTCCCCTGAGGGCATGACGGAAGACGTCAGTGGCGAAGAAACGGAAGTCAGTACGGATCATGACGCTGGTGACAGCACCGTCGATGAGGCGGTTGTCGATAGTGATGATGCTGGAGATGCGACAGAGCCTCAGGTGACTCGCCTAGCCAAGCCTGCGCGTCCTGCTTCTCCGGGCGATCCCGATCAGTCCGCGCCGAAAGCAGGGCGATCGCGACCGAAGCCAATTCCCTATCACGTACCGGAAGATGGATTTTCCATTCGGGGTGAGGTGGTTCTCCAGGCAAAGGATGAGAACTACGTGATGGTGCAAATTAAGCAGCAGCCACGCCCGCCGAAGCACAAAGGCAAGGCGTTTAAGCTGCGTTTAGAAGGCAGTTTGGGCGATCGCGCCGTGGGTCACTTCTGGGATATCCAGGTGATGCGTAAGGAGGACCAGCTTACGATTTTGTCCGGCACCTCCATGGGAGCCCTACCGCCCCAGAAGCGCAAAAAGTTTGCCCCCAGTGGCAAAGGTCGTCGCCCCGGCGGTGGTTATCCCTCTGGTCGTGGCGATCGCCCCGGTGCTCCCCGATCCGAGCATCCTCGCAGCACTCCTCGTCCTGCGAAACCCCGTCCCAAAGTTCAGGAATAGTTTTTTGATTTTTTAAAACTCTAATTCTGAATTTCAGGACTTCCAAAGCCAATATTTGCTGACAGGGCACAGACCCAGGCACTCTCTTCGGGGAGTGCCTTTTTAGTGCTCGATACTTTTTCGGTCCTCGTGGTCATTTGCCCCCCCAAAAAGAGAGCGTTGAAAATCCTTAAAAACTGAGCGAAATCATCTGCGCAGCGTCTGCGTCACATCCCCATCACACTGGCTTTCAAGGCTTATACCTGCGCTTCAACTCCCCTCGGTGCCATTAGCGGCCATATTGTTAATCGCGAAACAATTAAGTGCGAATCGTAATTGCGAATCACCTTGTCACTTTTTCTTGCTTCGCGAGTGCTTAGACGTACTTTGTGAGGTCTTGGCCCCAGTGTCGAGGGCTAAATGGACGGCGCAGGCCTTTAATTCCGGCTGCTTTGAGCTGGGACACACTTCCGAGTGGGTCAGAGCGTTAACTTCCGCCTGGGTGGCCCACAATGCCCCCCAGTGCATGGGAGCAAATACCGTTCCTTGGGCGATCGCCTCGGTCACCTTTGCACGGAAACGCCCCTGCCCTCGGCGCGACTTAACCACCACCCAGTCTTCATTAGCTAACCCCAGCTTCTCAGCGTCGCCAGGGTGAATCTCCAAAAATGCCTCCGGGTGCATTTTGCCAATGCGTGGAATACGACCGGTGCGGGTTTGGGTGTGCCAGTGTCCATAAAGCCGCCCGGTGGTAAACACAAAGGGAAACTCCTCCGTTGTGGGCTCAGCCAACCCTGTCGGTGCAGAGCTGCAAAACCTTGCCCGTCTATCTGGAGTGTTGAATCGACCATCCGTGTAAAGTCGCTTGGGCTCTTGGGAATCTGCTGAATTTAACGGGGACGAGGGGCGATCGCGATCGCCCGCTCCATTGCCTTTAGCTCCATTGCCATTAGCTCCGTTTCCATTGACGCCGCTGCCATTACTCCCATAGCTATTTTTTCCAGACTGATCTTGATCCGCTGGAAATGGCCACTGCAGGGGTTGCTTCGCCAAACGCTCATGGCTTAGCCCGGTAGAGTCACAGGGCTGCCCCGCCGTAATTTGCACAAATTCTCGGTGCACCGCCGCCGCGTCTTCAAAAGAGAACGCGTCAACAAAACCCAGCCGTCGCCCCACCTCCGCAAAAATTGCCCAGTCTGGCCGTGCCTCCCCAGGGGCCTCGCGAAACACCGGCATATAGGTCACAAACCGCTCCGAGTTGGTCATCGTGCCCGACTTCTCTCCCCACTGAGCCGCAGGCAAAATCAGATGGGCGTAGGCAGCCGTTTCCGTTGGGTAGTAGGCGTCCTGGTGAACCGTAAAGGGCGATCGCCGAAACGCAGCTTTAGCTCGGTCTAAGCTCGGAAAGCTCACCGCCGGATTAGTGGCAGCAATCCACAAAATCCCCACCTGGTCCTGCTCCAGCGCCTCCACCATCTTCCACGCCGTCAACCCCACCTTGTCGTCAATGCTGCCCGCTGGTCGCCCCCAAAACTGCTCCACCGTTGCCCGATGCTCCGCGTTAGCCACATCTCGATAGCCAGGCAATAAATTTGCCAGCCCCCCAGCTTCCCGTCCTCCCATAGCGTTAGGCTGCCCCGTCAAAGAAAATGGCCCCGCCCCCGGCTGCCCAATTTGCCCAGTCATCAAATGCAAATTAATAATGCTGCGCGCCTTAACGGTGCCTTCGGAAGATTGGTTGATCCCCATAGACCACAGGGACAGTACCCGCTGGGAATTCGCCCAGTAACGAGCCGCCTGCTCCAAGTCCTCTTGGGCAATACCACATCGGGTTGCCACCAGCTCCGGCGGATACTCCTGCACTCGATCGCGAAACTCCTCAAAGCCCGCGGTGTGGGCGGCAATATAATCTGGCGCAATCTCCCCCCACTTCAGCAACAAATGGGCCATGCCGTAGAGCAAATCCACATCGCTCCCCGGTCGAATGGCTAAATGTAAATCCGCCACCTTCGCCGTCGCCGTTTTCCGAGGATCCACCACCACCAGCTTTACCTCTGGATTGGTTTTATGGATTTTGCGGAATCGGTTAAAAATAATCGGATGACAGTCAGCCGTATTGGTGCCGATGGCAAACAAACAATCGGTCAGCTCCAAATCGTCGTAGCAGTTGGGGGGACCGTCGGAACCAAAGCTTTGTTTGTAGGCCGCCACCGCGGACGACATACACAGGCGAGAATTGGCGTCAAAATTATTGGTACCCAAGAAACCTTTCATCAGCTTCTGGGCAATGTAATAGTCCTCTGTCAAAAACTGACCGGACCCGTACATGCAGATGCCCTTTGGTCCCATTGTGTCCAGCGTTTCCTGCATCCGCGACACAATAGCATCCAGCGCCTCGTCCCAGGTCACCTGCTTAAAGTCATCGTCCAAGGACTCCCGCATCATCGGATGCAGCAGCCGATCCTTATCTAGGGACTCTAAAATCGTCGCCCCTTTCACACACACCATGCCCTGGCTAGAGGGATGCTCGCGATCACCCCGCACCTTCGATCCTTTATTTGAGTCCTCCGGCGGCGGCAGCACCTCCAAACCACACCCCACGCCACAGTAAGGACAGGCTGTTTTAACCGCCGCTGTCGCCTTCTCAGTGGAAGAATCAACAGGAGCATCGTTCGGAATAGAAACAGCCCGGGCAGGAATGGTGTTGGAGGGAGCCGTTTTTACGGGAGATGTCACCGACAAAGATGAGGAGTCACTCATTACCAGAAACGGGTTGAGAAAAAAGGATAAAAAATGAGCTGATAAAAATTCTTAGTTAGGGTTACTGGCAAGCTTCAGTGCAATTTTGCCACTCAGCAAAAATAGAGTGAAAGCTATATCAATAAAGCCACACCAACAATAATATTGGAGCGCAAAAGAAATGGAAGATTCAATACAGAACAATAGAAACAAAAATTACAATTGAGACCAACCTTATGGAGCAGATTGGTCTCGGTTTGATGACTTTCTAATGATCTTTTCGACTAATCTTTTCGACCTTTTTTGCCGCCCAGCATTAGGCAAGAAGTCGAAAACGCTGCGGAAAATAGCTCTAGAGAAATTGCTTCGCCACACCACAAAGCCGACGATTCAAGGTCAAAGCACTAGGAGCATCGTCTAGGCGATCCCCTAAACCTTTTTATCAATACGCCATTACTTCTAGGGGCGATTATCATCCAAAGCTCAAAGCCAGTAAAAACAAGGGTTTCAGCCCCTAATTGCTTTATTTTGAAAGGGTCTAGATCCCTCACTGTGTGAAGCTTCCAGCACTTAATTGATGACATACCCTAGTTGCTTACTCAACTTACGTATCGTCGTGGGCAAAGCGGCGGAACAGGAAGTCCAAAGCGTAGTTCCGTAGCTCGTAGTAGCGAGGATCTTCCATCATGCGATCACGAGCTCGAGGTCGGTTAAAGGGAATTTCCATCACCTCACCAATTTGCGCTGCCGGACCATTTGTCATCATTACCAGACGATCCGCCAAGTACAGCGCCTCATCAATATCGTGGGTAATCATCAACACCGTCAGCTCATGCTCCCGCCAAATGTCGAGAAGCTCATCCTGCAGTTCTTCACGGGTGATGGGATCTAGGGCACCAAAAGGCTCATCCAAAATCAGCACCTTGGGACGAATAGCCAACGCCCGAGCAATGGAGACCCGCTGCTTCATTCCCCCGGAAATTTGCGACGGGCTTTTATTTGCCGCCTCCGTCAACCCCACCATTTCCAGGTGCTTTTGGGTGATGTCGTGGATTTCTTCCTTGCTTTTGTCCTTGTAAACCGTCTTTACCGCCAGGTACACATTGTCATAAACCGACTTCCAAGGCAGCAGGGCATAGTTTTGAAACACCACCATCCGGTCCGGCCCCGGCTCGACGATTTTTGCTTCCTCCAGCCGCACTTCCCCCTCCGTGGGCTCCAAAAACCCTGCCACCATATTTAGCAAGGTGGACTTACCACAGCCTGAGTGCCCAATAACACACACAAACTGTCCCTTTTGCACATTAAGGTCAATGCCATCCAGCACGGGATAAACCCCGTTTGGGGTGGGATAGCTTTTAGAAACGCCGTCAATTTGAAGAAACACGGGCTCAGACCGCGCTTCGGCGGACTCTTGGGGTGTATTTGTCAAGGTTTGCATAACGTTGTCGGGGTCTAGGAACGTGGGGAAGCAGTGGGAACGTCGCGTTATTAGCGGTGTAAATCTCTTAGTGGGTTCCGGTAGTGGGCCCTGGTATTGAGGGACGGTGGGGAAACACCAAAAAACACCAAAAGTCAGGGACCGTTAGGGCTCAGGCAGGCTGATGGAGCAGGCAAACACCTCGTCCATCCGGATTTCTTCCACCCGTACGCTGCGCTTAATGCCCAGGCTGTCTAGGTAACTAATGGGATCATTGGGATCAAATACCTTGCCGTCGTAGAACTGAATGGGTAAGCGATCGCGCTCTCCCGAAGGCAGCCCCAATCCCTTCGCCGCTTCAGCAAAGGCAGTGGTGTCATTGATGCGCTCCACAAACTCCACCCAGTTGCGGGGGAACGGCACCACTTCCCAGCGAGCCATTTCCGCCAAGGTCCACAGGGACTGCACAAAGTCAGGGCAATTTGCTTTATTCACGAAGAATTGGTTGTAAGCCACCTCTTCCTTCGCATCTTCTCCCAAGCCACGCTTATAGGGATAGGCAAACCCTGGAGCGATGGTCTCCGGTGATGCGCCCACATACTCAGTGCGAGCCAGCATATCCACAATCTCCTCGCGGTTGCGGCGATCGTCGCAGTATTCGCAGGCTTCCAACAGGGCAGAAATCAGCGCCACGTGGGTTCTGGGATACTTCTGCGCCCACTCCTCTTTGACCCCCAGCACCTTTTCAATATGCCCCGGGAACAGCTCTAGGTCTGTTTTCAATACCACGCCCAACCCTTGAGCCACCGCCAGCGAGTTCCAGGGTTCACCCACACAGTAGGCGTCAATATTGCTGGCTTTCAGGTTAGCCACCATTTGGGGCGGCGGCACGATCGCCACGCTCAAATCCCAATCGGGGTCAATTTCTCCCGACGCTAGCCAGTATCGCAGCACCAAGTTGTGCATGGACGCCGGATGCACCATCGCAAAGGTGTGCACCTTATCCGGGTCGCGGGCAATGTAATTTTTAAAGGTGGCCAGGTCTGTGATGCCTTGGTCGTACAGGCGCTTGCTCCAGGTAATGGCGTTCCCGTTTCGGGATAGCACCATGGAAATTTGCGTGGTCACCGGATCGCGATCGCCCGCCCCCAAGGTCATGGCAATGGGCATTCCTGCCACCATCTGCGCCGCATCCAAACTGCCCGTGCTGATCCCGTGGGAAATGGCTTTCCAACTGGGCTTGCGCACCAGGTTAACCCCCGTCAGTCCGTGCTTCTCAAAGAATCCTTTCTCCTTCGCCACCACCAACGGCGCACAGTCCGTTAGGGGAATAAAGCCCAGCTCCAGATCCACTTTTTCCAAACCAGCCGCATTGGGCACCGCCGCAGGCACCGGCGCTGGGCGCTGTTCTTTGCGTTTCTTGGTGCGCTTTTGCTGGTTAAGGAAATACACCATCTCGTTGCGCATGGCGTAGTAGCTGGGGTGATTAACCACCTCCATGCGCTGGCGAGGTCGAGGGATATCCACGTCTAAAATTTGACCAATATGGGCCGCCGGTCCCGTGGTCAACATCACCACGTGATCGCTCAGCAGCAACGCCTCGTCCACATCGTGGGTCACCATAATGCAAGTAATCTTGCACTCCTCACAAATTTGCATCAGTTGCTCTTGCAAACCACCGCGAGTCAGCGCATCGAGCGCACCAAAGGGCTCATCCAACAGCAAAATTTTGGGACGAATGGCCAGGGCTCGGGCGATCGCCACCCGCTGCTTCATCCCCCCAGAAATCTGAGCCGGATACTTATCCGCCGCATGATCCAACCCCACCATTTTGATATGGTGCTCAACGGCCTCCTTCTGCGCCGCCGTCGACAGCTCCTTGCAGGCTGTGGTTACCGCCAGCTCAATATTCTGCCGCACCGTCTTCCAAGGCAACAGCGAGTAATTTTGAAACACCACCATCCGGTCCGGCCCCGGACTATCCACCTGCCGTCCTTCCAAAACCACACCGCCCTCGGTGGGCTGGTCAAGCCCCGCCACAATATTCAATAGGGTGGATTTGCCACAACCCGAGTGTCCAACCAGGGAAATAAACTCCCCTTGCTGGACCTGTAGCGAAATATTTTTTAGGGCAACGTATTGACCACCACTGGGCAAATCAAAGGCGCGATCAACGTGGTCAACTTCTAGAAACGAAGGCATGGTGAGAGTCGGCAGCGTAACCGATAACAATTAAATAAAATTCAGCTAGGGCGTGTCATCAATTCAGTGCCAGAAGCCTTACACAGTGGGGAGTAAACGCCCTTTTTAAACAAAAAGTGTTAGGGGCTGAAACCCCTTATAGCTCGTGACTTTGAGATTTAATTGGTGACAGCTCCTAAATAAAACCCAGCGTTTGCCATAGGCCCTAGCGGGGAAGTTTGCCCCCGCTAGATTTAGCGTCGTCAGCCCAAAGACTTGCAAGTCCAAAGACTGGAGCAACAACGTCCTTCACCGAAGACACTTGGAGTCACAGTGTCTTCGGCTCCCCATGCCCTTAGCTAAAGGCATAGGTGCGAGGACGACCCGCGCGAATATCAAAGCCGTTGATATAGCCCACCGGGTCAGAAGGATCAAATTCACGACCGTCGATAAATACAGAGCCTGGCTCCACCTTGTCCCGCTCACTGGGATACTCAATACCCAGCGCATCGGCCACTTCCATATACACCGTGGGGGGGAATACCTTTTCGATAATTTCATCGGCGTCAGCGGGATACTCCTTAATATCCGGCAGCTGATTCCAACGAATCATCTGGGTTAATAGCCACACACCGTGGGACTTCCAAGGATAGTTGGCATTATCGGGACCGGTCATATAGTCGGTCTCGATGAAATTAAACAGGTTGAAGTCAGGGATCTTCTTCACCCGATCCTCGTTGTCGAAACCACCGTAGTTGTAGGTTCCGGTCATGGACGCCTTAGCGTAATCAACCTTGGCGTTCACGTAGGGACGGCGAGAAATAATCTCCACAATCTCCAGACGGTTGTCCATAACATCGCAATATTCGCAAGCCTCAATCACGGCTGCGACCATGGCTTTGGCGGTGTTGGGATTCTCATCAATCCAGGACTGCATGGTACCCAGCACCTTCTCAGGGTGCCCTTGCCACACATCGCGATCAACGGTGGCGGTGAAGCCTACACCATCGAACACAGCCCGCTGGTTCCAAGGCTCACCCACGCAGTAGCCGTCCATGGTACCCGCCTTCATATTCTCCACCATCTGCGGGGGCGGAATCACAATCAGCTTCACGTCCTTCTCAGGATCGATGCCCATGGCGGACATCCAGTAGCGGGTGTTGTAGTTGTGCATGGAGGACGGGAACACCATGGCAAACGTGGGAGGCTCACCCTGGCCGGTGATGTACTTCTTGTACTCAGCGCCAAACTCGTCAAAGCTGGCGTACTCGTACCAAGGGCGGATACCCGCGTCCCAAGCATTCTTGGATAGGGTCATGCCGTTACCGTTACGGTCCAGCATCATTAGCGATCGCATGGGAGCCTTATCGGGCCCCAACTCGGTCAACAGGGGCATACCACACAGGGCGTGGGAAGCATCCAAGCGCCCTTGAATCAGTCCGTCACGAACCGTTGCCCAGCTCGCTTCCTTACTGATGGTGACGTTTAGACCGTACTTCTCGAAGAAGCCCTTTTCCTTGGCAACAACCAAGGGAGCACAGTCCGTTAATGGAATAATGCCGATGGTTAAATCAGTTTTTTCCAAGGTGCCAAAGTCGGGAACTTCAGCCCGTCCTAGCACCTGTCCCTCACCGCCGGATGATTCACCCTCACCGGCAGGCTGGTCATCACCCCCGCCACCGGTACAAGCTGCGAAGGTAAAACCAGCAGCAGCCAAACTGGAATACTTCAAAAATTGACGACGATTTAGAGTCATAGGTTCTTCTCTTCGGGTTAAACCGCTCGTAAGTAAGTAGTGAATTTGCTTTGCCGCCACACAGAAATCTGCGTGATACGTCACCTTTGACTCCCTAGAGGTAAAACTGTTTAAGAAAGGGGGAGGATGGTTAAATCCCTTAAACCTATCTTTCACAAAAGTTTTCGAAGGCTAGGGCATGTCATCGGCTAGGGGATCATCAATTCAGTGCCAGAAGCGTTACGCAGTGGGAGTGCACGCCCCTTGAAAACAAAATGTTTTGAAAAACAAAATGTTTTGAAAAACAAAATGTTCCGGGGCTGAAACCCTTGTGAATAGAGGCTTTAAGGCTTAAATGACGACAGAACCTAAGCGCAAGATGCAGGGAACTGTTCTATGGCGAAGGTGTGATGGCGTAAAGAGGAGCGAACTCGCCACGACAGGGCTGGTGATGTGAACCAAGCCCCACCATGGCGTGGGTATTAACCTTGGGCGGTGGTTTGGCCAATAAGCATACGCTCAACCCAGGCAACAAACTGGTCTAGCAGCAGTCCCACAACTCCAATAACGAGCAGGGAGAACACAACCAAACTGATATCGCCGGTGTTGTACACGTCCCACACAAAGAAGCCAATTCCGGTGCCTCCGGTCAACATCTCCGCCGCAACAATTACAAGCCATGCAGTTCCCAAACTTAGGCGCAAACCGCTAAAGATGTAGGGCAGCGTTGAGGGAATGATGATTTCTGTAACCACCTGCAGCTTCGACATTTTGAGAACTCGGGCTACGTTCCAGTAGTCTGAGGGGATTTTTTGAACGCCCAGTGCAGTGTTAATCAACGTTGACCACAGAGAAGTGACAACGATGACAAAAACGGCTGGTAAATCTTGATTCTCAAAGGCAGAGAAGATCACGATACCGACGGGCAGCCATGCCAAAGGAGAAATGGGCTTACCGATTTGCACCAGGGGCATGATGGCTTTGGACGCTTTTTGAGAGGTGCCCACCCAGAACCCTAGGGGCACAGCAATAATGGTGGCGATCGCAAATCCAATGGCAACCCGTCCCAGGCTGTAAAGGGTTAGGAAGAAAATTCCTTCATCACCGGTGGTGGTGGAAAAGAAGTTTTCTAGATATGGAATGCTGTCTTGAATGGTTTTTTCAATGCTTGGAAGCTTACTTAAATTGCCTTCCGTCAGTTTGGCAACAATGCTCCAAACAATTAAAACAGCGAAGAAACCCAGGGCAGGGAAGATAACGTTTTCTCCTCCACGACCTAAGAATTTGCTAATGAATTTGGCGAAACCATTCGCCTTCTTTTGTTCAAGTGGAGTTACTGAGGTCATTGGCCGTATGGAATTTCGGTCGTGGAAGTCTTGGAAAACAGTAGAAATCAATACTGTTTTTGTGCTTTTGCATTCACCTCAGACATTCCCCCCTAAAGGCTTTTCCTCGGTGATTGCCGGTAGATATTATTACCTATCCATTGAGCTGTCCGGTGGTGCCAGTGATAGCTAGAACATTTTGCAAAAGCAATAGTTCAAACCGGACAAAATGTTTCTTTTCGCCCTTGTCTTTAGGCAATAGGCATCAAGTTGTGCGCATTCTATGGGAGGGAATAATCGAGTTTTGTAACTTAGATAACATTTGTTTGGCGGTGCGTTTTTTGCATAGGTGCCATGTTTTATTTTTTTACTGCTTTTCAAGGGGTGGGAGCCGTTAAATTCAGCGCTGCTGGTGCGTGGTGAAAACCATTTCGATGGCTATAAGCCCCTGTTTATAAGCCTTTGTGAAAAAAGCAGTGTCCCTGGCGATCCCCAACCTTTCTCCACCCAGTCAAAATTTCCATCCATGTCAAAGGCACAGTCCGGAATATTTTTTCGCATTGAATTTATGCAATTACTGAATTTTCCTGGAAATATCCTTAGGTTGGTGAGGTGTGAGCGGATATTTACCCAATGGCTTTTTAAAGGGGCATCCTTCGCAGTGACCGGTTAGCATTGGGGCATCGAAATGTCTCCCGTTTGGTGTAGGTTATGGCTATTTTTTGTCGCAATATGCATTTCAAAAGCTTTGCCGGTGGGATGTTGGCGGTGTTGGGCACCTTTGGGGCGATCGCCACGGCGGGGAAAGTCCACGCCAACGTGCCGGAAGAGGCGGCGGAGGTGTCGCGCATGCAAACTTTGAACCGAGAAATGCTGCTGCGTACGGGGGCTTGTGTGGGCTGTAATTTGCGGGGCAATGATTTAACGGGACAGAGCCTGTTTAATGCCCAGTTGCGGGGGGCAGATTTGCGCGAGGCGATTTTGGTGCGGGTGAATCTGCGGGGGGCGGATTTGCGGGAAGTGGATTTAAGCGGGGCGTTTTTGTGGGGCAGTGATTTAACGGGGGCACGGCTGGAGGGGGCGCGACTGTGCGGCACGGTGATGCCCACGGGGGCGCGGTTGGATATTGGTTGTCCACCGCCGCGCCCGGTTAATTCGGTGCAGCGCACCCGGTGGGGGTCGGCGGCAATTCCCGTGGGACGGTTAGGGGGGTGGATGGAGGATCCGGGGACCGGTGCCCAGGCGGTACGGGCGGTTCCGGCGGTGACGGGACAGGTGGTTGTGGATGACGATCAGGTGAGCCCGTCGGAGGATGGGTTGCCCCAGGTGGTGATGAGCGTGGACGGGTTGCGCGGTCGGGCGCGAGGGTTGTTGGAGTCGGATGGGAAGGATATTTGGAGTATTGAGTTGGTGCCGGGGCGGATCCAGGTGCGGCTATTGGGGAATTTTCTGCGATCGCGCCTGGAAATCCTGGATGAAGATGGCGAGGTGGTGGCATCGGGGGGCAACACGGTGACGTGGGAAGTGCCGCAGGAAGGGCGTTATGGCATTTCGGTGCAGGGGTTTCGACCGGAGCGCCCCTATGAGCTGGCGGTGGAGATTGATCCGGCGGGTGGCTTTGAAGGCGAAGCGCTGGAAGGGGTTGAGGAAGAGGATGATTTTGAGGTGCGATCGCCGGCTTCTGTGGGCAGCGCTCCCCGTGCCGCCTCCTTTGGCACCGCTGATTCTGACCCAAATATTGACCCCACCATTGAAACCAATGAGTCGGAGGGGGAAGTGGAGACAACGGTGGGGGCCATCGACCCTCGGGTAACGATGCCGGTGGATCCCGTTGAGCCGCGGGCGTTGTCCCTGGAGATTTCCACGGGGGAGGGGTTCGCTGAGGGGGTGGTTCAGGAGGGGCAATCCTCCACCTGGCTGGTAACGTCCCGTCCGGGGGAGTTGGAAATGGCGATCGCCAGCGAAGAGGATGGCGCTCGATTTACGGTGCGGGATCCTCAGGGGCGCGTGGTGGCGGAATTGGTGAAAGAGGCAGAGATTTTTGTCCCGGCGGATGGCATTTATGAGGTTGAAGTTGAGACGCGGAGAGACATTGAGATTGCCCAGTATGCCCTGACGGTGCTGTTGAAATGATTGTGGGTTTATTAATGTTGGGGTGATGTTCGACCGTTTTGTATCTGGCTTTGTTGTTTAACTCCGCCCCTTGTTTCACCGTTGATTTAGCGTCTTAGAAGCCAGCGTTTGGTTTGGCGTTCATTTAGCATTCACCAGCGCCGAGGTTTGCTGTCCCATGATGTCCCCTGAGCCCGATTTTCCCCACAAGGTGCTGTCGTTTCCTTACCGTTCTTGGACGCTGGAAATCACCCAGGGGCAGGTGGGTGACCAGATTATTTTCTCGGTGTGGGCTAGTCACAAGCTCGGTAGCGCGATCGCCGTCCCTCGGGCAGATAGTCGGGAACAGGCTATCCGTTGGGGTAAACGCTATGTGGACAAGCGCCTTGATCCAGGAGGGGCGCGATATCAATTTTAGGGTTGGCGGCTTTTACGGCTATTTCTGAGGCTATAGTCAATTGCTGAATTAATAGAACAGTCAGCGATCACTGAGGACTTCGACTACGTGGTGGCTGAGCGTAGCCGAAGTCCTCAGCCACCACGTAGTCGTTCGCGCAGCGTTTGCGAAGCAAATAGTGCGGGTTTAGCCTCGATTGAGCAGGTCAAAAGTGTTCTGTGTTTTGCGCAACTCACTATATTTTTGAAGCTACTCTGGGCGATCGCGCTCTAAATCATAAAGCACCTTTTCGATATACCAATCCTCTGGCATTCCCGGCCAGTGGTCCTTTGCCTGGTCAATTAGCCGCTCCGCTAGCGCCCACTGCCCGCCCACCAAATACCGCAGCCGCTGCTTGAGGGGATTTTTGGCGGGAGTATTGTCAGCGCTGGCGGTTTGGGCGCTGGTGGGCACCGAGCTTTGCAGCTTTTTCATCGCCTCCAGGGTTTTGCGGTACTCGTCCCACTGGTCATTTTCCGAATAAAACGTGGCGGCGTGTTGGTAATCCTCCAGGGCTCGCTTTAGCTCCTCAATGCGGGCATAGCCCTGGGCACGAGCCAGATAGAATTTTGGCTTCTGATCGTCGCGCTCGATGGCTTCCCCGTAGA
Source organism: uncultured cyanobacterium (assembly GCA_937883785.1). Taxonomy (GTDB): domain Bacteria; phylum Cyanobacteriota; class Cyanobacteriia; order CACIAM-69d; family CACIAM-69d; genus CALGDE01. Next base: position 26,721 of record CALGDE010000162.1, read on the forward strand.
ATTTTATTGCCCCAAGATAATCCCCCTTCGCTTGAGCAATTTCACCACGGATAGCAAACACAAAGGGATCGTCGGGATTTGTCTGGGCCGCCCGCTCCAAATCCGTTTGTGCCCCGCCAAAATCGCCGCCCAGTAACTTCGCCCGCGCCCGATTTCGCACCGCCGCCATATCCTCCGGGTTAATTTGCAAAGCGGCGTTGAAATCAGCGATCGCCCCCATCCAGTCTTCCAGCTTCAGCTTGACGATACCGCGACAGGTGAGCGCTGCCCCGTCCTGCCCATCCAACTGCATCGCCCAATCCAGCTCTGCCATTGCCCCTTTCGCATCGCCCTTTTCCGCCCGCTCCAAGCACTGCCCATAAAATTGCTCTGGATTCGCTAACGGGGCAGGATTTTCCGCCTTAGCCGTCGGGGCAGTTCCCTCGGTCCTCGGCTTTAGCTTTTCTATTTGCGCCAGGCAACGCTTAACGTCCTCGGGAAGTCGCCGGTCTAAATACAACTCTGCTGCCTTGCGAAAGCTATTAATCGCCAGCTCCCGTTTTCCCTGTTTTCGTAACACCGTGCCCTGAAGTTCGTGAGCGGCAGCGTGATCCGGTGAAATTTCTATTAAGCGGGTTAAGTCTGCGATCGCCCCCACCAAATGCCCCAGCACCACCCGCACCAGCGCCCGACCGTACAGCGCTTCGGGGTAGTCCGGCAGCAGTTCCAACGCCTTACCGTAATCAAAGGCAGCTAGCTGGGACTGACCCGCATCAAACTGGGCTAATCCCCGGTGATAGTAACCCTCTGCCAGGTTTGGACATAGGTCGATTGCAGCGGAAAATTGGGCGATCGCCTCCGTCCAATTCTTATTCTTAGCAGCCTCTTTTCCCGCCGCAATCAGTGCATCGTACTGCTGGTCCATGGTTCGGTTTTCACCCCATCGCCTGTGTCCCTATCCCCCAATCCTAACAACCAACAACTTCCACTCTCGCGGGCTAAAACTAAGGAGACTGTGGCATTTTGCGCTTGCCGTCGATCATCGCTGGCGCTTAAGTCTCTTTCGGGTTTGCAGCGAGCTGAAGCTGTCAGGGCGCTCATAAAGAACTCGGGTCGCTGTTGTTTTGGAGATACCTTTTTATGGTCACAAGCCATTCGTTCCTCATGCCTCCCCAGGACGTGCACAACCAGGCACTGGTGGATCATGTCCATCCGCCTGACTGGGTGAACCCGAAGCCAGCTGCGGAATATGACCTGGTGGTGATTGGAGCCGGGACTGCCGGGCTGGTGGCAGCAGCGGGGGCAGCGGGGCTAGATATTGGCTTGAAAGTTGCCCTGGTGGAGCGCCACCTAATGGGCGGCGACTGTCTGAACGTGGGCTGTGTACCTTCAAAATGTTTGATTCGGTCCGGACGGGCAGCGGCGGATATGCTGAACCCTGGTCCCCTGGGCGTTGAGCCAGTAGATCGCGCTAATGTTAATTTCCCGAAGGTGATGGAACGGATGCGGGAAGTGCGGGCTGGGATTTCCCATCACGATTCCGCTCAGCGCTTTAGCAAAATTGGCGTCGATGTTTTTCTCGGTGGCGGCAAGTTTATTGATGGCAATACCATTGGCGTTGGCGATAATAAGCTGCGGTTTAAAAAAGCCGTAATTGCTACCGGAGCCCGGGCAACCCGTCCGCCGGTGGAAGGCATCGAAGAGGTGGGCTTTTTAACGAACGAAACCGTCTTTAGCCTGACGGAGCGCCCGGAGCGCCTGGCAGTTATTGGCGCAGGTCCAATCGGTTGCGAGCTGGCTCAGGCATTCCAGCGCCTCGGTTCCAACGTCACCCTGCTGCATCGTCGCCCCTATATTCTCAACAAGGAAGATCCCGATGCGGCGGTGCTGGTGCAAAAATCTTTGGAAGAAGATGGGGTGAATTTGGTGACGGGGATGACCCTGCGCCGAGCCTATCGCAGCGATGGCGGTAAGGTGCTGGAGTTCACCAACTCCGAGGGGCAGGTGGAGTCCATTGAAGTGGATGAGATTTTGATGGGTGCCGGGCGATCGCCCAATGTGGAAGGGTTAAACCTGGAAGCGGTGGGCGTGCAGTACAACAAGCGTGGCGTGGTTGTGGATGATTATCTGCAAACCACTAATAAGCGCATTTTTGCGGCGGGCGATATTTGCATGGCTTGGCAGTTTACCCACGCGGCGGATGCGGCAGCGCGGATTGTGCTGAAAAATGCGTTCTTCTCCCCCTTCGGCTTGGGCAAGTCTAAGCTCAGCGATTTGGTGATGCCGTGGGTAACCTTTACCGACCCTGAAATTGCCCGTACCGGTTTATCGGAGGAGGAAGCCCAGGCGAAGGGTTTTGATACCACCACCATCAAAATTGATATGAGCGGTGTGGATCGGGCATTGGCCGATGGTGAAACTGACGGCTTTTTAAAGGTGATCCATAAGCGCGGCTCCGATGAAATCTTGGGGGCAACGATGGTGTCTCGCCATGCCGGGGAAACTATTAGCGAGCTGACCACGGCGATCGTCAATAAAATTGGGCTAAGCGCCATGTCTAGCGTGATTCACCCTTATCCAACCCAGGCGGATTGCGTGAAGCGGGCTGCTGATGCCTATCGCCGCACCCTGCTTAAGCCCAGCACCAAGAAGCTTCTTGGCATTTTGACCAAGTTGTCATAGGAGAGTTGGCTATTTTGGGGCGATCGCCTCAATCGCAGCAGCAAAAGCCAGCATTCTTTGGAGTGCTGGCTTTTGCTTTATGGGGGCAAGAATGGGGACGCGGCGATCACCTCCCTTTCACCCACAAAGACCAGCAGCACTTACGCAAAGCCCCCCTTACCAAGGAGAGAAGTCGATACAACTTCGCTTTTGTCCTCAAACAGCATGTCTTGCGTAAGTCCTGACCAGCTTATTTTTTGGCACGCATCAGGGGACGACACCCCTAGGAACACTACATAAAAGGGGTGTCTCAACAATGGATTTAAAAACCATGACGCCGAAACGCAGTTTTAAACGGATTCTGTCTGCCGTGATCGCCCTAACCGCCGCTGGTGTTGCCCTAAATCCCGTTATTTCCAGCGCTAGCCAATCCACAACCGTTGCCGAAGTCTCCACAGCCGAAGTCTCCACAGCCGAAGTCTCTACATCAGAGCTGGGCAAAAGCGTCGGCGACACTGCCCTGAACTCCCACAACCGTTACCGTTCCCGCCACGGGGTGCCCGCTCTAAGGTACAACCGCGCAATGGCTGCTCGTGCCCAAGCCTGGTCAGCGCGAATGGCACGGACGGGAAATTTCCAACATAGCGATCGCAGTGCCCGTAACGGAGCTGGCGAAAACCTGTACGTGTCCTACACCACCGGAAACCTATCCGAAAGTGCCGTTGTGGCCGAAGCCGTTAAGGGCTGGTACGACGAAATTGAGGACTACAACTACAGTCGACCGGGATTTTCTGCTGCCACGGGGCACTTCACCCAGGTGGTGTGGAAATCCAGCACTCGCCTAGGCTGTGGCGTCGCTAAGGGCACCAAGAACCTACGAGGGCGCAATTTCAATGCCTACTACGTCACCTGCCACTACGATCCACCGGGAAATTTCCGGGGTCAGTTCCCGGCAAATGTTACTCGACCGTAGGGCTTATTTGTTTCCCCCTATTCCTTCCCCAGCCACTGTTCTAGGCGTTCCTTCTGGGCTGGGGTGGGCTCTTTGATGGGCACCAGGGTGTACTTGGTGGGCTGGCGATCGCCCAGGGTAATCGTAAATTCCACCAGCTGGTCGGACTTAAAGCAGGTCAAGGTGATGGCGTCGCCCGGTTGATAATCCCGCAGCCGGTCCAGTAGCTTGCCGGGCATAATTCTCAGTCCATTAAGGGCAAGGATTTCATCGTTGGGGTCGATGCCGGCGTTGTAGGCAGGCGAATCCAGCTCCACAAATTTTGCAGCGACGCGACCGCCCATTACCTTAGGACGAATGCCCAAATAGGGGGGCTGAGATTCGGCATTGTTTTTTAGCTCAATGCCAAATTCCGCCAAGGTTTCCGCCAGGGGCAGCCGCTCGGTGGTGTAAAGATAACGATGCAACAGCTCTGATAAATCTTCGCCCGCCACGTCATTGAGTACGCTTTGAAGCTCTTCGGGAGTGTAGCCAATTTCGTCCTTGCCGAAGTCTTCCCATAGTCGCCGCAGCACGTTATCGAAGGAGCGATCGCCCCCGGAATTCATGCGAATCCGCAGATCCAGCAGCAGCGTCACCATCGCCCCTTTTACGTAATAGGAAATTTGGTTATTGCCGCTGTGGGCTTCCTGGCGATAAAGCTTAATCCAGGCGTCATAGCTGGACTCCGCCAGGGGCTGCACCTTGCGACCAGGGGTGTACAGGTAGCGGGTCATTTCCATCCCCATATGGTGGAGATAGGTTTTGCGGTTGTAAATGCCTGCCCACAAGGGAATTAGGGGATCGTAGTAGCTGGTGACCCCTTCGCAGAACCACAGGGACGGCGTGTAATTTTCCTGGTCGTAGTCAAAAATTTCCAATGCCTTGGGGCGCAGCCGTTTGACGTTCCACAGGTGGAAAAATTCGTGGGCGCACAGCTGCCAAAACCGATCTAAATCGTCGCCTCCGCGGAAGCCATAGCGGGGAAAAATCAGGCAGCAGTTGTCCTTGTGTTCCAAGCCGCCGTAGCTTTTTTCCGTCAGCGCCAGCATAAAAGTGTAGCGATCATAGGGCAGCCCGCCAAATAGCCCTTTTTCGAACTCAACAATTTTTTGTAACCCCTCCACCAACTTGTCCACGTTGTGGTTACCCTGTCCCCAAATGGTGAGCTGATGACGCTTGCCGCCCGCCTCGAAGGGAATCACATCGTGGGTGCCAATTTCAAAGGGGCTGTCTACGACCCAATCAAAATCATCGGCGCGGTAGGTTTGGGTGGTCTCATCCCCAGCGATTTTCGGCAGTGTTGTGGACGACGCCCACCCCTCTGGCAGCACCACCGTAATGTCGTAGGGCTGCTCCAGGCGATCGCCATCCCGCTCCACGTAAAAGAATGTACAAGCCCCGTTGAAATAGGCATGGGTGGCGTCCACATGGTTAGTGCGCACCGTTAAATCATTAGCGAAGACCCGATACTTTACCGTCAGTGTTTGCCCTGAAGGCATTGCCTTACAATCCACTTGCCAGCGATTCTTGGATTGCTTGCGCCACGGTAGCGCCTTACCCTCCACCGCAACGCTGAAATCCTGCACATGGCGAGAGTATTCCCGCACCAGGTAAGACCCCGGTGTCCACACAGGAAAGACCAAGTCCAGCACGGCATCATCCCAAGCGGCGATCGCCAACTCCACCTCAATAAAGTGGGTGTGGGGCGCGGGGAAAACTACGCGGTAGGAAAATTGAGCCGGATTTTCAGCAGGCGTAGCAGAGTCTACTTGGAGTTCAGGGGCGATCGCGATAGAAGATTCAGCAATGCTGGGGGACATAAAACTTGCTCGGTAATATGCCTAAGGCAACACCCGTCTGCCAGTAAAGAATCAGACATTTATTGTGGGCGTAGCCCTTAGGATCGGGTTGTCTAACTATTAAGTTTAAATCCCAAATCGAGCCCTGTAGCCTAGTCCCAAAGTATTACTTGTTCCCTTTAGCTTTTAGTCGCTTTCACTAGGGGCTGTCATCATTTAGAGTCCAAAGCTCGTAACTGTAAGGATTTCAGCCCCTAGCACTTTTTCCTATAAGAGGGCGCGTACTCCCTGCCACGTAAGGCTTCTGGTACGCAACTGATGACACGCCCTAGGGGCTGTCATCATTTAAAGTCCAAAGCCTATAACTGTGAGGGTTTCAGCCTTAAGCACTTTCTCCTTTAAAAGGGCGCGTACTTCCCACAGGGTGAGGCTTCTGGCAATTATATTGATGACACGTCCTGACGTTCAGCGGCGACAGCGTTAAGGATACGTCCCCCAAGCCCCCTTACTGACTGGCAAGTTGAGCTAGCTGTCGCAGGTTAAGCAGCTTCAGTACGCGCCCGGTGCCGTCCACTTCCAGCCACTTTTTCTCCGTCAGCTTATCCATCAGCTTCTTCACATCGTCCGCATTATTGATTTCGCTGATATCGGCTAAATCTTGAGGGGGCAGATTCGCCATTTCATACCCATCATCCACCTGCTGACCATACTGCTGAGCCAAACTGGCTAAGGTGTACGCCAACTTAATTGCCGGGGGCTTGCGGCGAAGCTGGAGGCGAATATTATTGGTACGAATGCGCTTCACCATTAGCTGTAACAGCCGATGGTGGAGCTGAGCGTCTTTGAATAGGGTTTGAATAAAGCGTTGGGCGGAAATGCTAAACAGTTCCACATTGCTTAAGGCAATGACATCTGTTGATCGTGGCGACTCATCCAGGATTGCCATTTCCCCAAAGAAATCCCCTCGCCCCAACACCGCCAGGGTCATATCTTTATCCCCCGACAAACGGCGCACTTTGACCCAGCCTGAAGAAATAAAGTACACCGCATTTCCCCAGGAATCTTCCATGAGCACGGCGCGGTTGGGGGGATAGTCATGTTGAACCGCTACGGAAAGGAGCCATTCAAGGGTTTCCTGGCTAGCAGCGTTAAAAAGAGGGAACAGCTCAGTAAAAGCTTCAGTTTGCATCGTAGCGGTGGGAGTCAGTTATTCGCCGTTCAGTGAAAGCCATCAGCCAATATCTGTGAAGACATGGCCTAAAGGGATATCAAGAGTATTCCCTTTTGTAGCCCAGATATTTTAATCTTTCCCAGACTAACTTGCCCCCAACAGGATTGAAACGATGTGAGGCGATCGCCCAAGGATCTGTAACGATTTTGGTTACGGGATTCGGGGCGGTAAAGTTGGAAACGCTGAGGAATTTTATAAGGCAAGGGTCCGGGGAAGCGGCTGTGAGAATTTCGGTTTACCATGCGCCCGAGGAGTTTCCAACGGCTGAGACGTTTGACTGTGCGATCGCCATTGACGTATTGCGGGCAACGACCACCATGTGCTGCGCCCTGGAGGCGGGGGCAGATTCGGTGCAAGCCTTTAGTGATTTAGACGAGCTGATGACCACCAGCGAGGGGTGGGAAAAGGAGAAGCGGGTGCGTATTGGGGAGCGAGGCGGCAAGATGATGCCCGGCTGTGACTTGGGAAATTCGCCGCTGGATGTGACAAAGGATGCGGTGGCGGGTCGGCGGTTATTTATGAGCACCACTAACGGGACGCGGGCGCTGAATAAAATTAAGCCGGTAAAAATGGTGTTAACGGCGGCGTTGGCCAATCGCCAGGCGGTGGTGGAGTTTTTAAAGGAGAAACAGCCGGCGGCGATCGCCATGGTGTCGTCAGGCTGGGAGGGCAGCTATTCCCTGGAGGATACGGTGTGTGCCGGGGCAGTCATTGAGGGGCTAATGCCGATTTTGCCGAAGGATTGGATGGGCAATGATGAGGCGGTGGCAGCCCACGCGCTGTTTGTGCAGTGGCGGGATTCGCTGGATGTGCTCTTGCAAAAAGCTAGTCACGGTCAGCGGCTTTTGGGGTTGGGCAATACGGCGGATCTGGAATTTTGCGCCAAGCTAGATATTGTAAAAACCATTCCCCTTCAAAGGGAGCCGGGCGTTTTAGTCGCCCATTCCAGTTAGATTTTTTCTGCTTCTTTCATGCTTTTATGAGCAAGATTCTGATTAAAACTCGACAGTTTTGGGTGCGGGCGATCGCCGTAGCCAGCGTACTGACGGTGGGGCAGCCGTGGGGACAGGCGGTCTCTGCCCAGGGGCTTTTCCAGTTTGACCCCGATTCAGGCATAAGACCGGGGGAACGCCCAGCCACTGGAGCGATCGCCTCAGCCCATCCCCTCGCCACCGACGCCGGGTATTTTATGCTGGGCGAAGGGGGCAATGCGGTGGATGCGGCAGTGGCAACGGCCCTGGCAATTTCCGTGGTGACGCCCTTTTCGGCAGGCATTGGTGGCGGCGGTTTCGCCCTGCATTTTGAGCCGGAAACGGGGGAAATTGAGGCGCTAGATTTTCGAGAGCGAGCGCCGGGATCTGCCTATCGCGAGCTGTATTTGGACGAAGACGGCAAGCCAAAATCCCGTCGCATTAGCCTTGATGGGCACCTGGCGGCGGGGGTGCCGGGCACGGTGGCGGGGCTAGCGGAACTGCATCGTAAATATGGCAAGCTGCCCTGGTCGCGGGTGGTAGCCCCATCCATTGAGCTAGCGGAGCAAGGATTTACGATTACCCAGCGTCTGGCGGATCGGTCTAAAGGGCGACTGGCGGTGCTCAGTAATAATCCAGCGGCGCGAGCCATTTTTACGCAGGATGGGGAGCCTCTAGCGGTGGGCGACACCCTAGTGCAGCGAGACCTTGCCAACGTGCTGCAAACCATTGCCGTAGATCCCCAGCAATTCTACACCGGCTGGATTGCTGAGCTGATTGAAGCGGATATGGTGGTCTATGGCGGGCTGGTTACGCGGGAGGATTTAGCTAACTATTCAGTGAAATGGCGATCGCCCCTCTGCGGGGAATTTCAAGCCTATCGGGTGTGCTCCATGCCGCCGCCCTCCTCCGGGGGGGTTCATCTGGTGCAAATGCTGAACATGCTGAACCTGTTCCCCGAAGTGTTGGAATCGGTGCAGCGTAATCCCAGCACCAAGGCGTTGGGAGATTACACTCACCTGCTGGCGGAGGTGATGAAAATTGCCTACGCGGACCGGGCTGAGTATTTGGGTGACCCGGATTTTGTGGATGTTCCCGTAAAAGCGCTGATCAGTGATGGCTATGGCATTGCCCGTGCTGGAGAAATTGACCTGGACAGCGCCCGCCCTGCATCGGAGGTAAACCCTGCCAGCGCCGAAGCTATTCACCAATACACCCAGCGCCCTGATTTTCCCGAAACCAGCCACCTTAGCGTGATTGACAGCGATGGGCGGGCGGTTAGCTTAACGTTTACCGTTAACGGTCCCTTTGGCGCCGGAGTCGTTGCCACGGGCACGGGCATTTTGCTGAATAACGAAATGGATGATTTTGCGATCGCTCCGGGCGTGCCCAATTTATTCGGCGTAGTGGGCGGCGATGCCAATGCGATCGCCCCGGGCAAAACGCCCCTGTCCAGCATGTCTCCCACCATCGTCACCAGCGCAGAAAATCCCCAGCAGCTTGAAATGGTGCTAGGCACTCCGGGGGGCAGCCGCATTATCACCATGGTGTTGCAGGTGTTCCTTAATGCCACCGTACGCGGCATGTCTTTGGACGACGCCGTGGGTGCTCCCCGCCTCCATCACCAGTGGCAGCCGGATATGGTGTTCTACGATGATCCTGCCCAAAGCCGCTATGAACCGGTGCGTCAGCGGGTACCGGCGATCGCCCCCGAAATCCTAGCCAGCCTGCAACAGCGGGGGCACGAGCTGCGCGGCTTTTTCCCCGTGGGCAATGCCAATATTTTGCGCCGATTGTCCAACGGATCGGTGGAAGGGGCGATCGACCCTCGCGGTGAAGGCACGGTGCAACTCTTCCGAGAGCCGTTGCCACTGCCCAGCTACAGCGAGCCTGAAGATCTGCCTTTGCCAGCGGCACCGCCTAAGCCTGAGTAGACCCAACACTCCAACCAAACACTCCACCAAATATTCAAATCAAACACTGCCAATCGAGGACCCTATGCAGGCGCGGTAGTGATATCGGGTGCTGGCTTTTCGCTGACTTCAGTGGTTAAACCAGAAATAGAGTCTACGGCGCGAGCGCGCTGGGTTTTAAGCAGCCCCACATTGCTGGTGAGCAGAAAACTAGCGAAAGAGGCGATCGCAATGACGGGCAAAATCGTCGTATCCGACAGCACGGTCAAAATAATTGTGGTGCTAACGGGGGTTTTGGTAATAGCCACGTTAATGGCTGCCATACAGCACAGAACGGCGATGGTGGGATGGATGGCAGGGATACCAAAGGAGATCGCCAATCCCAAGCTGGCACCGGTAAAAAACAGCGGGAAAATAAAGCCCCCTCGAAAGCCGCCGTGGATGGTGAAGCAAATAGCCAACATCTTAGCCAGACATAGGCACAGCAGCATCGTTACCCCATAGGATGCCGACTTTGCCAAAAGCTGGGTTTCAATTTGTTCCTCGCTAAAAAACAACGTTGCGGGAAACAGCACCGCAATCCAGCCAATCCCCAATCCTCCCAGCACCGCCAGCAAAATATGGCGATGTTCAACTTTTTGGATCACCCAGTTCATCGCCCGGAAAATGCCGATAAACAGCACCCCGGCGATCGCCCCCGCAATGCCCAGCGCCAGCCCCTCCGCCAAATGAATCCAGGACAGGGCAGGCAAATCACCAAAGCGTCCAAAATTATAAATACCGCCCACTTTCAACCCCGTGCCAATGCGAAAAACCGCAAAGCTGCAAATTCCCGCCACCATGGCCGGAATAATTGCCTCGTAATATTCCAGCCCTCGCCGATGGGGAATTTCCAGGGCAAATAACGGTCCCCCAATGGGATCGCAGAAAAACGCAGACAGCGCCGCACCCATGCCGCAAAAGGTCATAATGCGCGTGCTGTTCAAGGTCAGCTTCAGCTTTTTAGCAATCCAACTGCCAACACTGCCATTAATCTGCACCAGCGGCGCCTCGGGGCCCAAGCTCCCCCCCGCCGTAATGGACACCAGCGACGTGGCAATCATGCCGGGGGTTTGATCCTGCTCTAGCTGTCCCGCATCGTGCACCCGATCAATCACCAGGGCTATTTCACCGGGCAGCCCCAAAAAGTATAAACACAGTCCTACCCCCAGCCCACCAATGGTGGGCACCATCCAGGTGTAATGCCAATGGGGCAACCAGGCGGGGAACAACGCAACAATGGATTCTCGCCCAGAGTCCCAGACGATTTCCAACAAATTTTCTAAAACGAAGTAGTAGATAGTAGCTACTATTCCACCGGTAATGCCAACGGCCGCTGCCGCTAGCAAGGTTTTGGAATAGGTGAGCTTTCGGCTGTCAGAGGTGTTCTGCTGCGAACAACCTGACAAACGCCCTAAATTTTCTTCTATAGCGCCTACAGTCATGGTTCAGCGATTTACGGGTATTTACTGAGTTCCCCCCACAGTAGGAAAAGCCCCTTCGCTCAAAAGTAACTGTTGCTACGGGGCTCCCTTTAACCCGAGAACACTGACATCAAACCGGTGCAATATCTACGTCAGGCAAGTGAAAAACATCTTCTTAGCGCAAGTTTTTGCAAACTTTGAATCACAGAAAAAGCGTAAATAATCGAATTTTTATCCGCAGGGTTTTCTGACAAAAATCTCAAGTTCAGCATCTATTGATTTTAAAAATTCACCATATGCAACTTGCCACCCCTAAGACTTTGGAATGGTGCCCAGAAGAGCAACTCAAGTAATTGCGATCCCATCGTGACTCTAAACTACCGCCAACCATGGCATAAACGTAGCCCTTTGGATATTCGTGGCGAAAGGATTGGCTTTCTTTAATTTAATGAAAGCAGAGGGTCGTCGTTCACGCAGCGTCTACATCGCAGAGAGTCTGGTGTAAACTTCCATCCGCGCTTCAACTTCCCTCAGTGCTCATTAACGTCACATGTTTAATTCGAGTCAATATAAATCGAATTTAGCCTCGTGCTTTCTCTAGTAGAAGCATCATAATCATGCTCAACAGTACTTTTTCTTCGTCGTATTCTTCTAGTTTATCGAGCATTTTAATGGTGAATATTCGGGAGAAAAAGGATGGTTTTTTCTCCAGCAACATCACAATATGTCCTTCATCGGTGGAACGATGTACTTGATAAACCGGGTTAAAAACAAAGCCCGTGAATAACCCGACAATTGGAATTTCGGCAAAAAGAGCGTCTGCAATTTTTACCCAGGGATTTTTTTCGGTAATGGTATAAACAATTTCATCGCCGTTAAAAATATCGTAGCGAGCCCGCCAAATTGAGCGCAATCCCCGACGCTTTACGGCACCAATATCCCGCCCAGCACTGTCGGTAAAGTTATAGCGAGCGGAGAAATCAATGATGCGATCTGCTTTGATTTCGTACTTGAGTTGCGATCGCTCCTTGTCACTAAAAACGCCAATTACTTCTTTCAGCTTGAACATCTTTTGACGGATGCAAAATAGCAGCTCATCAGAGTCATCTGTAAGAAAAATCTGCTGGGCAAAGGACCAGGTAAATTTAAGGTGCAGGGGATATTGATGCATAGGAACGGTGTGATGCTGTTGATTCGCGCTACCAATTTAGCCTCACAAATCTGTAGAAATACCGATTATTAAAGTTGTATGTTGATTACCTTCAGCTCGAATTCAAAATTGGTGGTGATTTCAGCAATTTTCTGACTCCACCGCATTTATCAAAAGGTCAATAAAACCGGTACTGTCCTAATCGCGTTATGCCCCTATTGCACTGCCGGAAACTCTGCCTGTCTGCGCCAGGTCAAGCGAGGCGAAGCTTAGCGCGGCATTAGGTCGTCAAGCTGCAACGATAATTCTGGAAATAGTGGGGACTGGCTTGGCTGACCGAGGCGATATTGCACCTGGTTGTAGTCGTAGCCGTCGAGGGTGGCAACGATAAACGTCGGCTGCTTGGGGCGACCGATAAATGCGGTGCCGCCTAGTCCTCGAAAATCCACAATCCAATACTCAGGAATCCCGAAGTTTGCATATTCTTCCACTTTTCGGGCGTAGTCGTTTTCCCAATTGGTGCTAACCACTTCCACTACCAGCTTGATGCTTTTGGCGCTGGAAATAATCGATTGACGCTGCCACAGTGGCTCTTCGCTCAACTCAGTTTCATCCAGAACAATTACATCTGGTCGGCGAGCGGTGGCTGTGGATAGTTCGGGTTGGATCAGGCAGGTGCGGGGAATTAGCCACGGGTGGTTTGCTTGGGCGATCGCCAGAATCAACCGAGCCGCCACCTTGCCACTCACGGCTTCATGGGGACCGGTGGGCTCCATATCTACTAATTCTCCATCCGCTAATTCGTAGCGCAAGTCATCGCCATACTGGGCAATAAACTGCTCAACTGTTAGCTGCTTAGTGGGGATATAAACCATAACAGTTCGTCAGCTCAAATACCTGGGGTAGGTGTCACTTATCCTAGATGTCTGCAATTTTTGATCCAGCATCTTTGAATCCAGGATTAGGTATGTGGTCCCTCTCTGTTCCAACCACCAAATGATCTCCATCTGTCGCTGGTGTAAAGAGACGCCAAAACTCTTTGCCTTCTGTGTGGGTAGAAACGTTTGGCATGGCGTCAAAGATAAGTCCCTGAGACAGTTCAAGTCTGAATCCAAATGCTTCGTCCAGCAACACCCGTTCCACAACAAAATCATTAGAATCAAGAGCATGATTTAACGATTGGGCGTACACGTCAAACCGACGTTTACATCTATTTTCCCAGTCATAGCTCTCATTAGGATCGGCACAATAATACATGTCCTGACTACCGACCCATATGGAGTGGTTGCGATGGAACCGCCATGGAATATTTATGTGCAAGGCAAAGTCCCCCACAGTTTCTTTCTGACCGCGCCTGTGCTTTGGGAACCTAATTGGTACTTCCCGCCGCTTGCCAAAGTGCATGCACAAAAGATCACAGGCAGCCATGATACGCCAGAGTGGAAGTCTTTCCAGTTGGATAAGCTGAGGTTCTGAAGCGGATTTATTGGATGACATGCAACGAAAGAAAAGGGAGTAGTTAGTAGCTAAACAAGCCTGCGCCGAAATTTTGTTGTTCCAATCTAATAACTAGGAGCTATTCTGCTGTCTTCGTCAGTTTTCGGATAGCGATCTCAGCCCCTACCGATTAGCCAATATCCTATCCACTTGATCTTTCAAGATCGGAAGCTCCTGAGCCACGATCGCCCACACCAGCTCCAGGTCCACTCGAAAATATTCGTGCACCAATAAATTTCGGAAATCGATAATATCCCGCCATTCCACCTCAGAATAAGCACTGCGAGTTTGTTCCGTTAGGGACCTCGCTGCCTCCCCAATCACCTGTAAATGAAACAACACCCAGGTCTGGATTAGCTCATTGTCCAAAAACTCCGCCTTACCCCGCACCGCATATCGTTCCACCTGGGCGATCGCCTCCGCCATATCTTGCAATCGCTCGCGATCCTCCCTCACAACCGCACCGCCTCACGCAGCACTTCATCTCGAATTTGCGCTTTCAGCCCCTGAACCGTCACCACATCCACCGGCAACTCCAGTGCAGTTTCTAAATCGCGAATCAGCCGCACCGGAAACCAAGGACTAACCCGCTCCAAATCATAATCAATCAAAAAATCCACATCGCTATTCTGGGTTTCTTCCCCCCGAGCCACCGACCCAAACACCCGCACGTTAAACGCTCCGTGGCGCTCAGCAATCTGCAAAATCTCCCCGCGTTTTTCTCGCAACTTTTCCAATGCAGTCATAAGCTTATTGTCCTAGCCTTAATCCAACGCAGCCTTTGCCTCTTCAATCAGCCCCCGGAAAAATGGCTTAGTCAAGTCGATCGCCTTCGCCTCCTCCCGCGATCGCCCCAGCAGTCCTTCCGACGCCCCTTCCACCGCCGCCAAAATATTGCCCTCCTCATTGCGGATGCGTAATTCCCACGCCCCATCCCGCTGCCAATAGCCACACACATAGGTGCGGTCCCCATACTGAATCGCCACCGGTTGATTCACCTTCGCTGCCGGTGCCGGTGCTTCCGCCGGTCGAAAACCCACCACATTTAGCTCAATGGTGACGTTGCCCTGCCATTCGTTTTCCGTAAGCCGATACGCCACATCCACCCACTCCGGCAGCGGAAAATCATCCCCCCGTCGCCAGGCGATCGCCTCAATTTGCCCAGTGCCGTCGCTTAGGGTGCACTTCAAATGGCTGCGGTCTTTGCCGATTTTTCGCTGCCCTAACACTTGCATAGCTGGCGTCCAAAATACCGGCTCCCGATTGCCAATGCCGCAGGGGTGCAGCATATCGATTTGGCTAAATAATTCCTCATCCACCTGGGCGATCGCCGCCTGCACATCCGCCGCCACCAACGGTTGAATGTACTCAGCTTCCAGGGTTTTGCACGCAAACTCACTCAGGCGCTGGATAAATTCCCCCAGGTTCGCCGCATCCATAGAGAAGCCTCCCGCTGCCGGATGCCCACCAAACTTGCCCAGCAAGTCCCCGGCATAATGGAGCGCATCAAATACATTAAATTCTGGAATTCCCCGCGCCGACCCGCGAATCTTATCCGGCTCCTCCGGCTCAAAGGTGCCAATAAATACCGGCGCACCGTAGCGCTCCACCAACCGCGACGCCACAATGCCAATTACCCCGTGATGCCAACCGGGCTGCACCACCACCAATACCCGCTGATCGCGCAAATCCACCGCCTGACGCTCCACCCAGGCGATCGCCTCCTCCTCAATTTGCCGACACAACGCCTGGCGCTGCTGATTAATATCCTCACACTGCATCGCCCGCTCCAGAGCCACCCCCGCATCATCCGTGGTCAACAGGTCAATAACAATTTGAGGATCATCCAGCCGCCCTACTGCGTTAATTCGCGGTCCCAACCGAAACCCAATCGCCTCCGGTTTCAACGTTTTCGCCGCGCCATTATTCGTCCCGCTGCCATTGGCACTGATGCTAGCGCCGTTCCCATTTCCATTGCCGTTATTGCCAGCCTCCCCCACCGCCAACCCGGTCACCTGCTGCAATGCCCGCACGCCGGGAATGGCGGAATAGGGCAACAATTCTAAGCCCCGCTTTACCCACCGGCGGTTAACGCCCGTCAGCGGCGCTAAATCGGCGATCGTCCCTAAGGTAAACAGCTCCAACAGTGGTCGCCAAATCTGGTTAAATCCCAGCCGATGCCCCAACGAAACCGCCAAAATATACGCCACACCCACCCCTGCCAAACCGCGATAGGGCGACTCTTCATCGATTAGCTTCGGATTTAAAATCGCATTGGCCGGCGGAATTTCGGGGGGAATATCGTGGTGGTCCGTCAAAATCACCGTCATCCCGAGATCGCGAGCATAAGCCACCGGATCCACCGCCGCGATGCCGTTATCCACGGTCAAAATCAACCGCACACCGTCGTCGAAAAGCTCATCCACAATGCGCCGATTAATCCCATAGCCATCCTTCATTCGGCTAGGAATGGCGTGGCAAACGTTCGCCCCCATGGTCCGCAGCGCCCGCAGCAACAACGCCGTACTGGTCATCCCGTCAGCATCGTAATCCCCACAAATGCCAATGCGGGTATTCTCGGCGATCGCCTTTTCCAGCAACTCCAAGGTCAACGTCAACGGTTCAAACACGGCAATGGGATTAGGCAACTGCACCAAATCCGGATCCAAAAACACCTGGGCTGCATCCACCGACTCCACCCCGCGATTCACCAGCACCTGAGCCAACAACGGCGACAAACCTGTTTCGTTGGCAATAGCCTCAGTGATCTCTGGAGTAGCGGGGGCGATCGCCCAGCGGCTAGGTCTCATGGCGACAGGGGAAGATAATAAGCGGACAAAAAGGAATAATAGAAAACCGTTACAACTATTCCCGCTGTCCCAATTCTAAGCGAGATTTCCAGAGTGTCCTCGCTCAAATTTTAGAGGGTTTACCCATGCCAGAAGGTCCAGAAATCCGCCGCGCTGCTGATCGTATTGAACGGGCGATCGCCGGTCCCCTTATCGAAGACGTACAATTCGCCTTCGACCACCTCCAATCCTACGAATCAGACCTCATCGGGCAGCGAGTGCTAGAAGTGGAAACCCGAGGCAAAGCCATGCTCACCCACTTCGACAACGGACTCAGCATCTACAGCCACAACCAGCTTTACGGCGTGTGGATGATCCGCAAAAAAAACAACTTTCCCCAAACCCGCCGCCAGCTTCGTTTAGCCATCCACGGCGATGAAAAAATGGCGCTTCTCTACAGTGCCTCATCTATTGAAGTGCTGGATAAAAAAGGAATTAAAAATCACTCTTTCTTGGGGGGGCTTGGTCCGGATGTGATGAATAAAAGGACTCAAAAGCGCACCCTCAGCAATCGCCTGATAAAACAATTAGAAAAACACAAACGGCGACAACTCTGTGGCTCACTACTTGATCAAAAGATGGTGTGCGGAATTGGCAATTATTTAAGAAGCGAAATTTTATTTCTAGCCAAGCTCCATCCCAGTCGCCGCCCAGTCGATTGCACCAAAGAAGAGCTAAAAAGCCTCGTAAAACTGATGATTTCTGTTCCTGAGCAATCCTATAAAACCGGTGGAATCACCAATGACCTAAAGCGGGCAGAACAGCTTAAAGCTCAGGGGGCACGAAAGTCCCACTATCGCCACTGGGTCTTTGCACGTAAAAACCAGCCTTGCTACGTATGCGGAGAAACCATCATCAAATCTACTTTTGCTGGACGCCGCTGTTACCATTGTCCCCGATGTCAGAAATTATGATTTTGCCCTTGGCACAACCGTAATAGTGGCGATTTTCAACAGAACAAACAATCACCAAATTCAAACCTTACAAACAGCCATCTATTGAATCCGGAAAACAATCAGAAATTTTGAAGTTATTTCATACGAAACTGATTTTTTAAAGGACCTATAAAGCGATTATTTAAAAAATACTTTTATGGAGTGAAGTTCATAGAAAACTTGAGCGTATCTTTACGGACTTTTGGGGGGTTCATCAATAGCATTAGGACATACACCACCACAATCTTCCTAAAAAGATGAAAATTCTCTCTGTACTCACTTCAGCAGCCGTGGCTAGCAGTCTAGCCTTCACACTAGCAGGACAAGCAAGCGCTACCACCTTTAAGTTTGACTGGGAAAAGGCCGATGGCACCAACCTAGGCAAAAGCGAGGTCGACGGTAAGGCTCAAAAACTTTGGGTTAATCATGGCGTCGGTTCTTACGATTCCATCAACACCACCTTTAACGATGTAACTGATGAGTTCACGTTCTCTGCCGATTTCACTAATAAAGGTAATGCGATCGATGGAGGCTGGGTCGTAATCAGTGACGGTCCTAACCCTAAGAAGCACGACAAAGAATTCGCGATTCTTTATTTAGATGCAGTAAACGATCGCGTCACGGCCTATGCCTATAACGGTCAAAACAACGCCAACAGCTTCAGAACCAATGAGCTATTGGGTTCTTGGGAAGGCATCATGAACTACGAGAATGAGAGTGGTAAGAGCTCCTTCAACTTCTCCATCGATGCCACCGAAATCAACGCACGGACCGATATTGGCAACAACTGGAAAGGACTCACTTTTGGCGAGCAAGTGGGCATTTGGTTCCACGCTGGACGCAACACCAACGTGACCTACGATTCCAATACTGGCGATGTAACGAGCTTCAGCTCCCAGGCGAAGTGGTATGACACGATCGCCTTAGACACAGAAGTAGTTCCTGAAGCAGTACCCGAGCCCACTGCTCTGTTGGGACTAGGTTTGGTGGGCGGCGCCTTTGCCGTTTCCCGTCGTCGCAAGGATGGTTCCATTGCAACTGAGGGAGCTGACTTGGCATAAGTCCTGTTCTTTCCCGCCTTTGCTCTAGGAACTTCTTGGTTTAGAACATTAATGTCCTGCCTATGATGCGCCCTTGACAGCCTCTACCTCTGCTGGGCAGACGGCACTGGTTGGGACCAGGAAAAATAAAGCGCCGGAAGATGTGGTGTATCTACTAGCTTTGATCCTGCTCAAATGCCTATCTAAGTGCCTAGGGCAAAAAAATCAAGGGGCTTTTCGACCCTAGTTCATGTTGATACGAGGACACGAAAATCTCACCAAGTGGGATTTGAGCCTCTGTGACAGTACGATCTTGCTGGCAATAATGACGGACGGTTGGAGACTATAGGCTTGGCTCTGAAAAGCCACATGCCAAAAGTTAAATACCAAGGGTCAAGTGGTTTGTTTTCGGGGAGATTTGCCTTTCGCTATTTCCCCGTTTTTTACCCTTTTCTCTAATAAAAACCAACTGAATAAGCTAAAAACCGACGAAATAAACTAATTAAATTCTGAGCTCTAACTCATCCAAATTGAGCGTGATGTATAGTTTCCTGTTTCAAGGTGGAGCGATCGCAACCCCAATCTGGCTTTGAGCCCCTTGAAATCCCTTGAAAAAACCTGGAAATTCCCAGGGCAAAAACCCTATGTGAAGATGGCATAAAGCTGCGGTCTAAAAATCGAACGTTTCTAAGTTTTTTCTCGAATCTTTCCGATAATCTTGACCGTATCTTTACAGACTTCTCGGAGCAATCTGGCTAGTATTAGGTCACACACCACTTGACACAGTTTTATCAAGTTATGAAAGCTCTCTCATTAATTACTTCAGCAGCGATCGCGGGCGGCTTAGCCCTGAGCCTAGCTGGACAAGCAAGCGCCACCACCTTCAAATTTGACTGGGAAAAAGCTGACGGCGGCGGCTCCCAAGGTAAAAGCGCAGTAACCGGCAGAAATCAGCATATTTCGGTTAACCACAGCAAGGGTTATTACGAGTCAGTCAGCACTACCTTTGACGACATCACGGACGAATTCACTTTCTCCGCATCTTTTTCTGATAAGAACGGCAAAACGATTGACGGCGGCTGGGTCGTAATTAGCGATGGCCCTAACCCTAAAGGACAAGGTGAAGAATATGCCATCTTTTACCTCGACGGTGTGAATAACACTGCCACCGGTTATGCCTACAACGGGCAGAATCGCTCCAATAGCTGGTCCACGAACTCGGATAACTATCTGGGAACCTGGGATATGAGCTACGCCAGCGGCAACGGCGAGTCTTCCCTTAGCTTCTCCCTTGACGCGGCAGACATTAATGCACGGACCGACATCGATCCGGACTGGAAAGGCGTAGCTTTCGCTGAGCAGGTGGGCATTTGGTTCCACGCTGGGTATGATACGAGCGTTAGCTACAACGGAGATGGTGAGGTCACCAGCTTCTCCTCCAACGCAGCCTGGTTTGACACTAATGCCCTAGACACGGAGGCAGTGCCTGAGCCCACTGCTTTGTTGGGACTAGGTTTGGTCGGCGGCGCCTTTGCCGTGTCCCGCCGTCGTAAGAACGAGCAGCTAGCTGAAGCTTCTGCTTAACTAGCGCAGTGTGTAAGCCTCATCCAGAGAGGCTTAACAAGAAAGCTTCACCTTGAAGCTGTGGAAAATGAGGTGTATCTGTTGGCTTCGATTTAGATTAATGCTCTGACAAGATCGGCGGAGAAAATCCATAGGACTCTAGTTAGTGACAATTACATTCCGACAGTAAGTCCTGATAAATTGAGCTCCAAAGAAGTCCCAAGGGGAGGTGGCAATATGCCGTCTCCTTTTTTATTTGCCTTTTTGTTAATCAAGTCAATAGACCTCTTGCACGAATAAAAAATGTTGGCAATCCTCATCCCCCAGCCCCCCTGCGACCACCTCCAGAACATGCTTCTCTCTGAGGAGAAGGGGAGCAAGAATAAGGAAAAAACGGACTTGTCTAAAGTCCCTCTCCCTGGGGAGAGGGATTTAGGGTGAGGACGAGGATTCGTGCAAGAGGTCTAATTCGACAGAACTTGCGCAACATATGTTGTTTGAGACCTGAAATAAACGTTGCATCGGCTTTCCCTCTTACCACGGATGGACTGAGGGGTAGGTAAACAAGCCTGTGCTTCTGCTGTGAACGACGTCAATTGCTTCTCTGGACCACTTGACACTTTGGCACGGTGCGATCGCGAAGGTGGCTGGTGATTTTGTTGCTTTCGGTGAATCGTTGTCTAGGCTAGATATGGGCGGTTGATATGCTTTGAGCAATCAACCGGTTTGTTTTTTCACCGTTGCATCCTTTCTTTTTTAGTGGCTATAAAAATGGCTATAACCGTTTCCCACCAACTCGTCTCCCAAGAGCAGGAAAATTTTCAGCGCCTTGTTGACTACACCGATTTGGCGGGGCTGCCGGAAATTTGGACGCGGGCAGCTAAGAATTTTGGCAACTTGACGGCCCTATGCGATCGCCACAGCAAGCCCAACGTAGAGCTAACGTTCCAAGAGCTGGGAGCGCTGCTGCAACAGTTTGCCGCTGGGCTGCAAAGTTTGATCCCCGACGACGCATGGCAGCCCACAACGGAGGCAAGTCTAACTATTCCCCCCAGGGCAGCGTTAATTGCGGATAATTGCGCCCGATGGTTTGTGGCAGACCAGGGGATGATGACGGCGGGGCTGGCTAATGCGGTGCGCAGTGCCCAAGCGGAAACGGAGGAGTTGCGGTATATCATTCAGCACAGTGGATCGCGGCTGGTGATTTTAGAGCACACAAAGCTGCTGAAGCGACTGGGGAGTCCCTTGGCGGAGCTGCACCAATCCCAACCCTTCGACGCCATTGTGATTTTGACCGGGGAATTGGCAACCGATGGGAGCGATCGCCCCGCAACCCTACCCGAATCAGTGCCCCTGCTTATCTACGAGGACGTTCTAGAACGGGGAAAAACGGCCCCTTTTAAAGCCCCCATCTTCACCTACGACACCCTGGCGACGCTGATTTACACCTCCGGTACCACCGGAAAGCCGAAAGGGGTAATGCTGTCCCACGGCAATTTGATGCACCAAATGACCAGCCTGGGATCGGTGGCCGCTCCCTATCCCGGCGATCCAGCCCTGACGATTTTGCCCACGTGGCACTCCTTCGGGCGAGCCGGCGACTACTATTTGGCATCCCAAGGTTGCAAGCTGGTATACACCAATTTGCGCTCCATTAAAGCCGACTTTAAAACCCACCAGCCCTTTTATATGCTGGCGGTGCCGCGCCTGTGGGAGTCCATTTACGAAGGGGTGCAAAAACAGTTGCGATCCCAGCCCGCCAAGAAACAAAACCTGGTGAAAACTTTCCTCGGCTTCAGTGAAAAACATATCTTGGCTAAGCGCAAAGCCCAGGGATTGGAGCTCAGCACCCAGCCAGCATCTGGGCTAATGCGTTTTTGGAGTTCCATTAAAGCCGCCGCGTTTTGGCCCTTGCATAAGTTGGGCGATCGCCTAATTTACAAAACGATCCGCCAAGCCACCGGCGGAAAATTCCGCTACGCCATCAGCGGCGGTGGTGCCCTGGCGCCTCACCTAGAGCTATTTTTCGAAATTGTCGATATCAAAGTGCTGGTGGGCTATGGACTAACGGAAACGGCTCCGGTGCTTACCGCTCGCCGTCTGTGGTTTAACCGGCGCGGATCCTCCGGCGCTCCCATTCCTAAAACTGAGCTACAGGTGGTGGATCTCGGCTCCCGCCAGCCACTGCCCATTGGCGATCGCGGCTTGGTGCTGGCTCGAGGTCCCCAGGTAATGGGCGGCTACTATCAAAATCCAACGGCCACCCAAAAGGCGATCAACCCCGACGGCTGGTTTGATACCGGCGATATTGGTCAGCTTTTCCCCAATGGCGATTTAATTATTACTGGGCGCGCCAAGGACACCATCGTCCTAACCAACGGTGAGAATATCGAACCCCAGCCCATTGAGGATGCCTGCGCCCGCAGCGTCTTTGTGGACCAAATTATGCTGGTGGGGCAGGATCAGAAGGTATTGGGTGCCCTAATTGTCCCCAATCGCGAAGCCGTTGAAATTAATTTGCGAGCCCAGGGGGTGCCTGTGCCCCAGTGGAGCACCAATGGCAATGGGGCGATCGCCCTAGATCCCGGTTTAGAAACCCTATTCCGCAATGAGCTAAATCGGGAACTTAGAAATCGCCCTAGCTACAAAGCAGAGGAACGCATTGGTCCTTTCCGCTTGCTCGCCGACGGCTTTTCCCAGGAAAACGGCCAACTTACCCAAACCCTGAAAATTCGCCGCCCCCGTGTGACCGACCACTACCGCGATATGATTGACGGGATGTTTGGGGCATCCTGATAGCATCGCCTACGGTGGAAATCTAAATGACAGGGGATCCCTGAACTTTAGGGTTCAGTAGCGCTCTCCCGTTCCGGTGCCCCCACCTTGGAAACCTAAAAATAAGAAGTAATTACTGTCTCCTATGGATGTCGATCAAGGTTCATTGCAGCTAAAACGCCCAATTACCATTAAGTCCGTAGTCACTCCCCAGTGGAAAGAGCAGGCCCAAGCCGAGCTGCAAACCCAGGTGAGCAAGATTGACCGACAAATGCAGTCCCTCGAAACCCAGGGACAACAGGCGATCGCCCAAATCCAAAAACAAAGCGTGCAGCCCCCCAGCGCTGAAGTGCAGCGGCAAATTGAAAACGTGCAGGGGCAAGTAAATGAGCAAAAAAACAAAATGCTCAACCAGAAGAACCAGCTACTGCAACAGCTCAACCAGATTCAAGGTTTAGAGCTAGATCAGGAAGTTAGCCAAGGACAAATGGACAGCTTCTTCACCTTAAAAAAGGGCGACAACCTAATCGAAAAAATGCAGGTTGAAGTGCTTCTAAAGGATGGCATCGTCGAAGAGATCCGCGGTCAACTGTAGCTCTCCACCTCATACAAGGGAAAAAACGTAGGGCGCCTGCTGGCGCACCGCTGACAATAACATTCCATAAAAAATCCCGAGGGAAGCAATAATGTCCCCTCGGGATTTTTTTAGGTCAGACGGGTTTCAGTGTTGGACAAACCTCAAAGGTGCGTTTGCACGCACCCTCCACAAAATGCGGGTTTAGTACACTTCAACGTGCCAGCGGTGCTCCTTCTTGAGCTGACGGCGGTATTCTTTCCAATCCACGCCGAATTTACCCGCAGCAGCGGTCATACCTTCATCCACACCGGCTTCCATTCCGCGCAAGCCGCACATATACAGATGAGTCTCAGGCTTTTGAATCAGCCCCCACAGCTCATCGGCAGCCTCTTTAATACGCTCCTGAATGTACATCTTGCCGCCGGACTCAGTTTTCTGCTCCCGGGAGATCGCATAGGTCAAGCGCATATTGTCAGGATTCTCAGCCTGCATCTTCTCCAGGTCATCCTTATACAGGATATTGGCGGAGTAAGGGATGCCGAAGAACAACCAAGCTAGCCCGTCAAACTTGTACCCGGGATTGTTCTCCTTAAACATGCGCCACAGGAATGCGCGGAACGGCGCAATACCGGTACCGGTGCCTAACATAATGATGTTGGCTTTGGTATCGTCGGGCAGCAGCATTTCCTTACCCACGGGACCCGTAATCGCCACATCGTCACCAGGCTTCAAACCGCACAGGTGAGTGGAGCAGGTGCCGTAAACGTGCTCACCAGTGTCGGGATCGTCGTACTCAAGCTGACGAACACAGAGGGATACAGTTTTGTCATCTACGTTGTCGCCATGGCGAGTTGAGGCGATCGAGTACAGGCGTACCTTGTGGGCACGACCACGATCATCCTCACCGGGGGCGATGATGCCAATACTTTGCCCTTCAACATATTCCAGATCCCCTTCAGAAATATCGAAGGTTAGGTGTTGAACGATGCCGGATCCCCCTTCGCCCACCAGGGAATCGTTGGACATGCACTTGCCAATGTAAGGATTCTTGGGCTTGTAAATATTGCTAGGTACGTCAGCGCCGGGCTTTTTCTTTTTCGCTTTAGCCGCCCCCTTTGCTGGTGCACCATTGCTTGAGGCCACAGCGGAATCAGCAGCGTTTGAGCTGGATGCCATTGCGGAAGCTGCCGGCTGGGCAGCCCCCTCACCCACAGGGGTGATGCTTAAGATCTTCCCCCCAAGGCGGGTAATGCGCCGCATTTCGGCAACCATACGATTGTAGGGAACGGTAAAAAATACGCTGCCACTCTGGCGAACGGGGGTTTGGGATACACCATTGGCGCGAAGGCCGCTGACTTCATATCGGAACATACGGTTGCCAGCAGTTTCACCGTTAGTGTTCCCAATGGCGCTGGTACTATACATACTTGCTAATGCTCTCC
This sequence comes from uncultured cyanobacterium, assembly GCA_937883785.1. Lineage (GTDB taxonomy): Bacteria > Cyanobacteriota > Cyanobacteriia > CACIAM-69d > CACIAM-69d > CALGDE01. Next base: position 51,560 of record CALGDE010000162.1, read on the forward strand.
AACAGTTCAAAGGCTTTTTAAAGGTATAGAAGATCCTACCAATAGGGCAACCCTGGCCCAAAACACCTAATGGGGCGGGCAGACTTTAAGGTAAAACCTCTCTAGATCAGCTAACTCTCCCACAAGAACGTTTCGTAGGTTTTTGCAGTGATAGCTGACTAGCTTTCTACCACTAGTATCCCTTAGGCACTAGTGTTGATCGGCCTCCATCAATTGCTCATTTGTAGGGGGCCACTACGGGGGGATCGCCCGCCCCATAATACTTGTGCGTTTCAAGATTGTGATTTTGTCGCCGCCAAAGTGTTACTTTGCCGTAATAAAAATTTTGCGCCTTGCCAATTTCAAAAGCTTTGATAAATAGGTTAACGAAAGTATTGGAAAGCCCAGCGGGGCTCTGTTGAGGATGGAAGAATTTTGCTGTGTTTAAGGATTTTTGTCCTTGAGTGAAGTGCTTGCATCAGATGGCAAGGTCTTGATACTCTACTTGGGACTCAGTAGGAGTGAACAATCCTTAATCCTAAAGAGCACTCATTGCCCTTCAGAAGCTTTTTAGACTGTGCAATGATTTGCGGCATTCAGCAATTTGGGTTGATGACAACCTTGCGCGAGAGCCGGTGATGCTGCAAAGACTGTTGCGGAAGATGTTTTTGTTGTCCTTGCAGATTTGTAAGGCTTCGATTTCACCTCTGTGGCGATCGCCTCTGAAATCACTGTAAGGATTAGTCAACATTATCATTGCATAGAGGGAACTTATGACCAGTAAGCCTGATCGCGTCGTTTTAATTGGTGTAGCCGGAGACTCCGGGTGCGGCAAATCTACTTTCCTACGCCGCCTAGCCGACTTATTTGGCGAGCAGTTTATGACGGTGATCTGCTTAGACGATTACCACAGCCTTGATCGCAAAGGTCGTAAGGCAGCCGGCGTAACAGCCCTTGATCCCAAGGCAAATAACTTTGATCTAATGTACGAGCAGATCAAGGACCTTAAGGAAGGAAATCCTATTGATAAGCCAATTTATAACCACGAAACTGGCGAACTTGATCCTCCCGAGCGCATTGATCCCAACAAAGTTATTGTGATTGAAGGGCTGCACCCTCTATTCGACGAGCGCGTGCGTGGTCTACTGGACTTCAGTGTTTACCTAGACATCAGCGATGAAGTGAAAATTGCCTGGAAGATCCAGCGTGATATGGCTGAGCGGGGTCACACCTACGAAGACGTATTGGCTTCTATTGAGGCTCGTCGCCCTGATTTCCAGGCATATATTGACCCGCAGAAAACCCATGCTGATGTGGTGCTACAGATTTTGCCCACTGAGCTTATCAAAGACGACAAAGAGCGTAAGATCTTGCGTGTACGGATGATCCAGCGTGAAGGCGTGGAAGGTTTCTCCCCGGCATTCTTGTTTGACGAAGGTTCCACGATTAAGTGGACTCCTTGCGGTCGCAAGTTGACCTGTTCCTACCCTGGATTGCGTATGTTCTACGGTCCTGAGGAGTACTACGGCAACAGTGTATCTATCTTGGAAGTGGATGGTCAGTTCGAGAATCTAGATGAGCTGATTTACGTGGAGCAGCACCTCAGCAATCTATCCACGAAGTATTCTGGCGAGATGACTGAGCTGTTAATTAAGCACCGTGAGTATCCCGGTTCTAACAACGGTTCTGGTTTGTTCCAGGTGCTGACCGGCTTGAAGATGCGCTCCACCTACGAGCGTTTGACTCAAACTGAGAAAGTTGCCGCAGTGGTTTAAACCCTGGTTTAAACGGAGCGAATACCTGCAACGTAAGCTGAGGCACTGTGTAATGCTTCAGCTCCAAGAGAATAATTTGAGACCGGTGGGGAGTTATTGCCTTACCGGTTTTTATTGTTTGATGTTTTTTCTTCTTGATTTTGCTGGTTGGCTCTAGCGTTGCGCTGCCACATGGTGGGCTTAATGCGGCGGAGGGCGGAGGCGCGAAATTGTTCGTCCCATTGTTCCTGGCTTAGGGTGGCAAGGTGGGATAGGGAGGGGGCGATGTTTTGGGGGTAGGGTTGAAAGTCAGGAATATCGGTGGGAACGGAGTAGAACTGGTTCCAGGGGCATACGTCTTGGCAAATGTCGCAGCCCGCTACCCAGTTGTTGAGGTTTTGGGCGATCGCCTCAGGCAGCTCTTCATCGCGGTTTTCGATGGTGTGGTAAGCGATGCAGCGGTTCGCGTCCACCACGTAAGGCTGGGTGATGGCGTCAGTGGGACACGCGTCTAGGCATTTTACGCAGTTGCCACAGTGAGCCGTGTGGGGTTTATCAGAATCTAACTCCAGATCCGTCAACACTTCCCCCAGAAACACCCAAGAAGCGTGGGTGCGGGTGATGACGTTGCCATGTTTCCCAATCCAGCCAATACCCGCCCGCTCTGCCCAAGCTTTTTCCGAAACGGGACCGGTATCAACGTACCAGCGACAGGTGGCGTTGTGTTCTTCCGTCAGCCAAAGACTTAGGGCTTTTAGGCGGCGTCCTAAGACTTTGTGATAGTCGCGCCCCCAGCCATAGCGAGAAATTTTACCGTGGTTGGGGTCCTGAGAGTGGGGATGCTCAGTGTAGTAATTAAGGGCAACGCAAATTAGCGATCGCACCTCAGGCATTACCTTTTGAACCTGTTGACGACGGGGGTCACCCATCCAGCCCATTTTTGCCTGATAGCCTTGGCTGAGCCAATTTTGTAGCCCCTGGTGTCCTGGGGTCTCGGGATTGTGGGGATCCACGGCAGCAATGCCCACCCGATGAAAGCCTAGGTGGGTAGCCTTTTCCTTTACTAGGTTCGTTAAATTCACGAAATCAGTAAGAAAGGGTTTATAAAAAGGGACTTATAAAAAAAAGCTCAACCAAGGCAACTTAGGCCACATCCTCAATGCGCTCCAACTGCCAGAGAATTTGATTCCCCTCTCGACGCATGCGGGTAACAACCCAATTGCGCCATACCCAATTGTCGCCACGACTGGTTACGGCGCTGGCATTGACGTCCATTAAGTCCGCCAATTCGGCGCTGGTGATGAGATAACCTTTATCGGCCACCTCATCCGCAACCCGTAACGTTTCAATCAAGTTTCGTAGATGTCCAACCCGTACTTCGCGAGAGAGTGTATCAGAAGGGGCCGGTATAACCGTGCTTTCCGTCATAGCTTCCGAATCCGACAGAGGATCAGTTAAGGATAATTGAGACGACGAAAGCCCGTTTCCGTAGGGTTTCGTCGTCTCGATAGAGTCCACCGTAACAAGGGTTTCTACGGGTGGTAGTGACCCAGATCGCAGGTTATTGTCTCTTAACGAAAGGGATTGGGAGTCTTCAGTTTTTCTTGTTTCTGTGGGAGAAGTGGTGATCTGCCGTCGGAGGGTGGGCGGATGACCAGTGGAAAATCCTCGGGCGATCGCATCACAGCGCTCATTGCCAAGGTCGCCGCTGTGCCCTCGCACGTACCGCCAGTTCACCCAGGACTGATTCACTTGGTCCAGCGCTTGCCACAGGTCTTGGTTCAGCACCGCCTTACCGGTGGAGGTTTTCCAGCCTTTGCGCTTCCAGCCACGAATCCATTTAGTAATGCCGTCGATAACGTATTTGCTGTCGCTATGGAGGGTGATGGGCTGTTGGTGGGGAAAGGTGTCCAATAGAGCGAGGGCAGCGATCGCCGCCTGTAGCTCCATGCGATTGTTGGTGGTTTGTCGATCTGCCCCGCCAATTTCATGGCAGCTTTTGTCATCGAAGTAAGCCACTGCCCCCCAGCCGCCAGGACCAGGATTGCCGGAACAGGCACCATCGGTGTAAAGGCTGACAAGCTGGGGAACGTCTTGGGAGGAAACCATAGGTGAGGAGGTGAGCTTTGGGGTGATCTTTAGAAAAAAAGTTTAGGAAAAGCTGGCAGGGCGGGTAATTTCCACAGCCAGGGTGCCGATATAGTTGGGAATCGGCGGGTTGGGTTTGGTGATGCGCACGGTAACTTGATGCACTTTTTCGAGGGCGAGAAGGGCGTCGGCGATATTTTGTGCCAGGTGCTCAATTAAATCCACCTTTGAGGCGCTGGCAATGTCTTGGATACGGGCGATCGCCTGGCGATAATCCAGCGTGTCTTCAATGGCATCGCTCTTCCCAGAGGGCGCTAAGTCCACCGATAGGGTGGCATCCACCTCAAACCACTGCCCTAAAACCTTCTCCTCTTGCAAAAAGCCCGTGTAGCCGTAGCACCGTACTCCTGACAAGTAAATTCGATCCATAAAGCAACATCCCTTGAAGCTAATATTCCCTGCAATAGAGCGCCTAGACTATAACGCCTAGAGCGTCCAAAGGACTCAAAACCCTCTCTAGTTATTCGCATTAAAAGCGCGACAATTAATAAGCAGTAAACGGCGTTAACAACCGGATCTCTTCCCCTAAGCAGTTACGCTATTGAGCTCGCTACAAGCCTCTAATCCACTGCTGGGGTCATCGCGATATTCAGCCTTAGGCACCCAAACCGTCACCGTATGATCTTCGCCCACGTGATAAAGGTAGTCCACCTGAGGGTCGTAAGCAGTACCCACCCGCAGGTTAGAGAAATCGTCTTCGCAGCTTTCAAAGCCAAATCGCACCAGGATCTGCGCCACCAAACACCCGGGAGTATCCACGTTTTCACCAAGGCTTTCTCGTTCTTGCCAAAAGGTTTTTAAAAATCGGTTCAGAACCGGCAGTAGCTTTTGGGGAGCTCCGTTGCGGCTGTAATAAATAATGACCGGGCTGTTTTCAACGAGAATATGGCAAGCGGTACTCATGGTTTCGGCGGCGGAAGGTGGTAGTGGGGACGACTAACGATGAAACTTACTTATAGGCTCTAATTTTGCCTTAATCCAGCCAGTTTTCCGCGATCGCCGATAATTCTGCGGACGCAAACTCAGGAAAGCGCCATATTTCCCCTAAAGGACAACAAATTTTGGCGTTGCAGGATTAGGAGAGGAAGTCAGGATGGCGGAGTGGTAGTGGAACCTG